>NZ_CP054010.1:1049107-1398810 GCF_013267595.1 Prevotella melaninogenica | reverse complement strand
TGTATCGCTACTGCACAATACTTCTCTGGTGGCTTCATGCCAGTGGCTAACCTACGTGTGAACCACCGCTATGTACCATCTAAGATGGACCCAATCTTCTTCCCTCGTCTCACAAAGAGTACTGAGGCTTTCCGCACTGAGGCTATGAAGCAAATCAATGCTATGGGTGGTAAGGAAGGACTCGTTGGTATCAACAAAGGTCTGAAGGAGAGCTACGACCTCATTGCTAAGGTCTTAGACATGAAACAAAGTGAGTATTATAAGAAAGGAGAAATAAAAGACTTCGTCAATAACGATACACAGATTACGCTTGAACTCAACCAAGAGCCAGGAATGAAGGGTTCGTTGAAGAATGCTAACTCTGCTTCTGACGCCTTTATCCTCCAGTATTATGAGGAGCCAGATGGTATAAAAGCTGCCTTTGGTCATAAACTCACAACTGAGGATTGGACTAAGATTGCTAAGGTTAAAGACGTGTATGGCGACGTACTTTTCACTGCTCCTATCGTTGCTGTTAACGTGGCTCACCCACTTTTGCAGTATATGTACGACGAACTGAACGACAAAGATCGTAAGTTTACCTTCCTTTGTGGTCACGATTCAAACATCGCAAGTGTTGACGCTGCCCTTGGCGTTGAGGAGTATTCACTTCCTAACTCTATCGAGAAGAAAACTCCTATCGGTTCTAAACTTGTTTTAGAGAAGTGGGTCAACGCTGCTGGTAAAGATTATGTAGCCGTAAACCTTGTTTATCAGAGTACAGACCAACTTAAGCAGATGTCCCTACTCGACCTGCAGCATGCTCCACAAGTATTCTCTTTAAGACTGAAGGGTCTCAATCAGAATACTGACGGTCTTTATACTTTCGAAGATGTCAATGCACGTTTCCTTCAGGCTATTCGTGCATATGATGATATTAAGTAAGTGGACGAGTTGACAAGTGGACAAGTAGACGAGTTGCTTGTGAGAAAGATAGAAAAAGGAAATCAGAATTTAACAAGCAACTTTTCTACTCTTTAACTCGTCTATCAATCAGCTTATATCCCATCTTCTACTTCGCTATAGTTGCTCCGCACACTTTGTGCCATCGCTTAGCACCACTCGTGCGAAGCGTTAGCACCATATGTGCGGAGTAATAGTATCATGCAAGTTGACAAGTTTACAGGTGGACAAGTGGACGAGTTGCTTGTTATTCTATACGCAAATCGATGTTCTTTTGTTACTGTGTCTTTCATGCAAGTTGACGAGTTAACAAGTCTACAAGTAGACGAGTTGCTTGTTATGTTATTGATAACTATGTTGTAAGTGGACGAGTTAACAAGTCTACAAGTAAACGAGTTACGTGTTATTCTATACGCAAACCGCTGTTCTTTTGTTACTGTGTCTTTCTCTCAAGCAAACTCGTTCACTTGTCTTCTCGCCTACCATATCTATACATCGTATACCCATCTGTTCCTTTCCCATCCCCTATATATCTGAAAGAAGAAGGGAAGGCATCCTCGACAATAGGCTCTGTAGCATACTCATAACCATAGCTGTCAGCATCAACGCATATTGCATGCAAAGGATAATAAACATTCTTCTTATCCTTAGCATAATTCTCCATCCCATTGGTAGTTTCTTTATTCACATAGAAGGTCGTTATATCGACATCTTCCATAGGCTTAACATACTTGATAAGGACGGCAGAATCACCTAAGGCAGCATAGATTTTGTCATTATGCCGCCAATAAAAACCTATACGTTCGTTTTCTTTCAATTGCTTCCAATGTCCTCTTTCCTTATAATCATCATAAGGTTTGCAGGCTACAAGAAGCAATAGAATGATAAAAATATACCCTATTTTCATTCCCTTATAAACCTTTTGCCTCTTACAATTCATCTTTTATTACAAGCAACTGGTAAACTTGTCTACTTGTTCACTTGTTTACTAACCAAGATACTCATCGTCACGAACGAGTATTTTTTCAATCTTACCAACATACATCGTATGAAGGTCGCCATTAGGATAAGCCTGTTCAAAAACCTCCTTATCAATAAAACCACTTTCCTTTAGGTCTGCAGCATACTCTTTCTTACAAACAAGAACTAACTTAGCCTCCTTAAAATAAACACTATTATCAGCAAAAACCTTTGTCAATCCAGCCTTCTCTATCTTATTCTCATCCCGTCCTGAGACAGAACCAAGATAAGCCATTTGCTTCTTAAAAGAGGCATCCATCACGCAAAGCGTAAAGTAACCTTCCTTGTCTACAAAGGTCTTTGTATAGCGACTGGCACGTATATAGGCTACAACAGTTGGGTCGTTATGACCCCACATACAGCCAATATGTCCCCAACTGATTGTCATCGTGTTACATCCATCCTGCTCATTACCAGCAGATAACAACATCCATTCCTTTCCTAAAAGGTTGAACGGATTGAACTTTAAATCTTTGTAACTAACTTCCTTCATCCTAAATAATCTTTATATATACACATTATACATTTATCAAATACAAAAGTAACACTTTTATCCGTTCCAACAAAGCACACAAGTGAAAAGATGACAAAGGAACAAGTTACATGTAAAGAAGACAAAATAACATAAGAACACATTTAATGCATACAAGTTAACAAGTGGATAAGTTACCTGTTATGTTATTACTCCTCTATCGTTCCTCTGTTACCGTGTCTTTCTCTGAGCAAACTGTTCTCTTGTCAAACTACTATGTTACCCTGTCTTTCTCACAAGCAACTCGTTCACTCGTCTACATGTTCACTCGTCTACTCCTACAATATCTGTAGTTTTTCCAACATAATATTTGTCAGTTTTTCACAAAATTCGTACCTTTGCAGCGATATTCTATCAATCATTCGCTTTAATTCGGGTGATTTGTTATGATTAGTGGAAATATATTTAGTATAAATTGATAAAAAGGTAGACAACAGTGGATTCAGTATATAACAAATTAATAGCATTAGGTATTCGCCCATCTATACAGCGTGTAGCAATCATGAAGTATCTCGCTACTCACCACACCCACCCTACAGTGGAGGAGGTTTTCCTTGCATTGAAGAAACAACTTCCAACGGTGAGCCGTACAACTGTTTATAACACATTGAGAATGTTGTCAGAGCACGGAGCTGCATCAATGATTACCATTGATGACCATCGCGTATGCTACGACGGTATTACCGAGCCACATGCACACTTCTTCTGCAAGCGTTGTGAGAAGGTGTATGACTTTGAGGCAATGGAAATGCCACGCTATACTGGCGAAATTGGCAAGGGTTTTAGAATTGATGACACACAGCTTTATTATAAAGGTATTTGTCCTCACTGCCTTGAGACAATGAACGAGAAAGAGGAACTGAACTAAAGTCCCCGTCTCAAAATACACTAAGCGTGGTGTAACCAATGGTAAAACCATGAATGAGGTTGGTAAGTGGAGCAGAGTTATAGAAGAAATGACAGGGCTATCCATACCCATTTATAATACAAAAACATTATAAAAAGACATTAATCATAAAGATTTATCAACGTTACTTGTGACTATAGCTACAAAGAAAAGATAGCCTAAAACAAGGCATTATCAGCAAAGTTTCACTACAAGCTCAACGGAGATAAATAAGGAAAAATAAACTGTGACTTTATTATAGTTCTCAGTAAAATTAATGCGGATGCACTATTGCGCATCCGTTATTTGTTTCAAGAGGACTCAACTAACAACGAAAGACGCTGAAAAAACTATACAAAATTCATCTCTAAAGCATACCTTTTTACTCGAAAAAGAGCCATTCGCTTGCAGTTGTAACTATCTTTAAATCAAACAGTTACACAACAGCGCAATAAGAGGTGCCTAATTAGCGTTTAAAAGGGCGTTAATAAGACTTCAAAAGGGCATCTTTTAGAAGCCTAAAGGGCGTTAATTCAACTCCAATTAAGCATCAATAAAAATCAAAGATATGATTTTTCTTTACAATTTAAGAATTCTACAAACACAAAGCTACCCAACTGAACCATCTTACATTAAGTCAAACTTGTTATTAAATCACTAAAACTAATTATCCTTTATCAATTTGCATAGCATTCAAAGCACTATCAGTAAAAACAGACACAATATGATACACGAATTAGATTTCGAACTGATACTTTGCATGAAAGAAAGTGCATTGTCTTTCATATAATAAAAAGTTTGGTAGTTTCAGTTGTTATTTGTATCTTTGCAGGTATTTAGAAAATAAGCAAAACAATTAGATAGTATGGCAAAGAAATTCGCCGAGCACAAGGGACTTGACCTTGTTAGCACAAATCAGGAAGTATTGAAAGAGTGGGAGAAGAAAGATATCTTCCACAAGAGTATTGATGAGCGCGAGGGCGACCCACAGTTCATCTTCTTCGAGGGACCTCCATCAGCTAATGGTCATCCTGGTATTCACCACGTATTGGCACGTGCAATTAAGGATACTTTCAACCGCTACAAGACTATGCAAGGTTTCCAAGTGCATCGCAAGGCGGGTTGGGATACCCATGGATTGCCTGTAGAGTTGGGCGTAGAAAAAGAGTTGGGAATCACGAAGAAAGATATCGACAACCACGCATCTGACAAATATATCTCAACAGAGGAATACAACCATAAGTGTCGTGAGAATGTAATGAAGTTTACTGCTGAATGGAAGCAGTTAACAGAGGAGATGGGCTACTTCGTTGATATGGAGCATCCATACATTACTTACGATAACAAATATATTGAGACTTTGTGGTGGCTTCTCAAGCAACTCTATAACAAGGGCTTGCTGTATAAGGGCTATACCATTCAGCCTTACTCACCGGCTGCAGGTACTGGTCTGTCAAGTCATGAGCTGAATCAGCCAGGGTGCTATCGTGATGTAAAGGATACTACCGTCACAGCACAGTTTGCTATCCCTACAGAGGATTGGAAAGCATTGGCTGAAAAGGCTAATTTACCTAAGGAAACATGGGGTAAGCCTTGCGTTGTTGCATGGACAACCACACCTTGGACATTGCCTTCAAACGTTGCACTTTGTGTTGGTCCAAAGATTGAATACGTTATTGTTGAGACCTATAACCCATACGATGCCGAAAAGTTAACTCTCGTTATGGCAGCAAGTCGTGTAGCAGCCTATCTGAAGTCAGAGGGTGAGATTACTGATGGTGGCGAATTGCCTGAATATGAACGTGGCGATAAGTATGTTCCTTATCGTATCGTAGGTCGTGTGATGGGTACAGAACTTGAAGGATTACACTATCAGCAGTTGATGCCTTGGGTAAAGCCTGTTGAGCAGACAGGTGACTTTGCACCAAAGTTTGTGAACGACTATGCTGCAGCTCACCCAGAGAAGGTGTTTGCAAGCGAAGATGGTCGTGATAAGTTTGTGGAGATGGAGAGTGAGGCTTTCCGTATCATCCTTGGTGATTACGTCACCACAGATGATGGTACAGGTATTGTACACATTGCTCCTACCTTCGGTGCGGACGATGCTAAGGTGGCAAAGGATGCTAATATCCCTGCTCTCTATCTGATTTCAAAGAAGGGACAGACTCGTCCAATGGTTGACCTGCAGGGTAAATACTTTACTATCGATGAGTTAGACAAGAACTTCGTTAAGGCTTGTGTTGATGAGAAAGCATATGGTCACCACGCTGGCGACTATGTAAAGAACTCTTACGATCCACGCTTCAACCCTGATGGCGTATGGGATAAGAAGGCTTCAGAGAAGGAAGAAGACCTGAACATCATTATCTGTATGGAAATGAAGCAGGAAGGTACAGCTTTCAATATTCAGAAGCACGTACATAACTATCCTCACTGCTGGCGTACAGACAAGCCTATCCTCTACTACCCTCTTGATAGCTGGTTCATCAAGGACACTGCTAAGAAGGAACGCATGGTAGAGTTGAACAAGACTATTCGTTGGCAGCCAGAATCAACTGGTACTGGTCGATTCGGCAACTGGCTTGAGAACTTGAATGACTGGAACCTCAGCCGTTCACGTTTCTGGGGAACCCCATTGCCTATCTGGCGTGATGAAAACCGTGGCGAGAAGTGTATTGGTTCTGTAGAGGAACTTTACAACGAGATTGAAAAGTCTGTTGCTGCGGGTATCATGGAGAAGAATCCACTGAAAGAGGCAGGCTTCGTAGTAGGTGACTTTAGCCAAGAGAACTATGATAAGATTGATCTTCACCGTCCATACGTTGACGATATTGTCCTCGTAAATGATGAAGGAAAACCAATGCATCGCGAATCAGACCTCATTGACGTTTGGTTCGATAGTGGTTCTATGCCATATGCGCAGCTCCATTATCCATTTGAGGGTGAGATTAATGCTGAAGGCTTGAAGGCTACGGGTAAAACTGAGGCTGAATATCGTGACCAGTTGATACACTCATGCTATGAGGGTATAGCTGTTCCACCAGCATTCTTCCCTGCAGACTTTATTAACGAGGGTGTTGACCAGACTCGTGGTTGGTTCTTCACACTCCATGCAATAGCAACAATGGTGTTTGACTCTGTTGCCTTTAAGAACGTGATTTCAACTGGTCTTGTGCTCGATGCAAAGGGTAACAAGATGAGTAAGCACGTGGGTAACGTTACCAACCCATTCGAGATGATGGATAAGTATGGTGCCGACCCTGTACGTTTCTATATGATGACGAACAGCGAACCATGGGATAACTTGAAGTTCGACCCAGAAGGTGTTGACGAGTGTCGCCGTAAGTTCTTCGGTACCTTATATAATACGTATAGCTTCTTTGCTCTTTATGCTAATGTTGATGGCTATGATGCAACAACATGTGAGGCAGTGAAGGCTGATGCACCAGAGATTGACCGTTGGATTATCTCTAAACTTAACTCACTCATCAAGGGTGTAACTGCTGAGTTAGAGGATTTCGACCCAACACGTGCAGGTCGTCTTATCGACTCATTTGTGAACAACGACCTTAGTAACTGGTACGTTCGTCTGAACCGTAAACGTTTCTGGGGTAAGGAGATGAGTGCTGACAAGAAGAGTGCATACGACACATTGTACACTTGTTTGATGACTGTTGCACGCCTGTTAGCTCCATTTGCTCCATTCTATGCTGACCAGCTCTATTCAGACTTGGGTGGTAACTCGGAAAGCATCCACTTGGATCGCTGGCCAGTAGCAGACGAATCTGTTATTGATGCTGACCTTGAGGCACGTATGGATATGGCACAGCGCATCACATCAATGGTTCTCGCGCTGCGTCGTAAGGTGAATATTAAGGTACGCCAGCCATTGGCACAGATTATGGTTCCTGCTATCGACGCAACTCAGAAGAAACACATCGAAGCTGTAGCAGACCTTATCAAGCACGAGGTGAACGTTAAAGACCTTACTTTCGTTGAGGGTCAGGGCATCCTTGTTAAGAAAGTGAAGTGTAACTTCCGTGTCATGGGTAAGAAGTTTGGTAAGCTGATGAAGCAGGTAGCAGCCCATATGGATGCACTTTCACAGGAAGAGATTGCTGCATTGGAAACTGCAGGCGAATTCAACTTCGAGTTAGAAGGTCAGCCAATCAAGGTAGAGGCTGCAGATGTTGAAATCATCTCAGAGGATATCCCAGGCTGGTTGGTAAGCAACGAGGGTAACTTGACTGTTGCACTTGAAGTTGAACTGACAGAAGAACTCCGTCGTGAGGGTATGGCACGTGAGTTAATCAATCGTATCCAGAACCTCCGTAAGGAGACTGGTCTTGAGATTACTGACCGCATCTCTGTCGTTATTGAGCCACAAGCAGAGGCTGCAGCAGCTGTAGAGTCATTCGGCGAACTGATTAAAACACAGGTTCTCGCTAATGACATTACACTTGCAGAGAACAATGGAGCAAATATTGAGTTTGATGAATTCAACCTCCATATAGAAATCAAAAAGAACTAAATGACATCATTGGGGTGTACAAACCGTGCACCTTTAAGCCAGAAACAATAGTGGACGTGTCAAGTACACGTCCCTATTATCAGGCTTTCGACAACCTCAAAATATTATAAATTACTTTCATAACCTAATTCATTTTTTTACTTTATGGAAACTAAGAAGCGTTATACCGATGAGGAACTCGAGGAGTTCCGCACGATAGTAAATGACAAATTGGCGATAGCCCAGTCTGATTACGACGAGACGATGAAGATTCTGATGAATAAGAATACAAACGACGTTAATGACACATCACCAACGTATAAAGCGTTGGAAGAAGGCAGTTCAAACCAGACTAAGGAAGAACTGGTACAGATGGCACAACGTCAGCAGAAGTTTATCCAAGCCCTCCAGGCTGCACTTATCAGAATCAACAATAAGACTTACGGCATTGACCGTATCACTGGAGAGCTTATTCCAAAGGAGAGACTGCGCATAGTACCACATGCAACACTGAGCGTAGCATCCAAGATGGCAAATAAAAATCACTAATGAGTAAACAGAAAAAACAAAGCTTGATAGCCACCTTGCTAATTATTCTATTGATTGTGATAGACCAGATTATCAAGGTTGTTGTCAAGCTTAATATGAATTTAGGCGAATCTATCCATATCTTCGATTGGTTCCAGATACAATTCATCGAGAACAATGGTATGGCATGGGGTATGGAATTAGGAAGCAAACTCTTCCTTAGCATCTTCCGTATCGTTGCCATTGGCTTCCTTATTTGGTACATTTCTAATCGTATCAAACACGGAGCAAGAATGGCTTATATCGTTGTCTTGTCTATGATAACTGCGGGTGCTGCGGGTAATATCTTCGATTCCCTCTTCTATGGTCAGATCTTTACAGCATCTACACCCTATTATATAGAAGGAGCCACACCAGCTACCCTCGTTTCATGGGGAGAAGGCTATGCGCCTGTACTGATGGGTAAGGTGGTGGATATGTTCTATTTCCCACTCTTCCACGGCACATTCCCAGACTGGTTCCCACTCTGGGGTGGTGAGTCATTCACCTTCTTCTCACCAATATTCAACTTTGCAGACTCCTGCATCTCTGTGGGTGTCATTACGATTATCCTTGCTTTTCGAAAGGATTTCAACGGTTGGGTACCAGCTAAGGACAAGAAGGTTGCTGATAAAGAAAACATTACTGATAATCAGTAGATAGATAATGAGAAGTAAATATCTGGTTCGTTCCTTCGCCACTCTTTGTTGGTTACTGCTTGCATTCTTCGTTGTAAGCTGTAAACCTTCTATCCCTTCTGAGTATATCCAACCTTCAGAGATGGAGGATATGCTCTACGATTACCACCTCTCCATGGCAATAGCCAATCGTGAAGGCTATACAGATGTCAGGCAACAAGCCTTTAAACTCGCTGTAATGAAGAAGTATGACGTATCGGAAGAGAAGTTCGATAAGTCTCTTCAATACTACATGCGACATACCGAGAAGCTACATGACATCTATGTTGAACTCAGCAAACGACTGGAAAGTGAGGCGCGTGCACAAGGTGCATCAGAGAGTGAGTTGGCTCAGTATGGTGATATTACTTCAAAGGGAGATACTACCGACATCTGGCGTGGTAACCGTACATTAATACTTTCTCCATATGC
The DNA here is from genome assembly GCF_013267595.1 of Prevotella melaninogenica. Classification (NCBI taxonomy): domain Bacteria; kingdom Pseudomonadati; phylum Bacteroidota; class Bacteroidia; order Bacteroidales; family Prevotellaceae; genus Prevotella; species Prevotella melaninogenica. The sequence continues at coordinate 1,389,244 of NZ_CP054010.1, read as the reverse complement.
TCCAGTAGACCGTGAGTCCTTTGAAATCAAGGCAGACACAGCCTTCCACAAGGGCGACCGACTCCTCCTGAGTTTCGATTCACAGTTTATCATTCAAGATGGTATGCGTGATGCGATTATCATGATGGCTGTTACTTATTCAAATGATAGTATCGTCACACAATACCAGCATATTACGTCAGACTCCCACAATACGATGACGATTGATGCAGGGGATTCTTTGCGCATCAAGAACATTCGTGGCTACTTCCTAATGTTGAAGGGACAACAGCCTACAACTACTTTCAAGATGCTTATCCTCAATAACATCCATCTTGTCCGTATGCATGTTCGAAAACAGGAGACAACACAACCAACTGATTCTTTGAAAGAGTCCGACCCTATCAGAACGATTGGTGGTGAGCCTGTCAGTCCTCCAACAGACCCTAATCAGCCTGCGGGACCACCGACAAGAACACCTGCTGACGCAATGAAAGAACGAGGAATACCTACCAAGCCTGATAAGTTATGACCGACAGGAAAAAGTCGATAAGACGTATCGGTGCCAACATCATTGAAACAGCGATGGGCGTTATAGAACAAGGAATTGTCGTTATTGAAGACGGCATTGTTCTCAAGTCCTATCCTTTCACAGAGGAAGAACCAATGACGGAATGGACAACAGGTACTATCATCATACGCCTCGACAATGATGGTAAGCCCAGAGCCTACAAAGACAAGCAATTACTGAAATGATTATGTAGTCTTCCCACGAGGAAAACAGCAGACACACCTATAAAAAGAAAGAATCTGATAGCCAATGAGCTTGTTATTAAATATTTTATTATCCATACTCCCTTTCGGTTCACCAGTTCACGTTCCAGTGCAATTGGCGGGCAACTTTGGAGAGCCTCGACCTAACCACTTCCACGGAGGTATTGATATCAAAACCGAACGTGAAGTAAATCTTGGCGTCTATTCTATTGCTGATGGCTATATTTCTGGCGCTATCGTTGAGAAATATGGCTATGGTCGTGCTATCTTGGTCACTCACCCAAATGGATATACCAGTTGTTATGTTCATCTCAATCGCTTCACACCACAGATTGAAGCTGCCGTTCGTAAATGGCAATACCAGCATCAACAGTTTGCTTGCGACGTTAAATTCCGACCAGGAGAGTTCCCTGTAAAGAAAGGACAGTTCATCGCTCTTAGCGGTAATACAGGTTCATCACAAGGTCCACACATCCACTTAGAGATGCATAAGACTACAAATGGCAACCTTTACGACCCACTCAATTTCTTAAAGGCTATCGTTAAAGACAAGACCGCCCCTGCTGTTTATTCATTTAAGTCCTATCCTCAACCAGGAGAAGGAGTGTTCCAACACAGTTCAGACTCCCGTATCTTCACATTTGACAAAGGACATTTCCAAGCATGGGGAAAGGTGAGATTTGGTGTAAGAGCCAGTGATCACATGGACTCTGTATATAATAATTTTGGAGTAAGATACACACAGTTGTATTGTGATGGTAAATTGGTTTTCTCCTCTGATGTGAACAACATTCCTACAAGTTGCCACAGAATGGTTAATTCGTGGGGGGATTACGACCACTTCCTTTCTACAAAGATCTGGTTTATGAAGTCTTACATCGAACCCGGTAATACACTCCCTATCTTACATGCAGGAGCTAACAGGGGTATTATCAACTTCAACCAGCAACGTGACTACCATCTTCGTTACGTCATAAAAGACGTCTTTGGCAATCAAACAATAAAGGAATTCACTGTGAGGGGTGAGCCAGAAGCTATTCCAACAGTTCATCTCCCAGACGGCACAAGTCCACTCTATTATGCCAAAGATAATAACTTTGAGGCTGAGGGAGTACGACTGAACATCCAGAAGGGCTTACTTGCTAAGAACGGTTGGCTACAATTACGACACAGCAATACAAGCAGTGCGCTGTCTATGGCTTATAGTTTCTCTAAAGCAGCATATCCACTCTTCAATTATGCACAGATAAGTATTAAGCCAACTGGTATGATACATGATCCGGAGAAATTATATGTTGCGATGCGTAACAGCTTGAACGCTGACGCCCCAGCATCCTATTGCGGCGGAACATATGCGAATGGTTGGGTTACAGGGCGGATGCGTGAGTTAGCAAGTGCCTACTTCCTTGCTTATGATGAGACCCCACCAACGATTACACAGTTGAATCTCAACCCACGCAACCTCTCCTTTAGGATAACTGACACAGGTAGCGGTTTACAAGGTTACAAGGCTTACCTCGATGGGCAGTTTATTCTGCTACAGTTCGGAAAGAACAAAGAAGTATTCTTCTGTAACCTTGCAGACACCCCAGTTCGCCCTACTGGGAAGGAACGAATGTTGAAGATTATCGCAACCGACAACCGTGACAATAAGAAAGAATATCTGACTAAAATAAAGTATTAACAATTAAATTGTAGAGTATGAAGAAATCATTTGCAACACTATTCTTCCTTACAATGATTACGTATGCTAATGCGTGTACAAACCTCATTGCTACAAAGGGAGCAACAACAGACGGTTCTGTCTTTGTTACTTACACCGCTGATGATTACGGCATGTTTACTAACCTATGTCATTACCCAGCAGGCACACACGCAAAAGGTGACCGCCGTGAGATTATTGACTATGACACTCACGAGAGCCATGGTTTTATTCCAGAGGCTCCTGTAACATACAATGTCATTGGAAACATCAATGAGTATCAGGTAAGTATTGGTGAAACAACCTATGGCGGCCGTGAAGAAATGGTTGACAAGGGTGGTATTATCGATTATGGTTCATTGATGTATCTTGGTCTGCAACGTAGTAAGACTGCACGCGAGGCTATCAAGGTAATGACCTCACTCGTTGAGACTTATGGTTATAACTCTGGTGGTGAGACATTCACTATCGCTGACCCAAACGAGGTATGGTTGCTCGAGATGCAGGGTTGTGGTGGCGACAAGAAGCAGAAGGTTGTTTGGGTTGCTGTTCGCATCCCTGATGGCATGGTTTCTGCTCATGCTAACCAGAGCCGCATCGGTCAGTTCTCTACTTACAACACAGAGGTCATCACTTCTAAAAACTGTATCAGTTTTGCACGTTCAAAGGGCTGGTTCACTGGCAAAGATAAGGACTTCAACTGGAAGATGACCTATGCAGCACCTGACTTCGGTGGTCGTCGTTGGTGCGATGCTCGTGTATGGAGCTATCTAAATCATTTCAAAGACATGTCACGTTGGTTGCCATGGGCGTTGGGTAAAGACCCTAACGCAGAGGATATGCCACTTTGGATTGCACCTGACAAGAAGGTCGATTTACCTAAGATGGAAGCTTGCATGCGCGACCACTATGAGGGTACTCCTTTGTCACTCGATAAGGATATAGCACAGGGTATCTGGGATTCTCCTTATCGCCCTACCCCACTAAAGTTCGAAGTAGATGGCAAGCAGTACTTCAACGAACGCCCTATCTCAACCCAGCAGACAGGTTTCTCTTACATTGCACAGCTTCGTTCATGGTTGCCACGTGAGATTGGTGGTATCCTTTGGTTCGGTAACGATGATGGTAACATGGTTGCTTATGTACCAATCTATTGCAGCAATACAGAGCGTGCAGAGTGCTTCAACACCCCAGGAGCTGATGCAGTAACCTTCTCTGATAAGAATGCTTTCTGGGTATGCAACTGGGTTAGCAACATGGTTTACCCTCGCTACTCTCAGCTCTTCCCTGCATTGAAAGAGGTACGCGACTCACTTGACAACGCTTTCCTCGCAGCACAAAAGGGTGTGGAGGCGAAGGCAGAAGCACTCTATGCCACCGACAAAGCAGCTGCAGTAAAGTATCTCAACGATTACTCTATTCAGAAGAGTAACGAAATGATTACACGTTGGCGTCAGTTGGCTATCCATCTGATTGTGAAGTTTAATGATATGGCTGTTAAGCCTGAGAAGGATGGCAAGTTCCTCCGCACTTCAACAGGTCTTGGCGAGCGTGTAAAGCGTACGGGTTACAGCGACTACTTTAAGCGTGAACTGGTAAAACAGACTGGCGACAAGTTTGCTGTGCCTAACAAGTAGAACGTCTAAAAAACAAGTTTAGCTGGTAAATAAAGTTTATCAGCTAAACTTCATCAATAATATCCACTAAACTATATTAACAAATGACTAACACCCTGAACTATCAATAAATACAACTAAAAAATGACTCTATGAATAGAATTATGAAAACGTTTTCGATGATAACCTTAACATTGCTATTTATTTGTTTTTCATTAACATTGCATGCACAAGAAAAGCAAGGACGTGTAATGCGCCCTAACAGTAGAGGTATAGGAAAATGTTCAGTGATTGGGCAAGCTCAAATTAAAGTTATATATGCTCTAAATGCTAATGATATTAACGATGAACATACTTATTTAGACTCTCAAGTGCTTCTAATAGGAAAAGGTTTGAGTAAGCTTTATAGCCGTTTCTTAGAATTAAACGATTCCTTACATGATGATTTTATTAAGCAAAATCCAAATGCGAATAGTATGCCGAGAATATTCTTTTCTGGTGGAAGGAACAGTCAATATTGGAGCGAGTATCAATTTACTGACATTTACTCTGCTAATGGTATATACACTTGCTATGCTACGATGCCATGGGCTATGGAACGCTATAATGCTTTCTATACTGAGCCGATGTATCAACAACATTGGACGCTTTCTGATGAGCAGCTATCAATACTGGGGTATGATTGCCAAAAAGCAACTTGCCAATGGAGAGGTAGAACTTTTGAAGCATGGTTTACTACCAAAATTCCTACACGCCTCGGACCATGGATATTTGGTGGGCTACCTGGACTAATATTAAAGATATATGATAAAGATCATCTCTATACATGGGAAGCTGTTGAGATAAAATCTGGCAATTTCCCAATTATCAAAAGCGAATATAAAGGATTTGTTAAGGATACACGTGAACATATTTATAAATTACAAGTAGCCGCAAATCGAGATCACCTTAAAACAGCTGGAGCACGCGATTATCAAACGGGGCAATTAAAATCAAAGCCACACCCTTACGAGCCATTAGAAAAAGAATAGATGAAAACTACAACCATATTCAGTCTACTGATTATCTTTTGCTTAAAGATACAAGCTCAAACTGTCATTGAAGGCAGTGTGTTAAACGCACAGGGCAAGTCTGGAGATGCCATTGTTACTGTAACGTCAAAAGGGAATAGTAGAGTACTGGCATTTGCAGAGACAGACAGTAAGGGTGACTATCGTTTGGAGGTAAATTCACAATCCGATAGCTTAACAATTACCGCAGCTGGTATGTCTATAGGGCAGCAAGTTAAAATTGTTGCTAACCGTTCACAACGGTTGAACTTTCGAGTCACAGAAAAGGTACTACAACTTAAGGAAGTTGAAGTTCATGCTAAGAAGATACGACAAAACGGTGATACTCTTAACTATTCTGTTGGTGCATATCAACAGCAAGGCGATCGCACTATAGGCGATGTTTTAAAGCGTATGCCTGGTATAGAAGTATCAGATAATGGTAGTATAAAATTCAATGGGAAAAGTATCTCAAAGTTTTATGTTGAAGACATGGATTTGTTGCAAGGTCGCTATGGTCTTGCAACAGGAAATATCAATGCACAAGATGTTGGTTCGGTTCAAGTGCTCGAGAATCATCAACCAGTGAAAGCCCTACAGGGACGAACACCAACCGATGATGTTGCTATAAATCTGAAATTAAAAAATGCTGCTAAAGGTACAGTAGCAGTAAACACAATGCTCGGTGGTGGTGGTCAACAATCTGGTGGATGGGGATTCGGAATGCGTTCCCTATCTGATGGACAAAACCCTATTGGCAGAAATCCATTATGGACGGCAGAGGTTGTAGGTATGTACTTTGCAAAACGCAGGCAAAATATAACACTCTATAAAGGAAACAATATAGGTGATGATGTTTCCCAAGAATTAACTTCACATTATTCTGGTATCAATGATGTGGGGCTTGTTGCTTTCGCTCCACTGGGAGTTGTTACGCCATCTGGCAGTGGATTACCGCAGAAACGGACTTTTGACAATCAGTCACACATTGTATCAATGAACCACTTGGAGAAAATAGGCAAACAATCTGAAATAACTTTGAATATGTCATATCTCCATGCATCTATACGACAAGAAGGAATCTCAGAAGCCGACCGATTTTATAGTTCTAATCAACGACTATTGAGCAGCGAGTCGCTTATATTTATAACGCACATGAATAATCTTAGTACAAACTTAAGATACAATCGCAATGGTAAAAATAGTTTTATTGCCAATGTACTGAAGTTAGATGGAGAATGGACTAATGATAACGTACAGAGCCAACTTACCTCTGACCTAACAGGAGCTGTCCCCATCAACTATGGAGACAATCGGGTTTATCAATATTTCCATCGCCCTTCGCTAACAGTCAGTAACACAATGAATCTCATTCAGAATTATGGTAAACGTACACTTGACTTGCATTTCTCTGTTGGTTATGCCCAGCGCCCTAACACATTGATGGTTGATGTGGATTCGCTTTTGCCACAAACATCAGTCCATTATAATCAAGAATTGAAGTCACGCAACATAGCTGGTGACTTCCATACTAACTTTACCTTTCACTTAGGATCGTTCTCTCTGGACTATGGAATTTTAGCTAATGCCAGCTTGCATGGCATAAAGACCGATTTAAGCGGCTTTACTAATTTGACAGCAAATGGTAGTCAAAATCATACATCACAGTCGGTACTGAATGATTTATGGTATAACACTTATGAATTATCGCTAAATCAACAATACAAATTCGAACAGGCTGGCTGGCGCCTCTCTTTTACCTGCCCTCTAAACTTATACACACAAACTCTTGATGACCATATCACTAAGAACAGGAATAAATATACTCGCTTACTTGTAACACCATCGTTTACTGTAAATTATGAGTGGCGTGATTGGAGTGGTAACATCAATGCATCATACTATAAGAATGTCGGAGATCCTGGAAGTATTTATAGTGGTTATATAATGAACAACTACCGCACATTTCAGCGGTCGTATGTTAAACATTTATCGGAGACCAGTCGCTTCGCAACGAGTGTATCAGTTGGGTATCGCAGTGCTCTTACAGCTACCTTTTTCCGTATAAATGGTAGCTACGGGCACACTCGTGACAATCAAATTTATGGTTATGAGTATCGAGGTGCAACCAGTGTTGTACATGCTATTGATAAAAAAACATATACGGATAATTATGCTTTCGGCTTTGATGGTAGCAAAGGTTTTGATTGGTTACAATCAACCATTCGTGCTTTTGGAGGCTATAACTATAGTAAAAGTGAACGCCTCATTGCTCAGAATCTTTACCCCTTCCATTCTCGAACAATCAGTATTGGGGGCGGTGGTACTATCACTCCTCTTACATGGCTTAATATTGTTTTCACAAGCGGATATGTATGGAATGTGACATCCATAGATGCTATAAATAATAATTCTTCACAGACTGTTCGAACTGCAACTCAGCGTATCAAGTTTAATGTCTTTGTCACTAAGCAATTTACGTTTACTACTACAATAGAAGGTAATTACAATAATTTGACCGAAAAGAATAGGCACACATGGTTTGGAGATATGTTGTTTAAATACAAATTGAAACATATTGAATTAGACTTGCAAGCCAATAATCTTTTCAATCAACATCAGTACACAAGGGTTAACTATAGTGGTCTTGATATATATTCATCTACTTCGCAATTGAGACCTCTTAACATAGTTGGAACTATACGATTTAAAATATTATAGGAAAGGTATGAATAACTTGAATTATTCCTAATATACATTTATATTTGCAATAAAATAAACATCAGATTAATGGAACTAATACAAGGCTTATCTTTTTTAATAACACTCATTCTCATGCCGTTTCTATGCAGGAAACAACCGTTTCCTATTAAATTAATCTATATCACCTGCATGACCTTACTAACTCCGATATTCGGATATCCACTCTATCGGTACATTATAACTCACTAAAAGAAAGTTCTTTCTTTTATAGCAGTTTGTTTCTATATAAGGGAAAGTACTGCTATCTGGTAAAACTTAGCAACTCTTTTATATCGTGTTTAGTATGCGCACATGTGGTGCTAAGCCTTAGCACGATATGTGCGGGGCATCAACACAATATGTGCTAAGGCTGAACACAACAGCTAAAAATAGGCGGAGAAAGTCAACTTTGTAACAACTGAGAACCTATAAGCACATATCCATTATTCAATAATGACATACTAATAAACAGAAAAGAGGTTGATTCTAATGCTACATTGCATAGCCTTCGAATCAACCTCTTCGACTATATTAGTCTAAAATTGGAGAACTATTCTTCTTCTTCCTTCACTTCTGCCTCATGCTCAGCAATCAACTTCTGCTGAATATCATTTGGAACAAGCTCGTAACTTGCGAACTTTGTTGTGAAACTTGCACGACCACCAGTGAGAGAACTCAATGAGATACTATAGTTAGCAAGCTCCTTCAAAGGAATCTTTGCCTGTAACTTCTGATAACCTGCCTCAGAGTCCATACCCATAATCATGGCACGACGGCCCTGTAAGTCGCTCATTACGTCACCCATATAGTCACCTGGAACATACACCTCTAAGTCATAGATTGGCTCGAGAATCTTTGGTCCTGCAGCCTTGAAAGCATCTGAGAACGCATGACGAGCAGCCAAAGTGAATGAAAGCTCATTAGAGTCAACTGGGTGCATCTTACCGTCATAGACAATTACACGTACATCACGTGCATAGCTACCTGTCAGTGGACCACGCTCCATACAATCCATAACACCCTTTAAGATAGCTGGCATAAAGCGAGCATCAATAGCACCGCCGACAACAGAGTTGATGAACACGAGTTTACCACCCCAAGGGAGATCGCGCTCTTCACGTCCCTTGATATTCATCTTAAACTCCTGTCCGTTAAACTTATAGGTTGTTGGATCAGGCATGCCCTCTGCGTATGGCTCAACAATCAAGTGAACCTCACCAAACTGACCAGCACCACCACTCTGTTTCTTATGACGATACTCAGCCTTTGACTGCTTGGTAATTGTCTCACGATATGGAATCTTTGGTTCCTTGAAAGTAACCTGAAGTTTCTCATTGTTCTCCAAACGCCACTTCAAAGTACGGAGGTGGAACTCACCCTGTCCATGAACGATTGTCTGCTTCAACTCCTTACTCTGCTCAACAACCCATGTTGGATCTTCTTGACGCATCTTCAATAATGCAGCCATAAGCTTCTCTGTCTCCTGTGAGCTCTTAGCTTCAACAGCACGAGAGTATTTAGAGTTTGGATATTTAATGAAGTCAAAACGCTGGTCAGTACCCTTACCATTCAAGGTATTACCAGTCTTTACATCCTTCAACTTCACGGTACAACCTAAGTCACCTGCATTCAACTGATCAACAGGAATACGGTTAGCACCTGCACAAGCATAAAGCTGTCCCATACGTTCCTTTGAGCCACGGTCAGAGTTAGTCAAGTCATCACCCGACTTCACACAACCACTCATCACCTTGAAATAGCTTACCTCACCGATATGTGGTTCCATACCAGTCTTGAAGAAGTAGAGTGACTCTGGACCATTACTGTCTGGAGCAACCTCCTCACCACGAGTATTATGAATCTTAGGCATCTCATCAACGAAAGGAACAACATTACCCAAGAACTCCATCAGACGACGAACACCCATACTCTTACCTGCACATACGCAGAAAACAGGGAAGATAGAACGCGTTACAAGACCCTTACGGATACCTGTACGCAACTCATCTTCTGTCAATGTTTCCTCCTCAAAGAACTTCTCCATCAAGCCCTCATCATTCTCGGCAGCAGCCTCAACGAGCACTTTATGTAGTTCCATTGCCTTTGGCATCTGGTCAGCAGGAATATCCTCAATGATAGGTTCGCCACCTTCAGGCTTCCAGCTGTATTTCTTCATCAACAAAACGTCAATCAAACTGTTGAAACCAGGACCAGTCTCTATTGGATACTGTACAAGAACACACTTTGAACCATAAATCTCCTGCATAGTTGAGAAGATATTATCAAAGTCGCACTTATCTGAATCCAACTGGTTAATAAGGAAGATAACAGGCTTCTTGAGTTTCTCGGTATAGCGGAAATTGTTCTGTGTTCCAACCTCTGGTCCATACTGACCATTGATAAGAATAACAGCCTCATCGGTTACATTGAGGGCAGTAATAGCGCCACCAACGAAGTCATCACTACCTGGACAGTCAATGATATTCAGTTTCTTATTATTCCACTCAACATGGAATACTGTTGGGAACACTGAGTAGCCATACTCCTGTTCAACAGGGAAATAATCGCTAACAGTATTCTTTGCTTCTACTGAACCGCGTCGCTTAATGACACCAGCTTCGAACAACATACTTTCGGCAAGAGTCGTCTTGCCGCTACCGGCACTGCCAACCAAGGCAATGTTCTTAATCTCGTTTGTCTGATATACTCTCATATCTGATAGATTTAAGCTGTTAGTAATAATTTATTTCGTCTCAAGGGACAAGCCGTAGCTCATCAATTCTGCGGTCTAAGTTATACATTTTCATCGAAAGCACCAAAGTTTCTTACGAAAAAAACGAAATCTTTTAAAACTTATTAGTACATTTGCATTACTTCTTGTAAGGCATACATTAATATATACGCATATACACTTATCATGTTAGGATTATACATTCACATACCTTTCTGCGCCAGTCGCTGCATTTACTGTGGCTTCTATTCTACTGTGCCTACCAAGAAGAAGGACGAAAGGCTTTCTATAGAAGAACGCTATGTGAATGCTATCTGCCATGAGATGGAACTGCGTGCGGAGAAGAACAGCGACAGCTCTGGTGAAAGAATAGGCGGTTTGTCAACAATCTATTTGGGTGGTGGCACTCCTTCACAGCTTTCTTTTGAGAGTCTACAGAAGATATTCCAGACGGTAGACAAGGTATATCACATTGGTTTAGAATGGGATATAGCGAACAACACTTGTACCACAGCGACTCCTATCGAAGTCACAATGGAGTGTAATCCAGATGATGTAACGGAAGAGTTTGCACAGAACTTGCGTTCTCTTCCTATCAATCGTATCTCTATGGGAGCGCAGACTTTCTCAGATGAACGCTTACGCTTCCTACATCGTAGACATACAGCTGACGAGGTAGAAACTGCTGTCAAGCGTCTTAGAAGTGTAAATATCAAGAACATATCAGTAGACCTTATGTTTGGCTTTCCCAATGAGACACTTGAAGAATGGAAAGAAGACATTGAGCGACTGCTTGCTTTAGACATTGAACATATCTCTGCATATAGTCTTATGTACGAAGAAGGGACTCCCCTTTATCGCCTTCTCCAAGCGGGAAAGGTCAAGGATATGGACGATGAACTTTATCGTCAGATGTACGATACACTCATCGACCGCTTAGCCGAAGCTGGTTATGAGCAATATGAGATTAGTAACTTTGCCAAGCTCAAACTTCAAAGTTCAAACTTCAAAGTTCAAACCTCAAAGTTCAATGTTCAATGTTCAAACTTCAAAGTTCAAAGTCCCTACCGTTCTCAACACAATAGTTCGTATTGGCATAATGTCCCTTATATAGGCATCGGAGCCTCTGCCCATTCCTACAGCAATGGCAAAAGGAGTTGGAATATAGCAGATACCAAGGCATATATCGCTGCTATTGAGGAAGACAGACTCCCTTGCGAGGAGGAGATAATCGATGCAGACACACATTACAATGACATGATTATGACCGCCCTTCGTACATGTGAGGGAATAGATCTCTCAACGCTCTCTGCTGAATACCATACTTATCTCATGCGCCTTGCCAAGCCTTTACAACAACAAGGTTTGTTGAAAGAGGACAATGGTTGGCTCCATCTCACCCGTGATGGCATCTATGTTAGCGACTCCGTTATGAGCGATTTAATGAAAGTATAAGCCTATCATCACAATGCATCACCACCCATCACCCATCACCCAACACCCACAACCCCATGACCAACGAAGAATTTGAAAAGAAATGGGCAGAGAATCGCAAAGAGATTCTTGCCAACAACGAAGAGTATCAGCGTATTGCCCAGAGCTATAAAGGTTCGGGCTGGATTGATTATGTCATCTTAATAGCAGGTTTTGTCATCTGCGAGAACTATACCAAGACTATTGTCAACAGTATCGTACTCCAATATCTCCTTGCCCTTGTTGGCATGATCTTGATATGGTTGGGCTATCGCCTTATCAAAAGTCTCTTCAACAGCAAGCAAACCTTAGGAGAACTCGAAGAAAAGATAAAGCAACAATACAAAGATTCTATTAGTGATTAAACCACATACATGGTATGATTACCTCCAACAAGGTGGTTTTATAAAGGGGAATAAACTACATGACAAATGTAATTAGGTGCGACGTCTATCTGTCTTTTACAAACAGTTTATTCCCATACAATTGATTTATTTGTAAACTATTTTCGTACAGTTCAAAACCAATACATGCTCTTTTGGCTTCTTAAAGACGCCCAATTGACTTGCAAAAGATGCCCTTTAAGACCCTTATTAACGCCCTTTTGAAGTCCAATTAAGAACCTTTTATTTTACTGCTTTATAACCAATTGATTTCCTGCTGGTTACAAACCAGCTTCGTATATGTATTTTTGCCGTTAGCTATAGATGTTTTCCTCGAAATTATGTAATGATTTTTCAAATCCCATCTGCATATTTTCGAAGTCTAAAAAGAGATAATTTTCAATGTCAGAGGATGATAATAGGATAGAATGTTGACTATCTTAGCCAAGTTTTTGTTTAGTGAGTAACTTTGGTTCTTCCGTTAAAGCGAAACGAAAAGCGTCCACACATTTAACGGAAGAACCATGAATAGGACTTATAGATTAATCATAATTATGAATTATAGATTATGAATTTTGAATTAAAACCAATCATAATTATGAATTACCCTCGCTCTTTTTCTCCTTTGCAGGTGGCAAAATAAGGTTCAAGATAACGCCCACCATAGCTGAAAGACCAATACCACTGATAGAGAAGCTACCCTTCTGCAGCACAGCACCACCAATACCCATCGTCAGTGTAATAGATATGATAATAATATTACGTGTACGATTAAGGTCAACCTTATGCTGAACAAGGTTCTGAACACCTACAGAAGCAATAGTACCAAAGAGCAATAGCATGATACCTCCTAAGACTGCAGAAGGAATACTCTGCAGAAGCGCACTCAATTTTCCGATTACTGAGAAGACAATAGCTGTTGCAGCAGCAATACGGATTACCTGAGGATGAGTCACCTTTGTAATGCTCATCGCACCAGTTACCTCACTATAAGTTGTCACTGGAGGACCGCCAAAGAAGCAAGCAGCCAAACAAGCCAAGCCATCACCTAACATTGTACGATGCAAACCTGGTGACTTCGTAAAGTCTTTCTCCGCCACAGCACTTACCACATACACATCACCGACATGCTCAATCACAGGAGCGATCGCCACAGGAATCATATAAAGGAATGGTTCCCATGCAAACTGTGGTAACTGGAAATGCGCTAATGCAGGTGGAAGAGCGAACCAAGGCGCTGCCTCTACACCTGAGAAGTTGACAATACCCATTAGGGCAGCTACGCTATAGCCCACAGCAATACCGCAAATTACAGGTACTAACTTCATCAAGCCACGACCCATAGAGAGGACTGTCACAGCCGTTCCCAATGAGATAAAGGCTATAAGCCAGTTTGTTTTCGCCATGTCTACCGCTGCCTTTGACAGAGAAAGACCAATCAAAATGATTACCGGACCGATAACAACTGGTGGGAAAAGCTTATCCAATAGTTTCTTTCCTTGCCACTTAATCAGTGCTGACATCACAAAGTAAACAAGTGCAACACCAGCTATTCCTGCCAACGTTCCAGGCATACCCCACTGCTTTGATGCAGAGATAATTGGAGTAATGAAGGCAAAGGAAGAACCCAAAAAAATAGGAACCTTACCTTTCGTAACCAAATGAAAGATAAATGTTCCTAAACCTGCTGTGAATAACGCTGTTGCTGGGTCAAGTCCCACGAGCAAAGGGACGAGAACAGTAGCACCGAAAGCAACAAAGAGGAATTGTACTCCCACTATTGTCTTTCGCATCGGCGATAGTTGTAAATTACTCATGTATAGAATGATTTTTATTGGTATTTGTCAGAGATGTATTGCTACGCATTCAATTTGCAAAATTATAAAAAATGTATGTCATTGTGGTTGAAATAAGAGAAAAAAATGACTTTTAAGTAGAAAAAGAGTTCCTTTATGTATGATAGCACATTTTTTTTGTATCTTTGAGTCATCTTTTCTAAATCTAAACAGACAAATCGCAATGATGAAAAAACTTCTATATGTCCCTATCCTACTTTTATTAGTTTGTTGCACACAATCTAAAAAAGCTCTACATATACTTGAAAATACAGCTAAGGAGGCAACAACAAGTTCACAGCTGACACTTGAAGATGCTGCTAAAAAAGCCAAACCAGATTACGTTCTGTCTGAAGAGGAGACAAAGTTCGTCTCAAGTTCAAACACGTTCAGTCTGAAGTTGTTCCAACTATTAGCCAACAAGAACAGCAAGGAGAGTATAGTTTTATCGCCCATGGCTGTCGTTTATTCATTGGACATGATTAACAACGGTGCAAACGGAAAGACACAAGAGGTCATTTCGAAGGCACTTGGCTATACGGCTGATGACCTTGATGCCATTAACTCACTTAACAGAACAATGCTGATTGGTCAGAGAAAAGAGGAGACGAATGTAAATAATGAGTTGATGGGATATATGATTACTGCCAACTTCCTAATGCTACATGAGCAAACAAAGCTATTACCCGATTTTCAAGAAGCATTAGAACACTATTATTTTACCAATATTATCGACTCTGCCAACACTCCGAAGGGCAAAGAAAGTGCTAACAAACTTTGTAAAACAATCACCAAAGGTGAGATTCAATCCTTGCCTATCAACCTTACAGGACCTCGTGCCGCACAGCTTATCAATGCCGTTACAATTAAGACGGCTTGGACCTTACCGTTCGACAAAGATATCACAAAGCCTATGCCTTTCTTCACTGAGGATGGTAAAAGCAAGCAGGTCAATATGATGAGAAACTATGATACGATGCAAAAGTATCAAGGTTATACCACAAAGGATTATCAAGTGCTGCGTATGCCTTTAGAAAACGGCTTTAGTCTATATGCTGTCCTACCTCTAAAGAAGAATAACCTGCAGGATGTCATTCGCAAGTTAACAATCAAAGAATTGCATAAAATCTCTCAAAACACCAAAGCGTATGACTATGTAAACGTACTGTTTCCACGCTTTACCATCTCTGCGAATATTCCTATGAAACAGCTTTATGGTGAAATGGGCTTAGGTAATCTATTCTCTCGTGAAGCTGATTTTGGTAAGATGAGTACTCAACCACTTGCTGTTGACGATGTTTTCCAGCAAATAAACATGAATATTAACGAGGAAGGAATCAGTGCAAAAGCCATTCAAGTTATGCTATTTGCCAAATTATCAGCTATGGATAGTTCATCTACGTTCACCTTCAAGGCTGACCATCCTTTCCTTTATTACATCCTTGACAAATATAACAACATCTGTTTTATCGGGAAATATATGGGTTAAGGGTTCTTCCATTAAATACGTAGTTTGGAAATAGAAGCAAGGCTTACTCTTGCATGGTATGACTACGCTCAAATTAGATGGTCTTACAAGGGGGATAAACTACAAGGTGAAATGCAAATAGCCACGATGTCTATCCGACTTCTACCAACAACTTATTCCCACATTATGCCATTTGTAAACTATTTTCACACCCCACAACACCAATACATGCTCTTTTGGCTTCTTAAAGACGCCTAATTGACTTACTAAAGGTGCCCTTTTGAAGCCTTACTAACGCCCTTTTGAAGTCCAATTAAGCACCTTCCCCAACGCTACTTTATAACTTACAGACTCTCTGTAGATTACAAACCTACTTTTTATATGTATTTTCACCGCTATTCATAGAGGTTTTATTCGAAGTTATGTAATATTTTTTCAAAGCCTTGTCCAACTTTTGAAGTATTAAAATATTTGTCTTCATGAAAACAACTTGGCAATGATAACATTCTTGAGAAATAATATTGCTGATAATTACACAACTTCATTGCTTCTTTGTGTTATTTTTACTAACTTTGTACATTACATATAATGCAGAGAAAACATAGGTTTAAACTGACATTGTCATTAGAACCTATACATATTGTGGTCTGACAAGCGATTTGGCTTAAATAAACCTAAGATATGGTTTGTGAGGAGTTTAAAATAGTTCTTTATCCTTTAATATAAGGCTGTTTGGGAACTTTCTTATTCAAAAATAAAATATTATCTTTGCAAAGAACATTTAGGAAAGAAAAAAGAAAATGATATCAATAGACGGACTGACGGTGGAATTCGGCGTGAAGCCATTGTTTAAGGATGTTTCATTCGTCATCAATGAACGAGACAGGATAGCCTTAGTGGGAAAGAACGGAGCGGGAAAGTCAACGATGCTGAAGATTCTCTGTGGAATGCAGAAGCCTACGAGCGGCGTTGTGTCTGTACCAAACGATACAACAATCGGTTATCTACCACAGGTGATGAAGCTCTCTGACGATACGACCGTGAAGGAGGAGACGCGTAAGGCTTTCGCTGACAAGACGAAGATTGAGGAGAGGCTCAAGAAGATGGAGCAGGAAATGGCTGAGCGAACTGACTATGAGAGTGAGGGATACGCTGAGTTGGTGGAGCGCTTTACGACTGAGCACGAACGATATATGATGATGGGAGGAGAGAATTATGAGGCTGAGATTGAGCGTACACTAACGGGTCTCGGCTTCAGCCGTGATGACTTCGAGCGCCCTACACGTGAGTTCTCTGGCGGATGGCGTATGCGTATCGAGCTGGCGAAGATTCTTCTCCGTCGTCCTGATGTACTCTTGCTGGATGAGCCAACGAACCACCTTGACATTGAGTCAATCCAATGGCTGGAACAGTTCCTCTCACAGAGCGCCAAGGCGGTTGTACTTGTGAGCCACGACCGTGCGTTCGTCAACAACGTCACAAACCGTACGCTGGAGATAACCTGTGGACACGTGGAGGACTATCGTGTGAAGTATGACGAGTATCTTGTCCTCAGAAAAGAACGTCGTGAGCAGCAGCTCCGTGCGTATGAGAACCAACAGAAGGAGATTGCCGATACAAAGGCGTTCATTGAACGTTTCCGTTATCAGGCTACGAAAGCCGTACAGGTGCAGCAACGTATTCGCCAGTTGGAGAAGATTGTGCCTATTGAGGTGGACGAGGTGGACAATTCGGCTATGCGTCTGAAGTTTCCTCCATGCCTGCGCAGTGGAGATTATCCAGTCATTGCAGAGGGATTGGGGAAGACTTATCCAAGTAGACTACATAGTGACGGACCGGGTCAGACGGTCTTTGAGGGTGTCGACCTTATTATTAAGCGAGGTGAGAAAGTGGCTTTCGTCGGTAAGAACGGTGAGGGAAAGTCTACCTTCGTGAAGTGTATCATGGGCGAGATTCCTTTTGATGGTACGCTGAAGATTGGTCATAACGTACAGATAGGTTATTTCGCACAGAATCAGGCACAGCTGTTAGACGAGAATCTTACCATCTACGAGACCATCGACAGGGTAGCCACAGGCGATATGCGCTTGAGGATAAACGACTTGCTCGGTGCCTTTATGTTCGGTGGAGAGACGTCGGAGAAGTATGTCAAAGTACTTTCGGGAGGTGAGCGTTCACGCTTAGCGATGATAAAACTCCTGCTCGAACCAGTGAATCTTCTTATCCTCGATGAGCCAACGAACCACCTCGATATCGCTTCAAAAGAAGTATTGAAAGAGGCTATCAAAGCCTTTGACGGTACGGCAATCATCGTGAGTCACGACCGTGAGTTTCTCGATGGGTTGGTAAGCAAGGTGTATGAGTTCGGTGGAGGGAAGGTCAGAGAGCATTTAGGGGGTATTTATGATTGGTTAAAAAGCCCCCTCCAACTCCCCCGAAAGGGGGAGAGTGCAGAGAACCTCTCACTAACATCATCAAAATCTAATAATAACCAAAATGTTTCTCCCCTCCCTTCGGAGGGGTCGGGGGAGGCTTCTGGTGAGGCTTTGTCCTACGCTGAACGCAAAGAGCGACAGAAGAAGATTCGTAAGGCTCAGCGTGCTGTGGACGAGTCTGAGGCTAAGATAGCGAAGTTGGAAGCACGTAAGAGCGAACTCGATGAACTCCTGATGGCTCCTGAGAATGCCTCAAATATGGAACTCGTGACGGAATATACCAACCTTCAGCGTGAACTCGATGAGGAAAACGAACGATGGCTCATACTGTCGGAAGAATTGGAGACTTTGAACTTTGAACATTGAACATTGAGCTTTGAACTTTAAACATTGGACATAGAACATTTGTTTTGAACATTTGCTTTGAACATTGGACATTGCCTACATCGGTAATCATAATTATGAATTATGAACTTTGAATTATGAACTTTGAATTATGAACTTTGAATTATGAACTTTGAATTATGAACTTTGAATTATGAACTTTGAATTATGAACTTTGAATTATGAATTAAACCAAATATTTTTTACTATGCGTATCAAAAAACTTTTACCAATGATGCTCCTTGCATCTGCTCCCTTTACCGCTATGGCACAGGGTCAGGCAGGTATCAAGGCAGAGAACCTCGACAAGTCGGTACGTCCGGCTGACGATTTCTTCACGTTTGCCACAGGTGGATGGCAGAAACTCAATCCACTCCCTGGTGCTTTCTCACGCTTCGGCTCGTTCGACCAGCTACAGGAGAACAACAACAAGCGTATCAACACAATCCTCACTGATCTGCTAAAGAAGCAGGGTAAAGAAGGCACAACAGAGAGAAAGTTAGGCGACTTCTATAAGCTCGCTATGGACTCAGTGCGCCGTAACAAAGAAGGTGTGAGTCCTGTTAAGCCTCTGCTCAACGAGATGGAGAATGCAAAGAGTCTGTCTGACCTTCGTAGCCTTCAGCTGAAGTATGCAAGCTTCGGCTATGGTGTGCCAATGGGCTATTCCTTTGAGGCTGACGAGAAGAATGCGAAGATGAACATCCTCCTTATCTATCAGGACGGACTGAGCCTCGGACAAAAGGAGTACTATCTTGATAATGATAAGGCTACGACAGACATCCGTAATGCCTTCCGCCAGTTCATTGCTAATATGTTCCGCCTCTACGGATTCTCTGATGCTCAGGCAGAGGCTAAGCGTGATGCAGTGATGCGTTATGAGACAATGTTGGCTTTGATATCAAAGAGCCGTACGGAGTTGCGTGACGTTGAGGCCAACTATAATAAGATGACGCTCGCTGAGTTTAAGGAGAAGTATCCTAATATCCCACTTGAGCAGTTGGCAAACGCTGAAGGGATTAAGAGCGAGTATATCCAGACAATGGTTGTATGTCAGCCAGCCTTCCTTGCAGGTGTTGACAAACTGACATCTACAGAGACTGCTGAGGAACTCCGTGCACGTATGGAATGGAACGCAATCCTTGCTTCAGCTAACTATCTGAGTGATGATGTGCGTGCGGAATACTTCAACTTCTTCAGTAAGACGATGCGTGGTACAAAGGAAGACTATCCTCGTTGGAAGCGTGCTACACAGCAGGTGGAGAAGCAGATGGGTGAGGCGCTCGGCAGAATCTACTGTGAGCGTTACTTCCCAGCCACAAGCAAGAAGCGTATGGAAGACCTCATCAAGAACCTTGAGGTGAGTCTTGCTGAACGTATCAAGGCTCAGGACTGGATGAGTGAGGCTACTAAGAAGGCTGCACTTGAGAAACTCTCTACCTTCTATGTGAAGGTGGGCTACCCTAACAAATGGAAGGACTTGAGCCAGCTTACTATTGACCCTTCAAAGTCATATTATGAGAACGTGCTGACCTGTCAGAAGTTCTGGGCAGAGGATGCTATCAAGGAGAAGGCTGGTAAACCAGTAGACAAGGATAAGTGGCTGATGACTCCTCAGACAGTGAATGCTTATTATAATCCTACGACAAATGAAATCTGCTTCCCTGCAGGTATCCTTCAGTATCCATTCTTCGATCCTAAGGCTGATGATGCCTTTAACTATGGTGCCATCGGTGTGGTAATCGGTCATGAGATGACACATGGATTCGATGACCAGGGACGCCATTATGACAAGGATGGTAATATGACAGACTGGTGGACTGAAGAGGATGGTAAAAACTTCGAGGCTCGTACGGGTAAGTATGCTGACTTCTTCAGTGCTATCAAGGTATTGCCTGATCTCAATGCAAATGGTAAACTCACATTGGGTGAGAACCTTGCTGACCACGGTGGTCTTGAGGTGGCTTTCAATGCTTTTGAGAAGACACCAGAGGCAAAGAAGGGCAAGGTCATTATGGGCTTTACTCCAGAACAGCGTTTCTTCATCGCTTATGCAGGCGTATGGGCAAACAATATCACTGAGGCTGAAATCCGCAGTCGTGTGAAGAGCGATCCTCACTCTCTTGGCGAGTGGCGTGTGAATGGTGCTCTGCCTCATATTAATGCGTGGTATAAGGCATTCGGTGTGAAGGAGGGTGATAAACTCTTTATCCCAGAGAATGAGCGTCTGAAGCTTTGGTAAATGATGGGTGTTGGGTGATGAGTGTTGGGTGTTAGGTGTTGAGGGATTGACTCTTAGCTGATTATTACACCTATCTTCAATATTGCCCGTACCACTAAATCTATAAAATTAAAGGCTCACGGCTAAGCATTTCTTTCAGATTCGATGCTGATAGAAATGTTTAGAGTGAGCCTTTTGTGTTTATTTTGTTATAGGTTTATCGTGTCGGTTAGGATATGTGTGTACCTTATCCTATTTCTATTCATACTTTTATATAGGTAAGCCTTGTAGAATCTGTTATTAATTACTATCTTTGTAACCTATTTAAAGGAGAGAAAAAGAAGGATCGTATGCTTGTATGACCCTATAAAGATAAAGAAAACAGGATATGCCATTAAGATTGCCCGAGGGACTTCCCGCTATTGATATACTGAAGCGTGAGAATATCAACATAGAAGATATGCTTGCTAAAGAGGATGATAAGCGTCCACTCCGCATTGTCATACTCAATCTTATGCCATTCAAAGCTACGACTGAGACTGATTTCATACGTATTCTTTCCAATAGTCCGCTATTGTTAGATATCAACTTTATGAAGCTCAAAAGTCATGCTTCTAAGCATACACCTGCAGAACATATTGACCGTTTCTATCATACGCTTGAAGAACTCAGTGAGGAGAAGATTGATGGTTTGATAGTCACCGGCGCCCCTGTCGAGGGAATACCTTTCGAGGAGGTAGACTATTGGACAGAGCTACAGGAGATATTCAATTGGGCACGTGAGAATGTACGTTCAACGCTTTACATCTGTTGGGCAGCACAGGCAGGGCTCTATCATTTCTATGATATTCCAAAATATCCTTTGCCTAAGAAGATGTTTGGTATCTTCCCTACGATTCCTTTAAAACCCGAACAGCCTCTCTTCCGTGGCTTTGATGATGTCTTCCGTATGCCTCAGAGCCGTCATACAGAGGTAAGACGTGAGGACATTAAGCGGGTTGACGACCTTGAAGTTATTGCTGAATCGGAGGAGAGTGGAGTGTCTATCGTAAGGTCACGCAGTAGACGTGAGTTCTTTATCACTGGTCATTTGGAGTATGCCCCCAACACACTCGACACAGAATATCACCGTGACCTTGGTAAGCGTGACGATGTTGAAGTGCCAAAGTATTATTATCGTGAGGATAATCCAGATAAAGGTCCGCTTGTCACTTGGCGTTCACACGCTAATCTACTGTTTATGAATTGGGTGAGTTGGGTGTTAGATAGTGAATGATAGGTGATGATGAATGGTTGTTTTACTTAGCATCTATCACTCAAACAAAATGTAATCATCATCACCCAACAATTAACACTCATCACTCACCATCCTATAAACACTTCATCATCACCCAACAATTAACACCCATCACCCAACAATATGCAATCATCAACACCCAACACCCAACACCCGTCACCCAACACAATCGAACTCCTTGCCCCAGCCAAGAACCTCGAATGTGGAATGGCAGCTATTGAACACGGAGCTGATGCCGTATATATCGGTGCTTCCCGATTCGGAGCACGTCAGTCTGCAGGTAATAGTGTGGAGGATATCAGCAAGCTATGCGAGTATGCTCACCGTTATGGTGCCACGGTTCACGTGACTATTAATACGATTATCTATAACGATGAGTTTGAAGATACACTTACTTTGGTACGTGAATTGGTGGACGTTGGTGTAGATGCCTTCCTCCTACAGGATATGGGTTTGATGAGTAAGGTAAGGGAGATAGTGCCTGATACGGTAGCTCTCCACGCCAGTACACAATGTGATACACGCACATGGGAGAAGGCTCTATGGCTGAGTCAGCAGGGTTTTGACCGTGTCGTACTTGCTCGCGAACTGTCTGCTGAAGAGATAAATAATATTCATAAGCGTTTACCGGAACTTGAGTTGGAAGCCTTTGTACATGGAGCTTTGTGCGTTAGTTACAGTGGTGTATGTTATGTATCACAGTATAGTTTTGGGCGATCAGCCAATCGTGGTGCGTGTGCACAGTTCTGTCGATTGGCGTTTGATTTGAAAGATTCAGACGGAAAGACCATCGAACACCAGCGCCATCTTCTCTCATTGAAGGATATGAGTCAGATTGATAACCTCGAAACGCTTATGCGTTCGGGGGCTTGTGCCTTTAAGATAGAGGGAAGATTGAAGGATATCAACTATGTGAAGAATGTCGTTTCGGCTTATAGTAAGCGCATTGACGAGATTATCAGTAAGCATCCAGGCGAGTTCCGTCGTGCTTCTTTGGGACGTGTGCGCTATTCGTTTACACCCGATTTGAAGAAGACTTTCAACCGTGGTTATACGAATTACTTCCTCAAGGGTAGACAGGCAGATATCTTCTCACCCGATACCCCTAAGGCATTGGGCGAGTTTGTTGGTCGGGTAAAGGAGATAAGACGAGATAGTTTTAATGTGTCAAGTACTGCAAACTTTGCGAATGGTGACGGATTATGTTTCCTCTCACGTGACGCTGACAGTCAGTCGACACGCTTGGAAGGATTCCGTGTTAACCGTGCCGTTGGTAATAGGCTCTATCCTTTTAAGATGCCAAGAGGATTAAAGCCGGGTATGGGACTGTATCGTAATCAGGACCAAGCATTTGATAAGGAGTTGAGTGGTAAGACTGCTGAACGTAAGATTGCGATTAAGATTTGGTTTGGAGCCTCCCCCGACCCCTCCAAAGGAGAGGAGTGCCTAACGGATAGTCGTGGGACAATATGGGCAAAAGCAGAGGTGATAGATGATAGGATTAACCATATCTATCATAAATCGGAATCTAATGAATGTTCACAAGATTCTTCATCCACTTATAATTTTCACCAACGAATATCCAACGAACATCCCGTTAGGCTCTCCCCTTCCCTTGGAGGGGCTGGGGAAGGTCTTCAACTTGCCCAAAAGCCTCAACGTGATAACATCATACGTCAGCTCACTAAATTGGGCAATACGGTATATGAATGTTCTGAGGTAGAGATAGTTGACGGGGCTGACAAGTACTTCATCCCAAGCAGTATTCTTGCCGAACTTCGTCGTATGATGGTAGAGGAACTTGACAAACAGATACTGAATATGCAGCGTGTAACAATTCATCGGAAATCGGTGGATAAGGTGTCTGACCATAAACTACATATATTGATGGTGAATCCATCCCAATATCAGCAGTTACCTTATCTGTATAACATCTCCAATGATGCTGCCCGCAAGTTCTATGAACAGCAGGGATTACCCAAAGCAGAACCTGCTTTTGAGATTCAATATCCTACAGGTGCAACCAATGGTTCTGACTCATCAAACAAGGCATTCTCCATCAAGGGAGATAAAGAAGCGGTTTCTCACTTGTTAATGCAGTGCCGTCATTGCATCCGTTATTCACTCGGCTATTGTGTGAAACGTGGTGGACAGAAACCTACTTGGCGTGAACCGCTCTTCCTCGAACTCCCTGATAAGCGTCGTTTCCGCTTAGAATTCGACTGTAAGAACTGTCAGATGAATGTGTGCAACGTTACGTAATTGAAAATCATAACCCATAGTTTATCATCATGATTACGAATAAATGGAATCCCGAGGGAAAAGAACCTGCGCAGACTTCAATAACAAAGAAGACTAACAGCTGTGCTGGGCTACGCTGCGGTATCGTTGGAGGAATCCTCCTCTTACTACTTAGCTTCTTATTTACAGGTTGTTATCATAAGAAGACTCCTTCGTCTTTCCGCTTACCTGATAGTATTCAAGAGGCACAGATTTCTCGGCGAATAGAAGCAGAAGGCGACTCCATTTTGAAGGATAATGACAGTGATGACATAGAATGGAGTGGCACGCGAAGCAAGGTAGACTCCCTGGCTTTTCGTGTAAAACACCATTATTCGCAAGGATTTAACTTTATTGTAACGGCAGATTCATTGATGCTTCTTCGTCAACAACCAGAAGAGGCTGTAAACAAGATGGAAACAGATTCCTTCGCTGTGAAGAACGGAAAGGAAGTTGTTGTGGCTGATATTCGTATTCTTCCCATTGACAAGCAGGATTCTGTTTGGGTGCAGATTGCAACGGAAGACTATGCCTTTGGCTGGATTCATGAGTCTCGTTTGTTGAAACAAGTTGATCCAGCTGACCCTATTTCACAGTTTATCTCTACATTCTCGAACATTCACTTACTAATATTCTTGATTGTTATCTCAATCATGGGTGTAGGTTATTTGGCACGTAAGATATTGAAGAAGAACGCACATATCGTACACTTTAATGATATTAGTTCGTTCTATCCCACGCTGTTAGCCGTCATCGTGGCGCTTTCTGCAGCCTTCTATGCAAGCATTCAGCTCTTTGCCCCCGAGACATGGCGTGAGTTCTACTTCCACCCCTCTCTTAATCCCTTCTCACAACCCATATTACTCAATATCTTCTTAGTTCTTGTCTGGGCTATGCTCATCATCGGTATTGCTACGATTGACGATGTACGAAGACTTCTGAAGTCAGGAGAAGCCCTACTCTATCTTAGTGGTTTAGGTGCAGTATGTGCTGTGAATTACATCATTTTTTCTGTACTCACTTTATATTATATAGGCTATCCACTTCTCATTGCCTATATCTATTATGCCTTCCGCATCTATCTATGCAAGAGCAGCGAGACTTATTACTGTGGAAACTGTGGCGTACGCCTTCATAGAAAAGGAAGATGTCCACACTGTGGAGCTGTAAATGAGTAATAAAAAGTACGCGTTAGATAGAACTTTCAACAGACTTTACATCGGAAACAGACCTCCAGTAGTTTAGAATTTTATTTACATTTCGATAGCCGTTTTTACCTTATTCTTAGGGTAAAAACGGCTATTTTTATTTCCATTATAAGTAGCAAGCAATCAGATAGTTACAAAACAGCAAAGTAAAAGGTGCCTAATTAGACTTCAAAAGGGCGTTAGTAAGGATTCAATAGAGCGTCTTTAAGAAGCCTAAAGGGCATCTCTTTGAGCCCAATTCATCATGTATTGATTTTTACATAATGATAAAATCCTGACACATTTATAAGTGGTAGCTGATAGAATAAGTCCTTTCTTCATTCTAATCCAGTCCAACTTATATGGCTGTATCTCAACAGAATATTTGTAATATTCCTAATAAATTAGGATTGTTTATTATATTTTTTATGCTTACCTTTGTCATCATTAACGATTTATAAAAACATTAGAAATAAGATTATATGATTAAGTCTAAACTTAGTATTGCCCTTTTAATGGCGTCATCTTTACCGATAGGAATGCAAGCTAACAACATTATCGAAAGCGGAGATACTTCTCGCGTCTATGATATTGACGAAGTTGTCGTCATAGACCAACCAAAGGAGGCTTTCCGTCTGCGCCAGCAACCATTGAGCAGCACTTCTTTCAATGGTGATTTGATTCGTAGCCTCAATGTGCAGGATGTTCGTAATCTCTCTGTGTTTGTCCCATCATTCTCTATGCCTGAGTACGGAAGCCGTTACACATCTTCTATATATATGCGCGGTATCGGCTCACGTGTCTACTCACCAGCCGTGGGTATTTATGTAGATGGTATGCCAATCTTAAGCAAGAGTGCGTTTAATTTCCACACATACGATATCGACCGCATCGACGTTCTACATGGTCCGCAGGGTACACTTTATGGTATGAATACCGAAGGTGGACTGATTCGACTCTATAGTCGTAACCCTTTCCAATATCAAGGGACGGATGTAAAACTCTCTATTGGTTCGAAACTGCATCGTCAGATTGAGGCAAGTCATTATGAGAAACTGAATGATAAGATGGCATTCTCGGTAGCTGGCTTCTATGGAGGGCAAAATGGATTCTTCCGTAATCAGTATGATGGCTCACATGCCGACCTTATCAATGAGTTTGGTGGTAAGGGACGTTTCCTTTGGCGTCCAACAGACAGACTTAACTTTGACTTCATTGCTGACTATCAATATACTCGACAGAATGGCTTTCCATATGGTCAGGTGGTGACGGAAGACGAACTATCTTCTGCCACAATCACCTCACCACTTTATGGATTGAAGGTTGGTACGCAATCGCCTAACCAAAATCGTCAAGGCAATTACCGCCGTAATATCATCAGTACAGGGCTGGGTATTAAATATGCAGGAAACGGATTTGATATCAATTCGATGACTTCTTGGCAGTTCCTCCGTGACTATATGCTCATGGATATAGACTATCGTCCGCAGGACTTCATGCACCTTACACAGCGTCAATTAGGGAATACGGTGACAGAGGAACTTTCTATCAAGAGCCGTAATAATAGCAAGTGGTATTGGACCTTCGGTGCTTTTGGTTCTTATCAGTGGTTGAAGACAACGGCTCCTGTTTATTTCGACCAAGACATGAACAGCTACCTGTCTAAGAAGATTACCGACTATGCTTATAACGGTATGCTCAATGCGATGGCAAGGGGTATGGCACAGAGATTGATTGCAGGTGGAATGTCAGAGGAACTTGCCAATAAAACAGCACGTGCAAGCACGGCTGCAGCTATTGCTGCGGCAGGTGGAGTCAACATAAATATGACAATGGACCCTGTTCCGGGTGTCTTCCGTACGCCAACCCTCAACTTAGGTGTTTACCATGAGAGTAATATTGAACTTTCTGATCGCTTGATGGCGACTTTGGGGTTGCGCTATGATTATTCGCGCGTAAGCATTGACTATGAGACATCTGCACGTGTAGCATTGCAGGAAAGTGTGATGGGCATAACCATTAATCCTGTTATTACTTCAGCATTAAAGCATAGTGAGCATGATAATTTCAAACAGTTCCTTCCAAAACTTGGTTTGACTTATCGTCTTCAGGATGGTAGCAATGTCTATGCGACATGGTCAAAGGGCTATCGTGCAGGCGGTTATAACTTCGAGATGTTCTCTGATGTACTTCAGACTGAGACCTCACAAGCTGCCAATAAGGCACGTGCTGATGTGGATATTGCACATGATGAAGCTTACTATGAGCGCATTGCAAAGACAATCGAATATAAGCCAGAGACAAGCTGGAACTATGAGGTGGGAGCGCATCTCAATCTCTTAAACAACCAACTTCATCTTGACCTTGCTGCTTATTATATGCAGATTCGCAATCAGCAACTCTCTGTAATGGCTGGCAACTATGGTTTCGGACGTGTGATGACAAATGCAGGCCACAGTCATTCTTGTGGTTTGGAGGCAACACTCCGTGGTGTAGCCTTGGACAATAAACTATCATATGGTCTTAGCTATGGCTTTACAAGTGCTCAGTTTGATGAGTATAAGGACTCTATCGCTGGAGTAGGAACAGTTAATTATAAGGATAAGCGTGTTCCTTTCGTGCCACAGCATACACTGGGTGCCAATACTGATTACAGTATAGACGTTGATCCTGCAGCCTTGCTCGACCCATCAAATCGTTTCCATTTGCGTAGTGTCACAGTGGGACTCAACCTCTCTGCGCAGGGTAAGACCTACTGGGATGAACAGAACTCTATCGGTCAGAACTTCTATGCTGTCTTAGGTGCTCATGCCGATGCAGACTTTGGTCTGCTGCATGTCAACCTATGGGTGCGTAATCTGACAGATACGAAATACAACAGTTTTGCTGTTCAGAGTGCTGCTACTGGTACACGCTACACCTTTGCTCAGATGGGTAATCCATTCCAAATGGGTGTAGACTTTAGGGTGCATTTCTAATGAGAAAAAACCTCCCCCGACCCCTCCGAAAGGAGGGGAGGCAAATAGGACAAGGCTTGAAATAGGCTATTAAGATTTCAATCCTTGTTTTTGTAAAATCAAATAGGCAGGTTATAGATGTAAGGCATTAGCTCGTAACCAATTTATATAAAAGTAATTGACCTACAACTAAAGTACGAAGATTCACTCACTTTAGTTGTAGGTCAATTGTTTTTATTGCCAATATAAACCCTCCCAAACGTCAATTCGCTCTTATACTAATATCATATAAAGATGTGGTTAAGCCTCAACACCAAATGTGCTGAGCATTCGCACCAAGTGTGCTGGTCCTTAGCACCACATGTACGCAGCGTACATCCTTTTGAACTCCCCTCCCATTACTTCCCTTCGGTCAGTGACCTTCGGTTCGGAGGGGTTGGGGGAGGCTCCCCTACACCCTAATCTTCCCCACTAACTTTCTTTGTTTCCCTTCTCCAATGATAGGTGCATGGGCATCCTCTGGGAAGAAGATGGTGAATTGCCCTGGCTTAACATGGAAGTATTCCTTTGCTCCTTGTGTATAAAAGCCGCAATCTCGCTCAGGATTATAGGCAATATCAGGCTCATCTAAGTCAGATAAAGCTGTCCAGCCCATTGTCTCATCCTGTAATAAGGGTACTTGAATATCAATATAGTTCTTGTGGAACTCTAATCGTTGCGCTTCTTTACGCTTCAGTTCTACTTCGTCTAAATTGATGAAGAGGCCGTCAGCATCGAGGGTTATGCGTCCTGCTTCTTGTTGGCTGAAATCATGTTGGAGTATATACTCCAGCATTTCCTTCATTCTTGGATGTAAGCCGTAGTAGCGATGGCATGCGCTTAAATCTGCTATTATCATGTTCTTGGATTTACTAAATGTTATAGAAAACTGCTGCAAACATACGTATTTATTTTTATTGCTGTCCGATAAAACCTCCATATACTGCAATATCCTCTCTCAATCCTGCTGAAATAGGCATGATTAGTTCTAATTTCAAATTCCAAGCCCCCTAGAATAATGACAACTCTTCTGGTGGGGCTTTTACTTGGGTAATCAATCTATCCCAGTCTCTATGTGGCTGCTCAAAGAAACTTTGTATTGCGACATAACTCATAAGTAAAATTCTTATCATTGTTGCCAAGCCTGAGAAGCTCCAAGGTCTCTTTATTTTGTTCTTCACTAGGGTTATAAGCAGATTGGCTATAAGCGTAATCCATATTTGTATTTTTATAGCATTCGCACTCTCTCCATAGAAGTATCTTAGCGGGAAATTCTGTTTTATTTGTTTAAATAAGGTTTCTATTTGCCATCGTCTCTTATAGATAGCTATAATATCTTCTGCCGACATCTGAAAATCATTGGTCAGCAGTGATATGAATCTGATTTTCCCTTTCTTGGTCTTATCCTGATATGTGATTTTTCTTGCTTTATGGTAAATATCTTTTTCCTTTGTATGCTTATGGAAGAGAATGGTTTCTACGCGTACAACTCCATAATCTGTAGTCATCTGGTAATCCGTATCAGCAATCCTTTCAAAGCTAAGATTATTTTTCATCTTAGTTACATATATAACGCCTCTTTGAGTCAGTTCAGAGAACTTTTCATAGTTTATATAGGCTCTGTCAAAAGCAATCAGTTCCTCATTGGCGTATCGTTCTGGGATAAGTGCAAATTGATCATGACTAGCTGCAGATGTGAACTTGATATCGCTTGGAACATTCTCATTGGCAAATATCTCTGTATGTACTTTTATTCCACCCTTCTTCTTACCAGTTTTGGGATTACGTCCTACTCCTTTAAAGACCAGGTTAGAAAACAGACTGATTGTCGTAGAATCTATTATCTTTAGATTCTTCAGCCATTTGGGCTGTCCACAATTTCGGCTGTCCGAGTAAAGTTCATGGCGATATTTCTCATATAAGTTCATATAGATCGAACCGAATATCTCGGAATCTCGGCGTTTGTTTGCATCTGACAAGGTACTTCGACAAGGAAAATGCTTTAAACCAAGATGATTAAAGCGATTAACATTAGCAAAGAGAGAGGCCTTTATCTCACGCAGAGAGTCTAAACGCATCATTACTGCATAAAGCATGACGACAAGATGATGCCATGCATCAAACTTCTTTATATAGTGTTCACCTCCCTGAGCTTGGCTCAGAGAGAGAATTTTATCACGATTAAAATAGTTTAACAGTTGAACATATAGTGGCTGTCCGATAAAATGTGTACTTTTGTTCATCTTATTTCATTGTTTTATTTTGACAACTACAAAGGAAATAAGAAGGGCTGAATGTGCAAAACAATCAGCCCGTTTTTTTTATTATTCTGAATTAAAAAGATATGAACGCAAAAAAAGTTTTATCGGACACCAATAATTTATTTTCTGAAAACAAAGAATTAGCCTGCAAATAACGTGTATCTGAGAAATGAAAAAGGGGTACACAGAGCGTGTACCCCCTTTTGATAGGATATCTACAGATAGACGTCTTATCTTTGTGTGACGTCGTCTGACAAGTTTTATTGGTTGTAGCAGAGCTCAAGCGAATAAAATTCCGTCTTGCTTACTTACCCCTTACTACTTTTCCCAGCCATTCTTAGCGTACTTAGGATTGACAGAGAACTCCCCTGCCCCTACATCAAGGTCTCCGCTGTTCGGCACTCGGTATTGCCCCCATGCACATGGTTTAGACTTTTTTGTCTTGTTACTTTTCCATGTTCCTGCATATTGGTTGTTACAATAGGAGTCCGAATGACTATCAATATCATCATAAACGAACTTACCATCATTGGTTTCGTACCAATAGAACAGCAGATAACCAGTGAAGACACCGCTTCCCGTTTGGCTGGCTTCTTCTTCTAAATTATATTTCGCAATACTACACCCACGACGCGTGAACTGACCCTTCATAGAGTCGTCTACACCATACGTAGGATGTGTAAATTCCCTATTCTCAACGATATCAATGGTTCCACGGAAGTCACAACGATTGTTCTTGACAATGGTAATGCCGCTGACATCATATTGATTATCATCTATTCGTTGTACTTTTTGAAGGTCTATCGAGAACTTCTGATAGTCCGTTCCAATATAACCAATGTAAGGAACGCTCTTGTCAGACAATATATTTGAGAAGTCTGTCTCAGCACTTGTATTCTTACTATCACTTACCATAGAAAGAATCCACTTTGGAACATTAGCCTCCGCCTTCTTTTCTTGACAACTCGTGAAAGGTAATACAACCAAGAGTAGTGCTAAGTAATTAAACAACTTGCTCATAATATTCTGATATAAATATGATTATAGGGAGCGAAGACCTTATCCAAGGAAGTGTATCTGACCAATGAAATAAAGTAAGATGTAACCCAAGATAAGGGAAACAACACCGCTGGTCAGACCCACCTTAAGCATATCATTCTGCTTCACAAGTCCTGTTGAGTAAGCAATAGCATTCGGTGGCGTAGAGATAGGGAGACACATTGCAGTAGAGGCAGCAATGGCAATACCGATGAGGACAGTGCTTGTACCGCCAATACCATCGAGATTATGATCCATACCACGACATACTACAGCAAGGATTGGAACCAACAGCGCTGCAGTGGCTGTGTTTGAAATAAAGTTAGAGAGGAAGTAACAAATCAAACCAGAGATAGCAAGGATAACGATAGGACTCCAATTGCCGAATGGAATACTCTCGATAGCAGCATCTGCCAAGCCTGAACCGTTCATTCCCAAGCCAATAGCAAAACCTCCTGCAACCATCCAGATGACACTCCAGTTAATCTCCTGCATATCCTTTGCAGTGATAACACCAGTGATAGCGAAGATTGCCATTGGAATCATTGAAACAGTATTGGTGTCAATACCTGTGACATCCTTTGGAATTACCCATAGAAGGATTGTTACAATAAAGGTTATGAT
Source organism: Prevotella melaninogenica (assembly GCF_013267595.1). Lineage (NCBI taxonomy): Bacteria > Pseudomonadati > Bacteroidota > Bacteroidia > Bacteroidales > Prevotellaceae > Prevotella > Prevotella melaninogenica. The sequence continues at coordinate 1,356,769 of NZ_CP054010.1, read as the reverse complement.
AACAACCCACATACGCCATCCACGGTGTACCTCACCATCAATCTTCAGATGAATAGTCTTCTGTGTGAATGGGAAGAAGTAAAGAATAATTCTCCATGACAACAAAAGCAGAACTATCACAAGCGGTGCCATGAAAGCCATCCAGTGCATGAAGTCAATATTCATATTAAGACCAGCTGGGTCATTGAGATATTTAATAGCAATAAGGTTCGGAGGTGTTCCAATCGGTGTTCCCATACCACCGAGGTTGGCTGCAATAGGAATAGACATTGTCAAGGCAATACGTCCCTTACCATTAGCAGGTAGCGCAGCAAAGACTGGAGTAAGGAAAGTAAGCATCAATGCGGCTGTTGCAGTATTTGAGATGAACATTGAGAAGAGTCCTGTAATAAGCAGGAATCCCAAAAGAACATTCTCACTCTTATTACCAAAAGGCTTAATAAGATTACGTGCCAAGAGCGTGTCAAGTCCCGACTTCGATGCCGCTATCGCTAAAATAAAGCCCGCAAGGAAGAGCATAATGATAGGGTCAGCAAAGGATGCCATGATTTCCTTTGAGTCAAGTAACTCACCTATACCGTCGCCTTTGAAGACTCCAAAAGCGTTTTTAGATACGGTGACGCACATGATAGACATAATACTCAGCGACGTTGCCCATGCAGGGATGCACTCTGTTAGCCACGATAAGGTGGCAAACACAAAGATTGCAATAACGCGTTGCTGTACTACGGTCAACCCATCAATGCCAAAACTGCTTGTGGGAAGATTCCAAATAATGGCTGTAACCACGAGGATGGCTAAAAGTTCCCAAACTTTTTTCATCTCAATGTGGTTACCAAGTTCGTTAGTCTTTTCTTCTGCCATGGTGTTAGTCGTTTAGTTTAATAGATTTAGATTGTTTAATAAATTTGTGGGCTAAAGTATAAAAAATATTCTTATCAAGCAAAAGAATCTTTCTTTTTTTGTATTTTTGCATGATAAATCTTTGTTTATGCGGCAATTATTAGTATTTACCCTCTCCGTTTTATTGTTTTTATCGTGTGGTAATCATCAAAAGCAAGTGGCTGATAAAAGCGATAAAGAAGAGAAAGGAGACAAAATAGAACTACAGTATGCTCGAAATATTACAATCGAACGTACGAAAGATTATGTAATTGTACGTTTGTTGAATCCTTGGAAAGCGGGAACCGTTCTACATACTTACTACCTTGTTGAACGCGGAAAGGATGTAAACGTTCCTGACGACGGAACAAAAGTGGTCATTCCCCTTCGCAAGAGTGTTATCTTCACGACAGCCCATGCAAACCTTGTTGAGATGCTTCATGCACAGAAAGCGATTGCTGGTGTTGCTGATTTGAAGTATATGATTATCCCTGATATTCAAAAACGTGCAAGAATAAGGGACGGTATTGTAGACTGTGGTGATGCGATGAAGCCTGATGTAGAGCAAATTATAGATCTAAATGCAGATGCAATACTACTTTCTCCCTTTGAAAACAATGGTGGTTATGGTCGTTTAGAACAGATAGGAGTACCCATCATTGAATGTGCCGACTACATGGAACGTTCTGCTTTAGGGCGTGCTGAATGGATGAAGTTTTATGGTATTCTCTTTGGGCGGGAGCAAGAAGCCGACTCCTTATTTGCTGTTGTTAAACAAAACTATAAGTCTTTAAGCCAAAAGGCAAGTCAAAGTAAGATTACTCGCAGTGTCTTACCTGACAGAAAAGTGGGTGCAGTGTGGTATCTACCAGGTGGCGAGAGCAGTGTGGGTTTACTATATAAAGATGCACATGGATGCTATGCTTATTCAAATGATAAGCATAGTGGAAGTCTTGCGATGCCTTTTGAAACGATTCTGGATAAGTTCGCACAAAGTGATTTTTGGATATTAAGTTATAATGGTAATTTCAATCGCCGAGTCTTATTGGCAGAATATCAAGGTTACGCAAAGCTAAAACCTTATCATACGAAGGAAATATATGGCTGTAAGGTAGATAGTAAACCCTACTTTGAGGAGGTCAGCTGGCGTCCCGATTGGTTGCTCTCAGACTTGATTCAACTTTTCCATCCCGACTTGAAGATTGCCCCACTGCGTTACTATCAGAAGTTAGAAGATTAATAGAACCGAAACGATAAGATAATGAAACGGAATATTCTTCTTTTTATATGCTTACCAACAAGTATCCTACTTCTATTTGGATTGAACCTTACAACAGGTTCTGTTCAGATACCCTTTGCTGATGTATTGGATATTCTGTGTGGTCGTTTTACAGGAAAGGAAAGCTGGGAATATATTATTTTAGAGAACCGACTCCCTCAAACACTCACTGCCATACTTTGTGGAGCATCGTTGTCAGTTTGTGGTTTAATGCTTCAAACAGCCTTTCGCAATCCTTTAGCAGGTCCAGATGTATTTGGTATCAGTTCTGGTGCAGGCTTAGGTGTTGCCTTGGTGATGCTATTATTGGGTGGAACTGTCTCTACTTCTATCTTTACTGTTTCAGGCTTTCTTGCCATTCTTACCGCAGCTTTCGTTGGAGCAATTGCTGTAACAGCACTCATCTTGTTCCTTTCCACTTTAGTGCGCAACAGTGTTTTATTACTGATAGTGGGTATCATGGTGGGATATGTTTCCTCTTCTGCTGTTTCTCTTTTGAATTTCTTTGCATCAGAAGAAGGTGTAAAAAGTTATATGGTATGGGGAATGGGCAATTTTGGAGCTGTATCAATGAATCATATCCCTCTGTTTTCTATTCTTTGTTTAATAGGTATTATTGCATCATTTCTATTGGTAAAGCCACTGAACATCCTACTCTTAGGACCACAATATGCAGAGAGTTTAGGGATTAGCACACGCCAGATTCGCAATATACTATTAGTAGTCGTAGGTCTGCTAACAGCCATCACAACCGCTTTCTGTGGTCCTATTTCATTTATCGGATTAGCTATTCCACATATAGCCCGCCTCTTATTCCGTACTGAGAATCATCAGATACTTCTTCCAGGAACAGTGTTGAGCGGTGCTGTAATCGCTTTGCTTTGCAACTTTATTTGTTATCTTCCTGGCGAATCAGGTATAATCCCACTTAATGCTGTCACCCCACTCATCGGTGCCCCCGTTATCATTTACGTAATTATTCAGCGTAGGTAATCGAATAAACTCAGAAGAATTAATGATAAAGTAAATCAATAATGTTCAAATTTCATAAGAGAAAATCAATATCGGAAGCTATTAACATTATACTATATGCGCTTTAAAGCTACACTTTATCATTCTTAGAGAGTACCTTATTCTGAATATTCTCATAAGGATAATGTTGGGTGGCGGGTGTTAGGTGTTAATGATGTGTAGATTCACAATGAACTTTATAGAAACCATTAACAACCAACATTCACCACCCAACACCCATCATTTCCCACCCCATTAATTTCATAATCTCGTTTTTTTTATGTAAGTTTGCGGTAAAATAGGTGATGAATGTTAGGTGGTAGGTGATAGGTGTTGATGATTACCATAATCTACACACCTTCAACACCCAACACCCATCACCCATCACCCACCAATATTATGAACATGAAACAGAATCTTAAAAATGTTGTGCTTGCCGCAGGACTTGCCTGCACAGCACTTACAGGTCAGGCACAGAAAGCAAGACCTAAGACCACACAGACGGTCAGCAATTCGCTTATGAAACAGAGTACGCTACCTTTCAACGCCCCTGATTTCAGCCGTATCAAGGGTGAAGACTATCTCCCTGCTATCAAAGCGGCTATCGCTGAGCAGAGAGCTGAGATAAAGAAGATTACAGACAATAAACAGAAACCTACCTTCGCCAATACCATCTTAGCTTACGAGCGGAGCGGAAAGGATCTGGAACGTATCTCAAACATCTTCTATGCGCTGGTATCGGCTGACAAGACACCTGAGATTGAGAAGGCGCAGGGAAGTATCGTACCACTGATGACGGAGTTTGAGAATGAGGTTAAGTTCAACCAGAAGTTCTTCCAACGTATCAAGTATGTCTATGACCATGAGTACAAGACGCTCAAGGGCGAGGATAAGAAGTTATTAGAGGTTGTCTACAAGGACTTTACGCACGCTGGTGCTCTCCTTCCAAAGGAGAAGATGGCACGTATGCAGGAGATTAACAAGGAATTGGCAAAGCTTCAGCAGGAGTTTGGCGATATGCTTCCTAAGGCTGCCAATGAGGCTACCGTATGGGTCAGTGACGTAAAGGAATTAGCAGGACTCAGCGAGACGGATATCGCTCAGTGCAAGAAAGATGCTGAGAGCCGTGGAGGGAAGGCACCTTACTGTATCGTGATTACGAATACCACTCAGCAGCCTATCCTTGCAAGTCTTGAAAACCGTGGCTTACGTGAGCGTGTCTACAACGCTTCTATTCATCGTACAGACGGCACAGGTGCTTACAACACCTTCCCTGTCATCGTGAAGATAGCTCGCTTGCGTGCGGAGAAGGCTCAGCTAATGGGTTACAAGAACTATGCTTCTTACTCGCTTTCAAAGACGATGGCAAAGAATACGGATAACGTCTATGCCTTCTTGCGTCAGATGATTGAGGCTTACAAACCTAAGTCGGAGACTCAGACAAAGGCTATCGAGGAGTATGCTCAGAAGACGGAGGGTGCTGACTTCCGCCTCCAGCCTTACGACCGCTTCTATTATTCGGCTAAGATGAAGAAGGATCAGTATAGTTTCTCAGATGATGACGTGAAGCCTTACTTCAATCTTGATTCCGTACTCGTGAACGGTATCTTCTATGCGGCTCATCGTGTCTACGGACTTAGCTTCCGCGAGCGTAAGGATATCCCTACTTATCACAAGGATATGAAGGTGTTTGACGTGATAGATGCTGACGGCAAGCAGTTGGCACTGTTCTACTGTGATTACTTCCGCCGTCCAGCAAAGCGTGGTGGTGCTTGGATGAGTGCTTTCCTCAAGCAGAGTGGCGACCGTCAGCAGAAACCGCTGATTTTCAACGTTTGTAACTATGCCAAGGCTCCTGAAGGTCAACCAACGCTCCTTACTTGGGATGAGACTCAGACGATGTTCCACGAGTTCGGACACGCCCTGCACGGTATGCTTTCTAACTGTAAGTATAACACACTGAGCGGTACTGCAGTATCACGTGACTTCGTGGAGATGCCTTCACAGTTCAATGAGTCGTTCGCAAGCATACCAGAGGTGTTCAATAACTATGCACGCCATTACAAGACCAACGAACCGATGCCAGATGCCCTGCGTGAGAAGATGTTGGGTTCGCTCAACTTCCTTTCGGCTTACGCATTAGGCGAGAACCTTGCTGCTACCTCTGTGGATTTAGCTTGGCATTGCCTCTCACCTTCTGAGGTTCCAACAGCTGAAGAGGCACCAGCCTTCGAGAAGAAGGTATTGGCTGATATGGGGCTGTTGAACAATCAGATTCCTCCACGCTACTCTACTTCTTACTTCAACCACATTTGGGGTGGTGGATATGCAGCTGGATATTACAGCTATCTGTGGAGTGAGGTATTAGCCGCAAACATTGCTGATTACTTCGAGGCTCATGGTGCACTGACACGTAAGGTGGGTGATGACTTCCGCCAGAAGATTCTCTCACGTGGTAATACACGCGACTTGATGCAGATTTTCTCTGACTTCACTGGCCTCAAAGCTCCTGATACAAAGGGATTGCTGAAGGCGAGGGGGATGTAAAGCCCCACCCAACCTCCCCGAAAGGGGAGGAGTGTTTTTCGTCACTTGCAAAAAAATACAGCAATGAAAAGCAAAACACAATCAAAAGGGGGGAGAGGCCGCTTCTTCTTTTTCTTTCTTCTCTCTCTTCTAATCCTCAACTTTAGCATAAAGGGCTATTGGAAAATAAAACCCTATTCATTCCAAAGCTATTTCAAAGATGTATGGGAAATCTGTCACGAAAAGGGGTATAACGAAGACTATTGCATCCTCGTAGACTTTTCGCGCCCATCGGGTGAGGACCGAATGGCTATCATCGACCTAAAGGCTTCATCCGTGCTTGACACTGGTCCTTGCGCACACGGTAGAGGAAAGGGAAACAGTGCATGGAAACCTGTTTTCTCAAATAAGGAAGAAAGCAGATGCTCAAGTCTCGGAGCTTTCAAGATTGCAGAGAAAGGCTATTCCGCTACTGTCGGGTTGCGTTTTGCCCTTGATGGGTTGGATGCATCAAACAGCAATGCACGTCGAAGAAACATTCTCATCCATAGTTCCCGATACGTGGGCATTATGCACCATCTCACATCTTATCTCCCACTCTCCGATGCTTCGTGGGGATGCTTCACTACAAGCCCTGCTATGCTGAAGAAAATCGAAGCCCTTTGTGACAAGAGCAAGAAGCCTATCCTGCTTTATGCATACGAATAATCTTGACAAACAAAAAGATTATAATGGAACTGAACCTGAAAAGAATCCTGACTTGTATAATCCTGACTGTGCTCACCACTCTCAGCACACATGCGCAGACCTTATGTGTCATTGACGGCACTCCCCTTCCCGACTCCCTCCTGCACGTCACCATCGACGAGATGCGGTCGGATTCGGCCAAAGAGATTGTGGCAAAAAGACTGGGACTTATTCCGCCCTACGCCATCGAATCCATACAGACATTCGTAGCAGAAGAGCAGATAAAGCAAGGGAAGAACATCACATTCTGTAAATCACCCAAAGATATCATCATCATGCGAACCAACTCGCTTGCAGAACTACAATGGGTAATAAACGGTAAACTAAGGAAACCACGAAAGAAGTTGACTATCATTGATTACAAACTCTCACCCCAACGTATAACGGAGGCTTTGCCAAAGGGTATTAAGCCCACGGACATAGGCTCTGTCAACATCATTACTTATGTAAACGATCCACGGATGGAAAAACATCCAACAATCGTGATTAAGACAAGACATAAATCTGTATCTAAAAGATGATTAGACAAACACCATACAGCAAGGAAAACGAACAAAAGAATAATAGCGAACACTCAGCAAATAGGGCTCTCCCCCTTTCGGGGGAGCCGGAGGGGGCTTCTGGTGCTTCCTTCATCTCCCACTCGCTTTCCCTTCCCCTCCAAAGCGTATCGGCAGTTCTCACCTTACTAAACGAGGGCTGTACGATTCCCTTCATCTCCCGCTATCGTAAGGAGCGGACAGGGGGGCTTGATGAGGTTCAGATAACTGATATCAGCGAACTTTATGACCGTTTGAAGGAACTCGGAAAACGTAAGGAGACCATACTCAAAACAATCCGCGAGCAAGAGAAACTCACACCAGAATTAGAAGCAAGAATCCACGCTTGTATGGATTCCACAGAGTTGGAAGATATCTACCTACCATATAAACCCAAACGCCGTACACGCGCGCAGATTGCCCGTGAACAAGGATTGGAGCCGTTAGCGTTGGCGATAATGAGAGAAGCCCAAAAACCTACAGCCCCCTCCGCCTCCTCCGAACCAACGGTCACTGACCGAAGGGAAGTAAAGGGGGGAGGAGCCCCACCCAACCTCCCCGAAAGGGGAGGAGTGCCTATGCGCACACGAGAGAATAAGGGCACTTTGAATCTTCCCCAACACCTCAGCAAAGAACTTGCAAACTTGTCTCTCCCCCTTTCGGGGGAGTCGGAGGGGGCTTTGGACATCATTGCCGAGATTGTCTCCGAGAACCAGCAAGCACGCAATACCGTCCGCACAGCTTACCAGCATGGGGCTGTCATCACATCAAAGGTCATCAAGAAGATGAAGGATACCGACGAGGCGCAGAAGTTCGCTGATTACTTCGATTTCTCCGAGCCTCTCCGCCGATGCAATAGCCATCGACTGCTCGCTATGCGTCGTGGCGAGGCACAGGGCGTGCTACGTGTAAGCATCACGATTGATGGCGAGGAATGTATCTCACGCCTCACTCGCCAATTCGTGCGTGGACACGGAGTTTGTCAGACCCTCGTCACTCAAGTCGTTGAAGACTCTTTCAAACGTCTTATCAATCCGAGCATTGAAAACGAATTTGCTGCCTTGAGCAAGGAGCGTGCCGACGAAGAAGCCATCAAAGTCTTTACCGAGAACCTCCGCCAGCTTCTCCTCTCTCCCCCACTCGGTCAGAAACGTGTCCTCGCCCTCGACCCCGGTTTTGCCAACGGATGTAAGATTGCTTGCCTTGACGAACAAGGTAACCTCCTTCATCATGAGATTATCTATCCACATCCACCACGTAATCAGGTAAGACAAGCCACGGAAGCCCTGCAAAGGATGATAAACACTTATAAGATTGAGGCAATCGCCATTGGCAATGGTACGGCAAGCAGGGAGAGTAAGGAGTTTGTGGAAAAAATAACGACCGAAACTACAACTACGACCAGCCCCTCCCCCTCACCCCTCCCCCATAGGGAGGGGAGTGATTACCGTCACTTGCTTGAAGAAAAACAACAGCAATTTACAGATAATACGTCTCCAATTAATAGCAAAACACAATCAGCAGGACATACTACTCCCCTCCCTATGGGGGAGGGGTCGGGGGAGGGGCCAGTTGGGCCAGTAGGGTTCGCGTCTTCCTTGTTCATCTTCCTTGTCTCTGAGGACGGTGCCTCCATCTATTCCGCCTCACCCGTGGCTCGCGAGGAGTTCCCCGATGAGGATGTAACCACACGCGGAGCCATATCTATCGGTAGACGACTTATGGACCCACTCGCTGAACTCGTGAAGATTGACCCGAAGAGCATCGGTGTTGGACAATATCAGCACGATGTCGACCAATCAAAACTTAAGCATTCACTCGACCAAACGGTGATGAGTTGTGTCAATCAGGTGGGAGTCAACCTCAACACGGCTTCCCTCCACTTACTCACCTACGTCAGCGGACTCGGTCCTGCCCTTGCCCGCAACATCATTGATTACCGACGTGAGCATGGTGCCTTTACCTCACGTGCCCAACTCAAGAAGGTGAAGCGTCTGGGTGATACTGCCTACCAGCAGTGTGCAGGCTTCCTCCGTATTCCCAATGCCAAGAACCCACTCGACAACTCCGCCGTTCATCCCGAGAGCTATCACATCGTTGAGCAAATGGCAAAGGACTTGAAATGTACGATAAAGGATCTCATTGGCAATAAGAAACTCTTGGCAGAAATTGATGTCAAGAGATACCTCACCTTCCCCCCCCCTCTCCGAAAGGAGAGGGGGAGTGCTGGAAACGGTTCGCTGAAAGATGGAGATAAATTAAAAAAGTCCTTACCCTCTTGTGAGCGCCTATGCGCTCCCCTCCTTTCGGAGGGGTTGGGGGAGGTTTCCCTCCACGACATCCTCACCGAGCTTGAGAAGCCTGGGCGCGATCCCCGTGGAGAGGTTGAAGTCTTCGAATTCGACAAGAATGTCCATACCCTCTCCGACCTCATCATAGGAATGGAACTCCCCGGTATCGTGACGAACATCACCAACTTCGGAGCCTTCGTCGACATCGGTGTTCATCAAGACGGACTCGTCCACATCTCTCAACTCTCCGACCGCTTCGTCACCGACCCCACACAAGTCATCCGCCTTCATCAGCACGTCCGCGTCCGTGTCGTTGAAGTCGATATGCGTCGCAAACGTATCGCATTGAGTATGAAGAATATAAAACAATAAAATATATGAATCAGACAAAGAAAATCCTTGCCTACTTAGGTTGTATCGCGTTTACCGCCTTGGGCGTATGGCTCCTTACCGTAAAAGACCCCACCACAAGTTATCCACTATGGACAATAAGAGTTGCTGGCATCCTCTCCATCATCTTCTTTGGTGGTGGCGGTTTGTTTATGGCTTATAAAAAGGTAAAACTTCTCATAAACCATAAGAAAGAAATAGAATTTACCGATAGAGGTATCTCTATCTGCGGAGCTGAGGAAATATTATGGAACGAGATAGCCGACTTCTCCCTAATACGTTTTAAAGGTAACAGGTTGATAACCATTCAGATGAAAGACCCTGAAAAGGTTATCGCAAACGAATCTTCATGGATAAAACGCAAGACAATGGAGTATAACCTCAAGACTATCAACGCCCTCTACTCCTTCCCTGCCTATATGATGGATGGGCGAGCTGAAGAAGCACTTACGCTATGCAGACTGAACATGGTAAAACATCAAAAGCCATAACAATTAACAACTCCCAACAGTTAGTAATAAGCTCTATAATATGGATGAAGATATATTACTATACATCAGCTCTATTATCTGCGCACTCCTCACAATCTATCAGATATTCAATCGCCAGAAAAGAGCAGGTATCTTATCAGCTATTGTATTATTAGGTTACTCTCTCCCACTCTATTACCTCTTCTTCTTTCATTCAGAATATGGAGCAGGTCTCACATGGTGGTTTTATCTCCTGGTACTAAACCTCATATACATTCTCTCAACAGCGATACACTTCATTTTTAAGTATATCAAGGGAAGATTGCTCTTCTCCCTTTAAAATAATCAATAAAACCTATGGGAATGCTTTTTGTTCTTATTTTCTGGGCAATCGTTTTTGTAGTTCTATCCCTTATATTAGGACTGATAACGTTACCTTTCTCTTACTTCCTTTGCAAAAGGCAAAGGAAGAGAAAGATGGTTCTATCATTCCTCACACCAGGAGTATTTATCGGGATATACGCTGTAAGTAGTTTTGTGTGTATGATTATCATTGCTATCATTCTTGGTTCTGACATTGGTATCGGTGATGGCTGGTGTATCCCACTAAAGAATGGTTATGAACTTACCTCCGTTGATACGCCCGAGTATGCTAACATCAATAGTAGAAACGATCCGTTGAAAGAAAACCTCATTGATGAGATTACACATATACAAGTGGTTGGAGACTCTGTCATAGGAAAAGAGGCTGATGGGAACTACTTCATCTTCAACCTACAAAATGGTGACAAGGAAGACAATCTAAGCTATCAAAATCTCACAATAAAAATGAAATCAAGATCCATTACACTCGTTAATAATAATACCTACTATTGGGAACAACGCAAAGTACCCTATATAATTGCGGGCATCTTTTGCCTTCTTATAACCATTTTAGCAATAAAAACTCTTTGGCGAATAGCTCTAATTTACTAAGCTTTTATTTCATATTAGTATTCACCATTTACTACATTTAAATCAGAAAAAGTATAAGCAACGACCTTTAATTTTAAGATTCTTTCTATATTATCATTTGACAATCTCAATCAGCGAAGCTTTATATCTTCCTTTCGGAATCCTATCTATCACCGCTTCTTTATATCCAGTAGGTAGAAGTCCACCTGGAAGCCATAACACATTCGCTCCGACTTCGTTACCCGACGGCATCCTCAACCTGAGTTTCTTTGGTTTGGGGATGTCAATCCTTACTAATACCCGATGTTTCCACGCACCTGCAGGGATTCCCAATTCATGTTCGATGCGCGACAAGTCGCCATGACTTCTCATCAATACACTATCCATCTCCGACTTCATCATGATAAACTGACTATTATCAGCCTTTCCGATAGAGTCGCCATGATGCCGTTCTAACAATTCTTTCGAAACGATACACGATGCACCTGCCTTAAAATTCTTCAGATGTCGCCTTATATATCTTCGTTTCAAATAGGTTTCGGGTGCAGGTCGTTTACCCTTAGGAATCATCAGTATGCCCTTTCTCGACATACCCCTGCGAAAGTATTTGTCAATAAGACTTACAGTATCAGCACGATAAGAACTCCTAAGCTGCCCATCAACTTTCTGCCCAAAATTATCCGACAACAAAGAATCCTGCTTCGTCAGACACCTCGCAGTCTCTTTCGTTATCACATATTGCGCATGCGCCCCCTGCCCCACTCCTACAACGAGCAGCAGAATCGCCACAATGTATCTGAACAAGAGCCTCACCCCCTTCTCCGAACCAACGGTCACTGACCGAAGCAAGGTAATACAGAGGGGGAGTAAGCACTGAGACACCCCCAGCCTCACCCCCAACCCCTCTCCGAAAGGAGAGGGGAGTAAATAGCGAGATACCCCTATGTTCAGGGACTTCTTCTTTGCTTTTTTCATTTTTACCACAGAATCATCTAATTATATAGGGATAACACGCTGTTCACGCCCCTCTCCCTTCGGAGAGGGGTTGGGGGTGAGGTTTCTTCTTTCCCTTCGGAGAGGGGTTGGGGGAAGACTGCTCCTCCCCCTTCGGGGAGGTCGGGTGGGGCTTTCTAAAAAAAAGCCGCCACCCTTTCAGGCGACAGCTCCATTCCGTTATAACGAGTGCCCACGTCCGTGAGCGTCATTAATTTACTTTACCTTGTCAACAATAGCCTTGAAAGCTTCCTGATTGTTAGCAGCAAGGTCAGCGAGCACCTTACGGTTGATCTCGATACCAGCCTTGTGCAATGCACCCATCAACTGGCTGTAGCTCATATCATAAAGACGAGCAGCAGCATTGATACGCTGAATCCACAATGCGCGGAAGTTACGCTTCTTGTTACGACGGTCACGATAAGCATAAGTCAAACCCTTCTCATAGGTATTCTTTGCTACCGTCCAAACATTTTTACGGGCACCATAGTAACCCTTAGTCTGCTTCAGAATTCTTGTTCTCTTTGCTTTTGAAGCAACATGATTGACTGATCTTGGCATAGTTTTTCTTTCCTTTTAATTTGTTTGACTAATGAATTAACGGAGATTGAGCAAGTCGCGTACCTGCTTCAAGTTTGTACCATCCACGAGCGTCTGGTGAACAAGATTTCTCTTCTGTTTCTTTGTCTTCTTAGTCAGAATGTGACTGTGGTAAGCGTGATGACGTTTAATCTTACCAGTACCGGTGAACGTGAATCTCTTCTTCGCGCCGGAATTTGTCTTCTGTTTTGGCATTTTTTTTAAATTTTAAAATTGTTATTTATATTCATCTGTGGCAACGTATATACCAAGACGTTACGCACAGGTTGCCCATTTCGCCCCCCTCTTACCGAGGAGACAGCCCAACGGGCGTTAGTCAATATTCAGTTTCTTCAATGCGTCAGCACCATTCTTAGCGTTGGCGAACAAGCCGCCATCCGTCTTTGGCTCCTCGCTGACACCCTCAGCACCTGCCTTTGCGCCAGCCTCTGCCTCCTCACGGTCGCGCTTCTGCTGACTCTTCTTGGCAACACCTGCCTTCTTAGGTGCAAGATAGAGGAACATCTTCTTGCCTTCGAGTTTCGGAAGCTGCTCTACCTTTGCAAGCTCCTCAAGATCGTTGGAGAAACGAAGCAATAACACCTCGCCCTGCTCCTTAAACAGAATCGAACGACCACGGAAGAACACGTATGCGCGTACCTTATTACCTGCATTGAGGAACTCCTGCGCATGCTTGAGCTTAAACTTATAGTCATGCTCATCCGTCTGAGGACCGAAACGAATCTCCTTCACCTCCTGCTTCACCTGCTTCTGCTTCATCTCCTTCTGATGCTTCTTCTGCTGGTAGAGGAACTTAGAATAGTCGATGATACGACAAACCGGTGGCTGTGCGTTAGGAGAAATCTCCACAAGGTCAACTCCCTCTCTCTGAGCCAATTCCAACGCTTTTCGCGTAGGCATAACCTCAGCTCCATCATCACTTACCACACGTACTTCCCGAACGCGAATCTGCTCGTTCACGCGGTACTTCATTTTCATTTTGTCATTCTTCATTCAACTATTTTAATGTGTTTAAATTCGCTAAACGCGTGCAAAGTTACTATTTTCCAACCGATTATCCAAGCGTTTTAGTTATATTTTTTATATAAAGAGGAAAAATAAAAGAAGAAGCCCCACCCAGCCTCCCCGAAGGGGGAGGAGGAGCCTCCCCCAGCCCCTCCGAAGGGAGGGGAGTGCCTATGCGCACATAAGAGGATAAGAACTTTTGACTCTTTTCACAGATAATTTCTGCAAAATACTTGCAAACTTGCCTCCTCCCCCTTCGGGGAGGTCGGGTGGGGCTGTAGAGGTCGGGTGGGGCTTTACAAACAGCTCGACATACCCAGCGTTGTAGCAATGGCAGTGAGCACAGAGATAATCACATTAATGATTGTTTTCCATTTTTCGTGTTTCATAAGGCAACTATTTTTTACTTTGAACTTTGAGGTTTGAACTATTAACTTTAAACTTTGAGGTTTGAACTTTGAACTTTATGATTTCAACTATTAACTTTGAACTATTAACTTTGAGGTTTGAACTTTGAACTTTATGATTTGCGACTACGAATTTCTCTAATTACGCTAAAATTATTGCTAAGTAATTCGTAATCCCCCTTTGACCCTTGAATAGAACTTTAGGGGTATCTCGCTAATCACTCCCCTCTCCTTTCGGAGAGGGGTTGGGGGTGAGGCTCCTTGGGGGGTGAGGCTGCTCCTCCCTTTTACTTCCCTTCGGTCAGTGACCGTTGGTTCGGGGAGGTCGGGAGGGGCTTTACGCGTGTCCACCCTCACTCGTCGCCGTAGACTCGCCAGGCTCAGGTCCCGAAGGCGTAGCCCCACTGGCTGGGTGCTTACCCTTCTTATTACCCTTCCTGCTATCCTTGAGCGACTGGTCATACTTATCGTACTCACGCAGGCGCACAGAATGCTTCAAGCGAGCCGTCATCAGCGAACCAGAAGCACGAGCACGCAAGTGAGGCTGATAGATATCCCTTGCCGGAGTAAAATCTTCCAACTTCTCCACACCCTGACTGCGAATGCCTGCCGAGAAGATAGCCAAGTCGGGGATTTTCACTGCCACACCCTCCAGTACCAACTCGCGGATGCAAGCCACCATATCGGTCAGCACACCAGCAATAGCACCCTTAGAATAAGGTGTGTTATGGGCAGACATATACTCCGCCAACTTCTCCAAATCGTAGGTCTGATCGACCACCGCACGCGCATACCAATATCCCTTACGCTTACTGGTCTTACGCTTGTCCTGATAAATTTTGTAATGAATCATAGTGTATTAACTTTGAGGTTTGAACTTTGAACTTTATGATTTGAACTATTAATTTTGAACTTTATGATTTGAACTACGAATTTCTCTAATTACGCTAATGCTTATTGTGATGTAATTCGTGTCATTCGTAGTTAACTTTGAGGTTTGAAATTTATGATTTGAACTATTAACTTTGAAATTTGAAAATTTAAGATTGAACTTTGAAATAATTATTTACTAATGCTATACTATAAGTTTGAGAGCACTAATCTTTACGTTTAAGAGCGCTAATCTTTGCGTTTAAGAACTGCTATCATCACGATAGGGGTATCTCGCTAATCACTCCCTCTCCATTCGGAGAGGGGTTGAGGGTGAGGCTCCCTCCTCCCCTTTCGGGGAGGTCGGGTGGGGCTTTTCTGTTTGCAAAGTTACCCATGATTACCTAAAAAACCAGCATTTTTCGGGCTACAAAGACTGCAAGTTCTGCATCTTACCTTGTAACAATCTAATTTACAGAGTGTTTACAGAGTGTGAACTTACCACAAAGAGGTGCCCCGCCTATCTACCTTCGCGACAACTAAAAAGGACGAGATAACAAAGAGGGGTGCGGGGGCATTACACATATTGCAGAAAAAAATAATCACACCAATCATAAATCATAAAATCATAACAAGGAATTGCAACGTAAAAGAAAGGAATTACATATAATATAATACCTTATTAATAAATAATAATATATAATGAGCCGTTCTGATAGCAGTAAAACACGAAGGTCCTTAATATGACTGCGTGATTACGTGATTGTGATTTTCTCTCCTTTTATTAACAATTTGTAAATATTTATTTGTAAGTTTGCAGATGCAATCCTGAGAAGTCATCAGAGAAAAGCACAGCCGTAACTATTGTCTGACGATTTACAGAACTGTAAAAACTGTTCATAACAGAACTAATATCTTTACTGAAAACCAAAAAATACGACATAACGGAAATGAAATTTTTTGCCCTTTACAACTACATGTTTGAGAAGTGCATCGACACTGACGACATTTTTAACGACAAAGAACGACTGCAAGAAGTAGAAGAAAACTTTGCCCGACGACAGGCGTGTTTTGACGACGTGCTTGTTGACGACTATACCAAGACACAGCGCATTCACTTCACAAACGCAAGAGGTACGCAGTATCTCCACCACTTCCTCCTCGAGCCATTCAAAGAAGAAGGTGTCTACGTGCTGAGAATTCTCAAGAACTGCCGTGGCACACGACACGATGAAAACTTCAAGTCGATTCCCTTCGACGACTATCGCAGTTGCATCATCATCATCGACAATCGTCCTGGCGTACAGGTAATTGCAATTGAGAATTCAACCTCCGCCTTCCAGTCGCTCAAAACCATCGAAAACATCGTCGAAAGAACGCTCTCACACGTTATGCAACGACGTTTCTCGCTCAAACTGAGCATCAAAAACCTCTACGACTCATCCCGCTTCTGGAATATTGTACAGGACAAGAAGAGTTATCCAAGGGGCTTTCGAAAGGTAGAATTCACATGGCCAAAGCCCAACCTCGAACACCTTGCCAAGCGATTCGAGTTCATACAAGGACTCCGCAAGAGCACTGAAGGTGCACTGACACTTGCTTCCGATGCAGGGGCAGGAAAATGCGTAAAGTTAGACCCTGAAGACCAATGGACAAAAGACATTGTAGAAGCGGCAAGCGACATAGGTGGCGAAGGCTCAATCAGTCTGACACCCACTGGCAGCAGGCGCAAAATAAGCGTTGGAAAGGACAGCTACAGATATATTAATTTCAAAGATGCTACCTTCACCAACATGAGTCCCGACAACCCACACCTCTTTCCGAAAGACCACCTCGCAATATTCACAAACGAAATTGAGAAACACGTACTAAAAAATGGAGATTCTGACAGACCGTGACAGCGAAATCTATAGAACGCAAGTGCTGAACTCGCCTGAAGCGTCAATCTTCAAGCATTGGGCATCGCCACTGAACCGCCTACAAAGAGAGGCGGGAGAACTCTCAGCAATGGACATCTGGCAGACGAGCACACGCTGCATTGATGAACTCAAAAAAGCAGGGAGCAACAAGTTAGATGAAGTCACCTTCATCTATACCACGCTGATAAAAGACTGCGAAACCATCAAGCAAGGAAGGCACACCACCACCCGCACAAGGGCTGAGGCAGAATCTTCAGCCCAGCTCATCATGACCGTAACCGCCACGAGAAGCCTTAACTACATCGAACCAGGACACGAGCAGGACCCAATGAGCGAGAACGACGGTATCTTGAAGACTATAATGGACGAAATCGGGGATAACGCTTTCAACCGATACGTCAACCTCTTCTTTGCAAAGAAAAGAAATGTTTACGGAGAGAAAATCGTCATCGAACCCCACAACCCCCTTGCTGACACAGACGACACAGACTCCCCTGCCCTACAGAAGGAAGCACGCCAGAAAGCCGTCCTAACAAAAGTCCTGACCAACACACAAGGACTAAAAAAGCTACTGAATAAACCCGGCTACGACGACCTAACGCAATGTTTCGAGACCATCTGCCGTGACGACGCCCTCCTCTCCCGCTTCGAAATGATAAAACCCAACGGCAACAGCTGGGGCATAAACCGCAAGATGGCACTCAACATCATCGCCCTCTTCATAAAGCTCCGAAAGCTAAACATCCCCATGAACCAAATCAACACAACCATCGGCGGAAGTAACAACAACACTTACCTCACCCACCACCGCCCTTACAACGACAACCGCACCGCCTTCGGCATCACCACCGAAGAATATGATGCCATCGTAGGAATAATTGAGGGGGTGTGAGAGGTGAGCTGCACCACGTATAAAGCGTTACGAAAAGAGAAAAAATAAACACAAATCATCGGTGGGACTGACTGCGTCCCATCCCTAAACTTTTAATAACAAAAAAATATTCTGCAGACAGCAAGGATATTTTGTTTGTTATTTTAGTAACAAAAACAAAAATAATTAGTATCTTTGCAACATAGATAGACATTCAACAAAATTGAATGTCAAAAACTTATCATTATGACTGACGAAGAAAAGAAAGAATATTGTTGGAATCATGCCCAGATTGTAGAGGGTTATGATAAAGACTCTATAAGAAAAGATGCATGCGGTGCGTGGATCTTCAAGGCTCATTATGGGATGAGAGATTCTGTCTTCGGATGGGAAGTTGACCATGTTTTCCCTGTTATTCTGGGGGGTGATGACTTTAAAAGAAACCTTAGAGCTATGCAATGGAAAAACAATGTATCCAAAGGAGACGATTATCCGGAGTATATGTCTGCAATCCAATCAGAAGGCAACAAGAATATCGAAAAAGAAGCAAGCTATACAGTGAACGACTCTCTTCAACAAGAGTTAAGTGAATATTATAATAAATAAACCATGCAAATTTCAAGACTACAAATCAAAAACCTTTACGACCAATATAACTATGATATAGATTTCAATAGCGAAGAGAAAGAACAGATAACTATTCTCACAGGTCCTAATGGATATGGCAAGACTACCATTCTACGAATTTTAAAATCCCTTAATCCTAAGTCTCTATATTATTTCTATGTTATTAAATTCAGCGAAATAATAATCTCTTTTGATAATAATACTGTATTAAATATCACTCAGAATTATAAAACAGAAGCAGAAAGTAAATCTGCTATTGACTATAAGGACGAGTTAGAAAAAGAGGTCAGATTTATCTGGAACAAAGCTACGGGGGAACCACTCACTCATTTCGTATATAATAGAACAAACGTAAAAAGAGCACTCCGCTCATACATACATCTATACGATCCATATAGCAGACGTAAGTCTTTTAATAGTTTATCAGATAGAGAAAAAGAAGATGTCTTATTAGATAATGAAATATTCAACGAATATATTTCGGAATCAAATGGTCAGGAACAGTTCCTGATGCAGCTCAGAACCTTACGTTCTTACTACATACCAGCAAACCGAATCTATAATGAAGCTCATGAAGAGAATGATGAGCTCCCAATTGAGAAAGTTTGTGAAGCATTGAAGGCTGAATTGAAGACCGCTCAACAAGACTATCTGCGATATTCACAAGAAGTCGATTCTAAATTTATCAAAAAAGTATTATATCCAGATTATGAAGATTGCCCTCAGGCTTCATACAATAAGCTGAAGGATGAAGTTGAGAGCCTGATGAAGACAATCGTTAAATATAAGCTTGCATTTAAAGTAGAAATTCCAGAATATAACGAAAAAAACAAAGCCGTACTCTTTGCGTATCTTAAAGGACTCGAGGAGAAGTTCAGCAAGATTTCAACAATCTCGAAAAAAACAGAATTATTTCATAAAATGCTGACCTCTAAGGGCTTTGCACACAAATCTGTAGAAATCGCTCCTCAGCATGGTTTTATGTTCAAATCTGATAAAGGTGATATTCTGAAGGCGCATCAACTTTCCAGTGGTGAACAGAACGAAATCGTTATGCTATACCGCTTAGTATATGAAGTACCTGATCAGAGCTTATTGCTGATTGACGAACCAGAAAACTCGCTTCATGTCGCATGGCAGAAGACAATCGTAGATGATATGAAGGAAATAGCTGATATCAAGCATCTACAAATCATTATTGCTACTCATTCGCCAAGCATAGTAAGCAAAGGATTTAGTATGACCAAAGACCTTTATTACTTAACAAACAAATGATACAATGAAAAATTCCGTATTGGAGGAACTTGAGCCCCAATCTTTCGTAGAAGAAAATAGAATAATAGGTAACACCGTATTGGAGGCGAACGATTCCCCAAATATCGTAGCAGATATAAGGCTAACTATACAACATCCTGATCATAAGGAAGTAATAATTGTCGTTGAAGGGGAAGACGATGAAAAAGCTTTGAAGCAGTTCTTTAATATACAGGTCGTAGAATTCTTTTTGGCTGAAAATTGCCTAAAAGTAAAGAATTCTATGCGCATTGTAAGCAAAGATGAGCAGCTCAAAGATTGCGTCATAGGCATTAAGGATGCTGACTTTGATCATATAAATCAAATCAAACATAACATTGCCAATCTTATGATAACTGACACCCACGATATGGAAACTCTGATGTTGACTCCAAAAGTCTACAGAAAAATTTGTTTGTACACAACAAATAAAGAATATCCGGAGTTATCAGCCAAAGCAATGAAAGCTCTGAAAAACTTCTCATATCTCCGCTATTATAATGATAAAATGATTTTAAATAGAAAAGATTCTGATAAAGAAGGAATAAATTTCAAGGGAATTAAAATTGCTGACGTAGCATCTCACAGTGTACAAGATGTACTTCAACATGTAAAAGATAATGGTGGAAATTATAAAAAGACATCATATCCAGACTTGGATACAATAAACCTATTTATAAGTCAAAACCCTATCGATGATAAAGATCTTACTTTATTCACAAATGGACATGATTTGGTTTATGCTATTCGAGATATACTTCATAAAGATGAGGCGGCAAAAGCTTATAGTGATAAAAGTATTGCAACTATGATTAGAATAAGTTATAGCAAAGAGGAATTTGAAAAAACAAAATTGTATAAAGACATAGACAACTGGAATAATAATAGATTCAACCTTTGGGCTGTATAATAATAAAAGCTACAGCAAATAGCTTGAATCGCATAGAGAGTAATGCGGGATTGCCTTTCAACAGGCAGTTCCGCATTTTCTTATTCATCGAACAGCTAAAAAGAACAACCACAACTATATGAAACGCACACAAAGAATTCGTAATAGCAATATAAGATTTCAAGGAAGCAACGGAAATTATAAACTTTCTATAAACGAATTATAAAGATTCTCATAACATGCTGATTATCAGTTTATAATTTTTTGATAATAAAAAGATAACTTTTTTATAAGCCGTCTGTAAGGCTGAGATTCTTGCAAATGGCTCTACGCTATAACTTTGCACCCACGTCACGGTCAGAACGACCTTGGCGTGGGTATTCTCTTTTTCCGATTAGGTGCGGAGTGATGGTCAATTCCGATTGTTCCATGCGCTGCACAAGGCGCCAGACACAAGGCACAGGGACCGAAAAGGAGATAATGCCACTGAAAATAAAGAATGTTTCACCCGAGCGGAGTGGGCAGGAGAAATCTCATGAGGTAAAGCTGCGCAGCGTTTCCCGTGCTTTCTCTTCTCACAACCCTTGGGAGAATGAGAAAAAAGCATTACACACGACAGCGTGTGCAGCATCAGCGCAAAACAAAGCGCAGATACCCTTTTGACGAGAATACAATGATGTGCGAACTGTTCAGACCGGAATACTTCAAGCGTTTGGACGTGCTGACCGACCAACTGCGACCCTATTTATCCAATGACGTGAAGACATTGCGGAGAGAAAAAGGATTGTTCTTATCGACGGAGGGGATAAAGAACGTAAAACGCACGTGGCTCTATGCTCTCATTGCCCTGATGATAGCACCGGGAGAGCAGGGAGAGAGTCCGCTGAAAGTGGCAAAAAGCATCTTCTTCAGATACCTCTCAACCAGCGAACACAGCAATATTCGTCTTTCTGAACCAGCGTTGAAAGCCTCTGTAAACAAGGTACTTAGAAAAGATAATTAAGAGATTTTAAGAAACCGCAGATTGTTTCAGAAACTTGCATCAGCTGCAGAAGTGCGATAACTTTGCAAACATAAAAACAAACCAACGGCACTGTTGCCTGAGGAATAACAAAACAAAATTATGAACAACATTTTTAAGATTACCGGACTCGGAGAAATCCGCCAGTACACCAACCAGAAAGGAATCACCTCGCACTGCCGTGACATCCAGCTACAGCAGCTTGGAGGCAAATTTGCCGACCGCTTCACATCAACCCTCTTTGATGCAGAGGCGGAAAGAGAACTCGAAGTGGGTGCGCTCGTCGCAGCACAGCTCTACTTCTACACAACGGAGTATAACGACAAGGTGTTCCAGAACGTGAGTATTTCAGAAATCCAGACAATCAATTAAAAATCATAAGATTATGCAGATTAAAGTAATTATGAGTGACGCTGATTATCAGCGCATCATCGCCGCCAACGGCAAGAGAGTGAGAGGTTCTATCGCAATGAACTCGCCACAGGAGTTTGATTTCCGTGCTTTTGCAACTGAAACACCTTCAACACCAGCGCCCAACCGCATACTGAACATGAAGCACGGACGGGCAACAGTGGCACCCGACCGCGTCAGACTCTACATCATGGTGAAGCGAGCAGACGAGGCAGCTCCCATTGATATTGTTTTCGACGAGAGCCAGCAGGCAATTAACTTTATGGAAGGAAATCTGCTTGCATAGCAATAATTCCACACGTGGGACTGTCCCTGACACATCAGCAACAAGCGGACAGCCCACGCTTTACATAATCATAAAAAGATAAACAAAAATGTTCGACTATATACAAAATATCCGAGCCCAACACACTGTTCCCTGCACGGCTGACATCTTAGATGTGGTAATACATTCGACCATAGTAAACGACATCTGCGCTGAACTTGCCGACTACAGCGAACAAATGCTGCGTGGCGAGATGAGTCGTGACGACTTCGCAACAAAGAAAGCGGAGTTAAAACGACGTTTACCAGCCTTCTGCTTTCATGCACACTTCAAGAATGGTCGTCGACTCAACGCTGAGGCAATTCCCTCAGGACTGTCTATTCTCGACATCGACCATATCCCTTCGCCCAAAACCTTCTACAACGAAAAAGTAAAAGAGCGTACGAAGGAGTTAGGCATCGTATTGGTGCACATGACGCCATCGGCAGAGGGACTACGCATTGTCTTCATGCTTCCGCAGAAGAAGACTTTAGCGCAGGGACAGCAGTGGCTTGCAGGAAAACTGGGGCTGAAAGATTTTGATGAAGCTTGCAAGGATTACGCACGCTGCTCCTTTGCCGTGCCAGCCGATTACATCTTCTTCATCGACAAGGAACAGTTGTTTGCCACACCAACGCCACAGAAGACAGATACGGATACGTCTGAGACCGTTGCCACACCTACTATCAACCAGCAACATCCACAGCCTACGGAGGAGACAGCCGCCACAAGCAACGAAGCTGTTGACATCGACCCCAACACGGAGTTGCTCTTCGACGCCTTTGTGGCGGCATCAGGCTTGGCACCCGCTGCACTCAACAACAAGGGTACACGTCATAACTCGCTCGTCTCGCTGCTCTCTATGGGCATTTGCCGCCTCATACCGCAGGAGCAGCTCAGGGCTATCATCGCATGCCGAATGCCAGCATACGCACGCGAGAGTGACTGCCAACAGCTGATTAAAGACTTCTATGAGAAATACACCAACACCAACCGCCCTATGTCGTTTCAACTGAGAAAGATATACACGGAATCACTCAGGAACAAGGCTGCCACGACAACACCCTCAGAAAACGACATTGAATTGTTTGAGGAAAAAAGAGAAACAGAGCAGCAAGCGCAAACTGCCTGCACAAACAACATCCTCAACACGCTGCCACTAGTATTGCGCAAGACGCTCGAAGGTGTGCCCGCAAATATGCACATGCCCGTCCTCTGCTCCGTCCTCCCCCTTGCCGCTGCCTACGCTGACGGAGTACAGGTAAGATACTGTGATGGACAGCTGCACAGACTTAACTTAATGTCGGTTATCGTCGGTCCACAAGCATCAGGAAAGAGTGTGTGCAAGTCAAGAGTCGACCTGTGGATGAAGCAGATGCTTGAAGACGACGCACGTGCACGTGAGATTGAAGATAAATGGAAACAAGAGAAGAAGCGACGCAAAGCCAACGAAAAGGCACCCGAAGACCCTTGTGTGCTGATACGTTCAGTTCCCATCACAATTAGTTGCTCTACGTTATTGAGACGCTTCAAGAACTCACGCGGTCACACGCTCTTCTCCTTTGGTGAGGAACTCGACACGCTGCGCAAAACAAATGGTGCAGGCTCGTGGTCGCAGAAGTATGACATCTATCGCCTCGCCTTCGACAACGGAGTATGGGGACAAGATTACAACTCAGATCAAGCAGAAAGCGGAGTAGTCCCTGTGGCTTATAATTTCTCAATCCTCGGCACATATGGTGCACTGAAGAGATGTTTCAAGAATGACAACGTTGAGAATGGACTCTCCTCGCGCATCTTTATCGCTGAAATGCCCGACGGAGCTTTTGCTCCAATGCCTGTCTACGGAAAGGAAGCCGAAGGATTGGCGACTGACATTGACACTGCTGTAACATCCCTGCGTGCACGTCAAGGCTTCGTTGAAACTCCCTTGCTGAGACAAGCCATTGGTGAATGGGTAGAGAAGAAAAGAATAGAGGCAATGGCAGATGGTGACATCGTTAAGGATACCTATCGCAAACGTGCTGCCGTCATGGGCTTTCGCTGCGGAGTCGTTGCCAGTCTGTTAGAAGGAGAAGAAAACGAAAAAGTATTGTATTTTGCCCGACTGACTGCCGAATATATACTGGAGAAACAATGCAACTTCTTCGGTGAAGCTCTACTTAGCGAATATAAATCGGCTGAACAAGAAATGGTAAGGCAGTCGAGAAATGGTTTCATCTTCGATAAACTTCCACCCGTATTCACTTTTAACGACCTACAGAAAGAAAAAGGGGCTAATGTAAGCAGAAATGTAATCAACAACATCATCTACAGATGGAAGAAAAGCGGATGGATTGAAAAGAAAGAAGATGGTAAATGGATGAAGACTCGCCAGGATAAGTAAGAAGGTAAGATAGCTGCCACAGCTTATTAGAAGAGTAAAAAGCCACTTCTAACAGCCTTATAGAGTATCTATAACAAGGGTAGACATATCTTATAGCGTTATAGAACACCTGCTACACTACAGTCAATCACACAAATCACAAATCACAAAATCATATTAAGGTTACTGATTAAAACACACGCTACGGAAATGAAAACTCATAAGAAAATATTACCAACCTAAAACGTACATGCTATGGAAATAAAACTCATAAGAAAATATTACCAAGCGAAATACACCATCGGACGCTTGTATGTCAACAACCGCTTCTTTTCAGACTGCCTCGAACCGCCCTCACTACATCTTACAGAACGAAGCGCGTTGGGGACAATCCTAATTGCAAAATACAAGGGATACAGAGCTATCCCCACTGGGCGTTATCGCATCCTCATCACACGCAGCCGACGGTTCGGACGATGGCTGCCGCTGCTGATGAATGTGAAGGGGTTTGAGGGGATAAGGATTCATGCGGGGAATAAGCCAGAAGATACACGGGGATGCATCCTCCTTGGCTTCAACCGACGCAAAGGATATGTGCTCGACTCTACCCGCTGCGTGCTGACACTCGTTAAGATGATAACGGAGGCAATAGCGAAAGGAGAAAAGGTGTTTGTGGAAGTGAGGTAAAGCCCGACACACAGCCTCACCCCCAACCCCTCTCCGAAAGGAGAAGAAGGAGCCTCACCCTCAGCCCCTCTCCGAAGGGAGAGGGGGGTGATTAGCGAGATACCCCTAAAGTTCTATTCAAGGGTCAAAGGGGGAGACTGCGAATTACGCGAATGACATGAATTACTTCGCAATAAGCATTAGCGTAATTAGAGAAATTCGTAGTCGGTAATTGTTCAAAGTTAATAGTTGAAATCATAAAGTTCAAAGTTCAATGCTCAAAGTTCAAAGGGAAAAGAGTTCACAAATAAAAAGCGGCACCCACTAATGGATGCCGCATAAGGGATTCTCCTTCCCTTGATTAGAAGAGAAGGAAGACCACGAGGGTCATTAATATGTTAGCCTCTAAAAGCGAAGGACTTCCAACTTCTGTTCTCCCCCTGCAAATAAGTGATTATCATTCCACTATATACCCAACATTATAGGGATGTCGCGGTATTCACTCCCCTCCCTATGGGGGGGCAAAGGGGAGGGGCTGGTTGTTGTTATTGTTGTTGTTGCACTCCTCCCCTTTCGGGGAGGTCGGGTGGGGCTTTCTTTATTAATCCAACCCTTTCAGCTGTTCAGCAACCTCGTTGTTGATACGCTCTGCGAAGGCTTCCATTGTCATAGTAGCCTGCTCGCCACCGCCCTGCTGACGCATTGACACAAGACCTTCGGCAGCCTCTTTCTCACCAACGATAACCATGTAAGGAACACGCTTGAGCTCGTTGTCGCGAATCTTGCGACCAATCTTCTCGTTGCGGTCGTCCATGATTGAACGTACGTCGTGAGCATCGAAGTAAGCCTTCACCTTCTGAGCATAGTCGTTATACTTCTCAGAGATTGGGAGGATAGCAACCTGATCAGGTGTCAACCAGAGTGGGAAGTGACCTGCTGTGTGCTCGATAAGAACAGCTGTGAAACGCTCGAGTGAACCGAATGGTGCACGGTGAACCATCACTGGAGTCTTCTTAGAGTTGTCTTCTGCGGTATATTCGAGCTTGAAGCGGTTAGGGAGATTATAGTCTACCTGGATTGTACCGAGCTGCCAACGACGACCGATGGCATCCTTCACCATGAAGTCGAGCTTAGGACCGTAGAACGCTGCCTCACCAAGCTCTACACGAGCGTTGAGACCCTTCTCTGCGCATGCTTCCTTAATGGCTGCTTCGCTCTCTTCCCATACCTCGTCAGAGCCGATATACTTCTCCTTGTCCTCTGGGTCGCGGAGGGAAATTTGCGCCTCGTAGTTATCGAAACCAAAGGTCTTGAACACCTTGAGGATGATATCGATATTGTTCTCAAACTCAGCCTTTACCTGGTCAGGACGCACGAAGATATGTGCATCATCCTGTGTGAAGGTACGAACACGTGTAAGTCCGTGAAGCTCACCACTCTTCTCATAACGGAACACGGTTCCAAACTCTGCGATACGCAGTGGAAGATCTTTGTAAGAACGTGGTTTGTAAGCGTAAATCTCACAGTGGTGAGGACAGTTCATTGGCTTAAGCATATACTCTTCGTCCTCCTCTGGTGTGTGGATTGGCTGGAAAGCATCCTTGCCATAGTGAGCATAGTGACCAGAAGTAACGTAGAGATTCTTACCACCAATACCCGGTGTGATAACCTCCTGATAATTATATGGACGGAGGAGACGACGCAAGAGCTCCTGCAAGCGCAAGCGCAGCTGTGTTCCCTTTGGCAACCAGATAGGAAGACCCTTACCAACACGGTCAGAGAACATAAAGAGTTCCATCTCCTTACCAATCTTTCTGTGGTCGCGCTTCTTAGCCTCTTCGAGCATCTCGAGGTATTCGTCGAGCATCTTCTTCTTAGGGAAGGTGATACCGTAGATACGTGTCATCTGCTCACGCTTAGCATCTCCACGCCAGAAAGCTCCAGCAACGCTGGTTATCTTGACAGCCTTGATAGCACCTGTTGAAACGAGGTGAGGGCCACGGCAAAGGTCGGTGAAGTTACCCTGCGAATATGTTGAGATAGTGCCATCCTCGAGGTCCTCTACGATGTGCTCCACCTTGTATTCCTGTCCATCGGCAGTGAATTCCTTTACGGCATCAGCCTTAGAGACGTTACGACGAACGACTGGCTCGTTCTTCTTAGCAAGCTCACGCATCTTCTCTTCAATCTTTGGGAAGTCATTCTCAGAGATTGTCTGACCCTCTGCAGGCATCACATCATAGAAGAAGCCGTTCTCAACAGCCGGTCCGAATCCGAACTGAATGCCTGGGTAAAGCTCCTGCAAAGCCTCAGCGAGGAGGTGGGCAGAGGTATGCCAGAAGGTGTGCTTACCTTCTTCGTCATCGAACTTGTAAAGTGCGATGCTTGCGTCCTCATTGATAGGACGGTTGAGTTCTGTTGTTTCGCCATTTACACCGCAAGATACAACGTCACGGGCGAGAGCCGGCGAAATGCTCTCGGCGATTTGAAAACCAGTTACGCCCTGCTCGTACTCACGAACGGAACCGTCTGGGAAAGTGATTTTAACCATACTACAAATTAGTTTTATAAATCAAATATGTGGCAAAGGTAATACTTTTAATTCAGAATTCATAATTCATAATCCAAATATAATTCAAAATTCATAATTCAGAATTCATAATTGTGATTACTACAATAATTCAAAATTCAAAATCCAAATATAATTCAGAATTCATAATTCATAATTGTGATTACCGATGTAGCTTAAGGGTTAAACGCAAATCAAAAAGTTAACTGCGAATTACGCAAATGACACGAATTATTTAACAATAATTTTAGCGTAATTAGAGAAATTCGTAGTCGGGAATTGTTCAAAGTTAACTACGAATTACGCGAATTGTACGAATTATTTCGCAATAAGCATTAGCGTAATTAGAGAAATTCGTAGTTCAAATCATAATGTTCAAAGTTCAATGCTCAAAGTTCAAAGGGAAAAGAGGGGCTTATTCTTCATTGGGTTTGACTTGCCTTCACTTTCAATACGAAGACTCGGTAGCTTGTAAAAATACGGAGTGTTAGACTTCATGGGCTGCTGCTTTGGCTTCCTACCCGCTACGATGTCGGCACGAAGCTGGGAGGCTGCATCGAAGGGCTTCCATCGCTTGAGGATATAATCAAGTTGCTGAAGAGCAGCCTTGCTATCGCCCACTTGATAGAGACAATAAGCACGATTAAACCAATAGTCACGATTGTCGGGGGTTATGTCAAGCGCGTGGGTAAAGGCAACGATAGCACTGTCGTAACGCTCCACATGGATATTAGACATACCATAAAGTTCGTAGATATCAGCAATATAGGGCTGTAAAGTCAAAGCACGGCGACAATCATCACCAGCACCCTTATAGTCTTCAAGGTGATACTTTGACAATGCCATCAAATACCAAGCCTCGTATAGATTTGGTTTGAGGGCAACGATACGGGAGAAAATCTGCATGGAAGTAACGTAGTATCCCTGATCAAGCGTCCGCCTCCCCTCCTCCATCATCTTCTTGACGTTGTATTGGGCTGCTGACGGTAATGCCAATAGGCAAAGCAAGGATACTACGATACCACGCAACATAGGCTTACTTACGTGGAGCCTTCACACGATAGTGGCAGCGAACTTTTCCCTGTAGAAGGGCTTTGAGCTTGCTATTAATCATCTGCTTGCGGAATGCCGAGAGACGATCAGTGAAGACACGACCTTCGAGGTGATCAAATTCATGCTGGATAACTCGAGCAAGATAGCCATCAATCCACTCCTCATGCTCAACGAGGTTCTCGTCATACCACTTTACGTAGATGCGCTTTGCACGTGTCACACTCTCGTGAATACCTGGCAGAGAGAGACATCCCTCTTCCAAGGTCTCCGTCTCAGAGTCATCATACTCAAGGATGTGACCATTGATGAATGCATGACGATAGTCTTTATACTCAGGGAAGGTGTCTGAGAGCACATCCAAGTCGACAACAACGACACGGATAGACTTACCAATCTGTGGTGCTGCCAAACCTACACCATCGCTGGCGGTGTTGGTCTCAAACATATTTTGTATCAGCTCTTGGAGGTCGGGATAATCGAGGGGGATATCTTCGGCTACCTTTCGCAACACTGGCTGACCATATGTGTAAATGGGTAATACCATATTCTTTTCTTTCTTTTAAACTTAATAGGTGTCCAACACGTTTAATCATCAAATAGCGCAAAACTCTATCAGCTTAACAATCAAACGGTTCAAGGCTTCAAGGGTCTGATTTCCAAACGTTTCAAAGCTTAATAAACATAAGCTTCAAACGGATTAAAGCCCCTTGGACCTCATATAATCTTGTAGGATAATTGTTGCCGAAATCTCGTCAACAAGTCCCTTATCTTCACGGCGGGTCTTCTTCTTAACCCCACCCGCAATCATTGCTTGATGAGCGATAACCGACGTAAAGCGCTCGTCATAATAATCAATAGGCAACTCTGGGTGTGCCTTGCGCCAACGATTGACAAATTGCTCCACACGAGCGAGGTTCTCACTCGGCTGACCATTGGGCTGTATAGGTTTGCCAATGACAAGCTGACTGACCGCTTCCTTTACGATATACTGGTTCAAAAACTCAAAAAGTTCAGACGTAGGAACAGTCGCCAACCCATTGGCGATGATGCACAATGGGTCGGTGACTGCTAATCCTGTACGTTTTTTACCGTAATCTATCGCTAAAATTCTACTCATTTATCGAGAGAGCAACCAAGCATCAGCGTAAGTAGCACGGAGCTGATTGCGACTCTGAACAGCTGAAGCCTTGCTGTCGTAAGTAGAAGCAACAACGCGATACATATTGTTACCAGCATTGTAAGCAACCTGAGCATCGTAGCCAGCATTCTTCAAACGCTGCTGCAAGCCCTCAGCATTAGACTTAACTCCGAATGAACCAACAACTACGCTGTAAGCCTTCAAACCAGAACCATTTACAACAGAAACAGTCTCGCGACGTACTGGCTCATTGTCGTAATTATCAACAACAGGAGCCTGAGTAGCTGGCTGAGTCTCTACTGGAGCTACCACAGCATCCTGCTGAGTTGTGTTGTCATCATTATTCGTAGTAGTATTCTGCTCCTGAGACTTAGCCTTCTCGTAAGCCTTCTTGTATGCACTCTCGCTTGACTTACAGCCAGTGAAAGCCATTGCCACACACATAGCTGCGCCCAAAACCATAAATTTCTTCATAATCCCTTAGTTTTTATTGATTATACTATTAATTTACTATGTAATTATCGTGCGAAGTTACAAAATAAGAAGCAGAAGTAAGAAAGCAGCGTCAATAAAGTTTGTTAAATAAACTCTTTGTAAGATTTTTAACACAAAAATACTTCCTATCTATTGCTATTATGCGAAACTTTGACTATATTTGCCATTGATAAAGAAAGAACTATTCATTAACAATAAAAAAAAGAGATTATGAAGACATTAGGTTATGTTTGCGCATTCCTCTGTGGTAGCATCACAGGCGCAGCTCTCGGACTTCTTTTGGCTCCAGAGAAGGGTACAGACACACGTTCAAAGATTTCTGATGCTGTTGACGATTTCTGCAAGAAGCATGATATCAAGCTCAGCCGCAAGGAAGCTGAGGATTTCGTTGAGGATATCAAGGATGCAGCTTCAGACGCTATCTAAATTACAAAGGATGTTCTCAAACGATAAGAACGTAGAAACAATAGCACAACTCGTAGAGGTGCTAAAGCATTATATCGGGCTTCAGTCAGAGTACATGAAGCTCGATGTAATTGAAAAGGTCGTGCGATTACTGACCGTGATTACAATCATGGTTGTTTTCTGCACTATCTTATTAATTTCCCTAATTTATCTCTCCTTTGCTGCAGCCTTTGCATTGCAGACATTGGTGGGTTCACTTATTTGGGCTTTCCTCATTGTTGGTGGTAGCTATTTGCTATTACTCTTTTTCTTCATCTTACTACGTCGCAGTCTTATTGAACGCCCATTGGTAAGATTCTTGGGAAGTCTCTTAATGTCAAAATAAGCTTATGACTGAACAGACCACTCACTTTGGAACCAATTATAGGTCGCTGAACGACATTCGCTTGCGCAAGGCACAGCTGCGTACAGACTTGACCAAGGATAGCAACAAGATTGCGGGGTTGTGGAATGAGCTTATGCATAAGCCGAAAGACAAGAACACGCCTACCCAGCGCTTCTCTGGTGCATTCAATGTTGGTGCGGGCGTATTGGATGGACTTATCCTTACGTGGAAGCTCTATCGTATGTTTGGCGGTAAGCAATCTTCAAGCCTCTTTAATAATAAGTTCAGCTTATTCAAAAAGAAAAAGAAATAAGCAAGGAGGCAGCTAAATAAGTTGTGGAAACTTCCTGCTGATAAGCATTATTTCTATCACTAATAAGCGTTATCACTATTATTAAAATGAGAGAAAGCACGTCTTTCATCCTCTAAAATTACTTGCTTTCTGCAACTTTTACGAGCGATAATAAAAGTCTCGTCCATACAAAAACAGAGATAAAGAAGATGTCTTTGTCCTGTTTTTTCATATCTTCGTTTTCAATCTACGCTCTTTTGCACATGAAAAGATGCCTTATAGCACTTCTAAAGGGCGTTAATTGAAGTCTTACTAACGCCCTTTAAGAGTCTTAGAAAGCACCTTTACGCACACCGTTTCACAACCACTTGATTATCTTTTAGTTACAAAGGCGGAAGAAAGACCCTTTTCTTATCTTTTACTTACGCAGACCTTGAATTTATGTAAACATTTTTCTGAGCATGATTCTGCTCATTTCCCACGTAAGATTTAATTGCAAACTATAAGTAAACTCTGTGTACTTTATAATATTAGAGCTTAGTTTATCACTTCATATTCCGAAAGAACAAAAAACTCCCTATAATTATGAGAATTATAGAGAGCTTTAAGTTTATCGAATTGAAGAATTCTATTATTTCAAATACTTCTTCAAACGCTTTTCAAGAAGCATATAATGTGCTTTCAGATCAGGAGAAGAAACACGTGGAATGGTTGTTTCCAACAAAGAAAGTAACTTCTGCGCATACTCTAATTGGAACTCTGAAGTGCGATTGACAGTTGTTCCCCACAAAGGTTCTGGCTCACCATAGCCATTACCGAAATTAAGAAAATGAGTATCATCATCTAAACTTCGTTGTCTGTCTGCCAAATAACTACATTCCGTATGCTCTTTTTCAGCCTCGTTTCCTCGTAACATATTAGTGATAACACTATTTACAGAAGTCAAAGGCATCTGAAGATTATGAACATTAGGTGCTTGCTTCATATCTGAGACACCCTCTTGCAATAAGTCAACATAGAGTCGTTGCATAGAGAGGTCAGCCACTGAAAGATTCTCTTTACCGGCAATCGTCTTGCCAAAGACATCTTGATAAACATCCTCCATATACTCAATTGGCGAATAAGAGGTAGAGTCAAGATAATAAGAAATAGCAAGTTTTGACGTTGCCATCATAGCAAGCGACTGCACATCACGAGCTAAAATCTTAAAAGGCTTGTTTGCTCCGAATGGTAGTTTCTTCTCGATTGTATCGTTACCCAGCGTTGCAAACGTACGTGCTTGCTTCAGAAGCCATTGTACAGACTCTTTTTGCTTAGCCTTAGGCACAACTTTATAGCGTGGTAAGGCCGACTTCTCGCTTGTTTGATAGAGGTAGATGCCAGGAACATTAACACTAACATTACGTACATAATGCATAGCTTGAGACAACACCTCATTATATAACTCAGCCTTACGACTATCACCATCCTCATCACCAATCCAATGATCAAGGTTCTTGAGAATCATTCGAAGATTGTCCATACCATAGGTAGACGACTTTACAGGGTCATCACCGAGGTCTTCCTCAATAGCAGAAGGGTCATACTTCGTTCCCGTTTGCTGTAAGCCATAACGATAGAAAGGGTCGCCTTCATGCTTTTCAGCCAATAATCGCAACTGTTTCGCATCATCCTCAAACCCCTTCGAACCAGGGAAAAGCTTGTAAGCCCACTCAACAGCATAGTAGTCATAGACGCCAAGACGCGGTGGAGTAAGTTTAACGCCGTGGTCAGTAGGTTGTGCAACATAATTAAAACGTGCATAATCCATGATTGAAGCCGTTGTACCATACTTTTGCGTGAAGGCAGGAGAGCGCAGCGAGTCGGTTGGAAGTGCTGCAGATGCTGCCATGTTGTGCATAAATCCAAGCGTATGACCAATCTCGTGCGCAATAATATACTCGAGTGTCTCCTCTATAATACTGTCAGGCATCTGCGCTCCACGTGCACGAGGGTCAATCTGTGCCGTCTGAACAAATCGCCAGTTGTTGATAGTGTTTACAACATCATTATAAACAAGAACAGTTGCATTGATAACCTCTCCTGTTCGAGGGTCGGTCCACGAAGGTCCCATAGCATTCTCGACGTCAGTAGGTAAGTATCTGATACAAGAATACTTGAAGTTATCAGGGTCGAAATTAGGGTCGTTCTCAGGGAAGTCTGCCACCTGCATGACATTCTTAAACCCAATACGTTCGAAAGCCTTATTCCACCATAGAACACCAGCTTTGATAGCCCGTTTCCAAAGTGGAGGGAATGTATTCTCTACATAATAGACGATTGGCTTTGCTGGTTCGCAGAGTTCGCCTGCAAAGTAGGCAGCCGTATCCTTCGGTACAAGTCGCCAACGCTTAACGAATGTTGCTTTATCAATTGACCCATCCTTCTTAAGAACATCTTTGTTCATAAGAAACATTCCCACACGTGTATCACTCAAACGAGGTGTCATCAAGTCGTTTGGTAACAGAGCTAACGTAAAGTTTACGCCAATCGTTACGGGATAGTTGGTGATAGGCGAACCCTTCTTACCAGAGAGACTAATGATGTAATGCCTATCCATACCGACACAGGCATTCTCATCGAAGACTTTTAGTTTTGTCACCCTTGTAAGATTATCTTTCAAAGATGAGTTTACTGTGTACGACCCTACATTCTTTGCAATCACTGGGAAGAAGCGATTCTCCTTGAGAATAAAGGACGAAGCATCGAACAGCACGGCTCCAGTGGAGTCGTTGTGTGCCTTGATAGGAAATGAAAAGAAATCAAGATTATCATAATTCAGCCTTGCAGCAAGCGTAGCTGAGGGCTGATTCTTTGGTACAAACAAGTCGGTATTTACCACCTGCATCACCACAGAACTATCTTTCTCAATGAAGCGTACATGCACTAAGTTGGAATTCTTAAAGCCTAAGTCGCCCATCTTAGGATTTGACACTGACGAAATGGTTACGCCAATAATCATGTCGCGACCCAAAGACTGCTTCGGAAGCTCCATCAATATACGTCCGTCAGTCTTATGAAACGAGACAAAGCTACCACGCACCGACTCCGTTAATTGCTCGGTGAGGGCACGCTCGTAAGCCGATTTCTTTTCTGTTTGTGTGCTCTGCGCCTTCTTCTTACGTTTTGAAAACGGGAAAGCCGCTCCCGATGTTGCGACCAGAGAGAAGAGAAGCAGAAGTAATAGTATGCGACGCATTAACTGATTAGCTATTAATGAATATTTCATTGACCATCCTCCAAAGCTTTGTTCACCTTAAAGAGCAACATAGAATAATGTGAGTGCGCATCAGGTGAGAGGTTTGCTTTGACACACTTCTCCAACATTGGCTTTAGCTTCAACAGTGAAGTGTAGAAGTAAATAGCCGAGCCGTCTAACAAAGCAGCATCAACTGTTGGTGCGAGTGAGGCTGTAGGGTTACCATAGGCAGTGCTACTCGTCTGACTGCCGTTAACCAATGTAGACTGAAGTGCTGCTGGACCATTACCACCCTGCTTGTTAGCCTTGTCGATAACCGCACGTGAATACGTTAGATAAGCACGTTGTAACACACGCTCCTCCTGAGATGGAGCCTTACACAATTGTGCACTTTGGAAGAGTGAAGAGAAAAGGTCGTCGAAATATTCTTTCTGACTATAACTCTGTGATGACAGATGTGATGCTACTGCCAAGCGTGTACGAACACCAAAGAGGTCATATCCAATAAACTCTAAGAGCTGGTCGTAATAGCTTATAGCCATAAATCCCTTACGTTCAAAGTTTGGGTTAGCATATTGCTTAAAATGCTTTGCCTGATTTAAGCACCATAACATCGCCTGACGCTGACGCGCTTTAGGTACCACCTCATAGCGAGGAACACCCGATGTTACTTTCATATCGTTTAAGAAGATACCACCAACATTGCTCAACACACGTTTGAAAAAAGCATATCTCTGCTGAGAGATTGCCAGATATAACTTCTCTTTGATGCGACTATCATCATCGTCTTTCACCCAGTTATAAAGGTTGTTTTCAACGATTTGCATATTACGCAATCCATATTCGCTTGCCTTAATCGCATCATTGCCCAATGCACCTTCTTGTACACGTGGGTCCCAAATCAATGAAGAGGTTCGGAAGAAACGATAACGAGGATTCTGTACACGCTTATCAACCATCTTCTCAAGTGCATCGGTCTCAGCACTTAAACTTGTCTTTGATGGGTCGAAATAACGATAAGCCCATTCGATAGCATGCTTATCATACTGTCCAACACTCTCTGGCATATAAACAACACCCTTATCACTTGGCTGAGCAACATAATTAAAAGGTGTATTAGCCATTATTGATGCTGCAAGATTGTTGGCATGTGTGAATGTGCTATTACGAAGTGAGTCAACAGGATAGGAATACGATGCTCCTATATTATCAAGCAAACCAAGGCTTCGCCCTACTTCGCATGCAACCATATACTTCAAACCCTGATTGAACTTGTCTTGTGGAAGATGAGAAGTACGCATTGTGGCATCTGATGCTGCTGAACCTAAGAATAACCAACGGTAAATCTGATCACCGACATTGGCAGGAACAAACACAGACGCATTGATGATTTCTCCTGTTTGTGGGTTCGCCAAAAAAGAAGATGTAACCTTTTCAGCTGTACTTGGCACGTATCGAATGCAAGAATAGGCAATATCATCAGCATCGAAGTTATGGTCATTCTTTGGGAAGTCTAAGGCTTCAATAGCCTTTTGATAACCCGCTTGTTCGAAAGCCTTATTCCAAAGTTCTACTCCTTGCTTTATCGCATTCTTCCATTCAACAGGGAAGGCATCATCAATATAAAAGCATATTGGCTTAACAGGCTTTGATAACTTACCTTGTTCGTAAGCCTTTAGATTCTGTGGAACGAGGTTCCAACGTTGTGCTATGAATGTTTGCTTACTTTTTGCTATGTTATTATCGAAGGTGAGTTTAGATACAGATGCAATACCAACACGCGAATCAGTTACGCGCTGGCGCATCTTACTATCTGGCAATAATGCTAAACTATAGGTAACACCTACGGTCGTTGGAATCTCACTCGCAACTGGTAAAGACATGAGTGAGGCAGTGAGTAGATAGTTGAAATCAACGTTTATCGTTATATTACGATCAAAACTCTTAATCGTTCTAACATAAGACATTTCGCTCTTAGGCGAAGCTGACAATGCTAAATCACCCGACTTCTTTGGAATAATGGGTAACATACTGTTAGGACGTGCCAAGAGATCTGTTGCATCTATCACGATAGCCGAACTATCATTGTTGTAAGCAGCAATCTTAAAGCCCATCAAGACTGGGTCACGATAGCTAATCTTCAAGGCTCCTTGCATCTCAGCGCTTGCACTACCATCTGAATAAACCACACTGTTAGGTGTCTTCATAACCAAGCTGCTGTCTTGAACTTCAAAGAAGAAATGCAAAGGAGTGAAGCTCTTTGTACCAATGGTCAGATAGGTAGGGTCTGTTGTTGAGGAGATACCACCACCCAACAACATCTCTTTATGCAAGTATTTGACAGGAACCTCCAAGTAGAGTTTCCCATCACTCTTATGTACAGTGATAAACTTACTACTTGCAGTTTCCTTCTTCTTGTCCTTAAATAGTTTATCGTATTTTGTTTCCTTCTTAGCTTTTTTTTCTTCGTCGCCTTTTTTATCATCGGCAAAAGCCCTAACATTAACGCACAATAGTAATAAGCCTATTCCTATTGTGCGCAGTGTTGCCATTATATTGTTTGTTTTCATGTCGGAATTATGGTTTGAATGTGGCATGTAATCTCCTTACATGCCACGTTCATTATTGTCTGTATGTAATGCTCTTGATACGTCCAGTAATATTCTTTTTCGCCCAAAGCAATTTGTTTTCGTTCATATCAAAACAGTAAATGCTTCCCACAAGCTGACCTGAAGCCACATTTGTAGCTACATAAAGTTTATTGCTTCCTTCTAAAATGAACATATCAGCGATAGTCTCACTGGAATCTCCAAAGGTTGTTAATGCGCTTTGTGGGAAATTACCACCAGACAATACGTTGTAAGCATACAGCTTATTACCAGCAGAATAGTAAACTAAGTTCTTCTCTGCAGATACGCGTACAACTGATTGTGTGGTCAAACCCGCAGTAGCTGGTACAACAGCCTCATCTTTTACAACTGCTGCCTCAACCTTTGTAGCTGTAGAAGGATAGAAGCCTGGGAAGATATAATAGCACTTAAACTTTGATGAAGTAGCATTCCATGTGAGTAAAACGATGTTACGCTCGTTGTCAACAGGTCCCATACCAACAAGTGTTTCACCCGTAAACTTACCTTTCAATAACTCAACAGGCACCTTACCTGTAGCCTGTACCTTTTGTGCGACCAATCGTCCTTCAGCATTATCAAACATTACGTAGCCTTGTACATAACGTAGGTCTTGCTGCTTCCAAGCTGTAGCAGCATCAGCTAAAGATATGTCGGAACCTAAAGCATCCTTTATTGACTTACCTAAGTTGAAGGGTGTTGTCTCTGAGAGTGTCAATCGGTTTGGCGCATGATTTACCATTGTCAGCATTGACTTTGGATATGTCAAGGCACTCTTTCTAAGATATGTAACATCGCCTGTACTATTAGTAGTGAAGCGCATATTCATCAGATTACCGTCGAACTCATAGATAGTACTTGGACTTCCCACGGCAACAAACAAGAGTGGAGTCTTGTTATCACGTGCTAACGCATAATCAATTCCCTTAGGTTCTCCTGTGAAATCAATGCTTGGGTTATTCTTTTGCAGAACATCTAAGTCAAAAGTCTTTGTACTTCCTTCCTCTGGCAGATAAGAAACAATTGTCTTTCCGCTATTGCTTGCTAATATGTAAAGACCATCAACATAAGAGTATTGTACATTTAGTCCAAACTCATAATATTGAATATTATCTCCATTGCTCACCTTTAATCGACATGGGAAAGTGCCGAAGTCCTTACAAACATATTTAAGAGAAGCATCGGTCGATACAACCTTACCATTTACTTCCCACTCATAGTCAATCTTCTTTTGCTCATTTGTCTGTACGACATTAGGCGAAATCTTCAATGTATCCCATCTATTAAGGGTGTATTTCTCCTGTAAGTTCTGTGCCAATGACAACTTAGACGAATTGCCAGAAGGACCATAAGACTCGTCTTTTATACATGACTGAAATGACAATGCCACTAATGGGAGTGCCAAGAGAAGATATAAATATTTCTTTATCATCTTATTTCTTATTTATCTGTTTACCAATATTCATTCTATCATAAGGTATAATCATCGTTTTATCGTAAACCAAAGTTCCTTATTGAAACGATACTCAGTGTACAGTCGATTATACCTTAAGACAAGTAACAATACCTATCCTACTTTTTACAACTCATCTGGATGCGCTGCAAAGTAAGCAACTACCTCTTGTACATGCTGATACAGATAGCCTTGTGCCGTTACATCAGAGCCTTCTATGATATCTCTGATAGTAGCCTCATTACTGTCATAATAAGCAAGTAACTTACGATACTTGTTTTTGGTAAAGGCTCCTAAACCCCAATAACTCTCCATCACTTCCCAGAAATCAGGCTTAGAGAGTACGTTGTTAAAGGTTATTTTTACCGTATTGTTCTTGGTAAGTCTTGTTCCCAACTTATCCTTCCCTACTAAATTCAATACCAATCGTATTGAATCATCCTTATCTTCTGACAAGTTAGCACGTATCAACGTTACAGGAACATAGGTACGATAAGCATTAGGAGCGAAACGCAAGGTGTCAGCGTTAAGTGTGTAATGCTTCCCTGCAACAGCTGTTGTACCCTTACCTACTTCTACACTGAAGGGTTGCGCCTCAGCAGAAAGATTACCTACGAGCTGCACGGGGAGATAAACCACGTGTGTAAGTGTATCAACAGGCTTTACTCCGAATGAATAATTCACAACGGTATCACCTGGTTGTGCATAATAGAAGCTAACTTGATTTGTTGGTTCAAACATGCCGTCAGAACTATGTTCACCATCAAAGTCGACGTTGCTGCATGCTGCAAACATGGTTACACCAGCGCAAACAAGTAGTATATTTCTTATTGTTTTTTTCATTTTCATAAAGTGTTTAATAACTTACTGTCCTCCAAACTCTTTCTCCGTTTCTGGCCAAGGCAAGACGAAGATGGAATTAGATGGCTGACGTGTGGTAATACCTCTAAAGTCAGTAAATGCTTTGTTATAGTGCTTCACCGCATAGAACGTTTGTCCTTCTCCAGGCATCTCACGCATACGCTCACGCAACATCTCCTTATTGAAAGCCTCGCGTGTTGCTACCTTTGCGCTATCAACATCCTCTAATCCACGACTTTTTCTCACTTCATTGAGTAATCTAACTGCCTCTGCCTTATTACTATCGTATGTACATTCGCTTAAGATATAATACATCTCTGGCAAACGGATTAGCGTCAAGCCCTGTAAAGGATTGCTATTCACCTGTGCATCACTCTCTAAGAATCTTACAAAAGAATAGGTCTTCAAACCATCTGGTGTAGTATTCTGTCTGTAATAACCAGTGTAACGCAAGTCTGTACTTGTAGCCGAGAAAGCTGATGTTTCATACAGATTCTCAAGATCTCTACGTCCTTCAGTGAATGTACCGCGTGCAGTCTGTGATAAGAAAAGCGTAGAGATAGTGCTTGAAAGCGTATTGTTATACAAACCGAAGATCAATTCTCCTGCTGCAGGGAAACGCTTTACATCACTCAATGAGCTATACTTCTTCAATGAGAAGTTATTGGTTGCATCGATTACCTGCTTAGCATACTTAGCCGCATTCGCCTCGTCACCCATAGCATAGTAAACTCTTGCCTTTGTAGCAGCCACAGCATACTTATTAAAGAACACAGCACGTCCTTTTAGATAGTCACTGGAAGCTGTTGTCTCAACGTTTACTACATTATCGTTCTTCAAAAGTTCTTCAGCTTTATCCAAATCCGACAATATCGCCTCGTACGTTTTATACAAAGTCAATAACTTCTTATTATTGAGGTCGAAAGACGTTGAGTATGGTATACCACGTGTTGACGCATTGCTTTGACCATAGTCTTCAGCAAAAAGACGAACGAGGTCGAAGTGCATAAAGGCACGTAAGCCATAGCTCTCACCACGCATCAAAGGCAGCTCTGCATGCTCAAACTTAGCATTCTCTGTTTGATAAATTATATTGTTGACGTATGATATTGCTTGATATTGCTTTGTCCAGATGGCATCAACAATAGAGCGCACATCACTTCGCATATAATCGTATTGACCTACGAAGTAGCTTGTCTCTGACGAGTTATCGTAACCAAATATCTGTCCTAACTGGTCTATGAAACCAAAGCCTAAGTTGCCACCATATAAGTCTGACGTTGCCATGCTACCATAAACACCAAACATCGCATTACGGAAACCACGGATAGATGAGAACTGCTCTTCCTCATCAACTTGTCCTGCTGGTTGAACATTTATAAAGTCGTTACACGATACCACAGATAGCATCATGACAGCACCTACCAATAGTTTTGTATAATATGATATTCTCTTCATATTCATTTCTTTCTTATTGTTACCTAAATAGTCTTTCACAATTATATTAATGTGTCAGCCATCATCGGTTTAAAATCCAAGTCTTACTGAGAACTCTACACTTCGCTCATAAGGATAACTTAATCCGCGCTCACGTTTTACAGATGAGAGGTAGAAGAGGTCATTAGCCAACATCTCCAAGTGTAAACGCTTCAAGCCATATCGCTTAATGAATGTCAATGGAACTTCGTATGCCAGTGAGAGACTGCTCAGCGTGATATAATTATTTGTCTCAACAAATCGTGATGTCTGCATAGGTACGCTTGAATCGCTAATTCGCTTGTACTTTGCTTGCTGACCTACTTCTTTCCATCTGCTGCTAAATACGCGTTCGTCAGCATTATAGCGTGGGTCGGCACCCTCCACCTTACTTGCTAACGTCTGGTTATAGACAACTCCACCGAAAGAATAACGCATAGACATTCCCATTGAGAACTGCTTATAGGTAAGGTAAGAACCGATTGAACCCATACCGAATGGTGTGGTATCGCCATAAACGACCTTGTCATTAGGATCGTAAACGAACGTAAGGCTGCCATCACGCTTAATGAAGACCTCATTACCCGTAATAGGATCGATACCAGCTGAAGAAACTACCTTCAATGCTGTCAACGACTGACCTTCCTCATAAATAGGCAATGGTGTCACACCACCCTTTGCTTGGTTCTTCTCGTTTTGTTCACGAAGAGCGTTACTAATCTTCTTAATCTTATTCTTGTTGTAGGCATAGTTAAGGCTCAACGACCACTCC
Organism: Prevotella melaninogenica; assembly: GCF_013267595.1. Taxonomy (NCBI): domain Bacteria; kingdom Pseudomonadati; phylum Bacteroidota; class Bacteroidia; order Bacteroidales; family Prevotellaceae; genus Prevotella; species Prevotella melaninogenica. Next base: position 1,314,675 of record NZ_CP054010.1, on the reverse strand, counting down.
CAATCCTTATTCTTAATAGGAATAACACGTGTCTGGAACTCAAATCCATGGTTCTCTACCTCTCCAACATTCTCACGTGACGTGGTAATACCCAATGATGGAGCCTTAGTAATGTCAAGCAACAAGTTGTCTGTATTCTTTACATAAACATCTGCCGAGAAGTCCCAGCGTCCCTTGAACATTGTGAGATCAAGACCGAGGTTGGCACTGAGTGTTCTCTCCCACTTAAGGTTCTTGTTTCCAATACCCATTGGTACGGCACCAATACCTTTTATATAGTTAAGACCTGCCAAACTGGTATACATTGTCAACGCCTGATATGGCTCAAACGAGATGTTTCCAAGATAACCCAAACTTGCACGAAGCTTTAACAACTGGAAAGGTGAACCTTTAAGGAACTTCTCATTATGAATATTCCATCCTGTTCCCACACTCCAGAAAGGTGCAAAACGAGAGTTCTTACCAAACTTAGACGAACCCTCATAACGATAAATCACATCTAAGAAGTAACGGTTATCCCATATTGTGTTAAGGTTTACGAAGAAACCTGCACCATTATACTTATTGTCTACACCACCTGGTTTACCTGTTGGATAGTTTCCTGCCAACAATGGATGGGCTACGTTGTCTGAATAATAACCTACAGAACCATACGTACTACCATCGACAGAGTTTGACTCGATCGTTGCACCAGCCATCGTGGTAAGGAACAACTTACTAAATATATAGTTATTGTATGACACCATCAACTTACCCTGATAAGTAGTTGTACTGGTGAAAGTCTCTTTCAGTAGTCCTCTGCGTGACACATCGGCTACGTTCTTAATCTGATCTGCCGAGAATGGTGACACAAAGTTACGTCCTTCATATTTCGTCTTTTGTATTGAGAAGTCTCCATCAATTCTGAACTTCTCACCCAACCATAACTGAAGTGTTGTTGTGTTTAATACGTCGAGCGTATTTCCTCTGTTGAAACTACCTAACGATGCCTCATACAAAGGGTTAGAGAGGTCATAATTCAACTTTGGTTTCAATGCGCCATACTCATCATATGGATATTCATATGGGTTCTGCTTCACCCACTCAGAGAAGTCACCATATGGCGACTGAGTTGATTTTACAGATGAGATAGTAGCCGTATTACTGATAAAGAACTTACCAGAAAGGTTATATGAGAGTTTGAAGTTTGTTGACAAACGCTCACGACTCGAACCCTTCATTACACCTTCCTCATCTCCATAACGCACACCTAAGTTATATCGTGCGTGCTCATCACCTCCATCGATACTTACACTATGCTGTGAAGAAACCGCATTACGCAGTGGCTTCTTAATCCAGTCGGTTGTTACACCGTCTTGAATCTGGTTGTAATAGGATGCATACTTGTTTTGCAGCGCATATTGGTCCGCTAAGTTGGTCGCTGTGTAAAGACCTGCCAAACGCTCGTACTCAAGCTTTTGTGATGCTGAAAGTAATTTATAATCGCTCAAATCTGGAGTTGACAAACGTAATGTTCCGTTATAATTAAATCTCAACTTACCACCCTTGAGTGCCTTCGTTGTGATGACGATAACACCTGCAGAAGCCTTCGCACCATAGAGTGCTGATGCCGACGCATCTTTGAGTACGGTGATAGACTCGATATCATTCATATCCATATCATTGACATAGTCTACCTTTACCTGAGAACCGTCAACAACGAATACAGGTAAGTTAGCTTGACCTGAGAAGGTAGCGCGTCCACGAATATTGATATCAGCAATCTTATTTGGGTCAGATCCGCCAAGGTTATCTTCTAACACGCTAAGACCTGGCACAAAGTTAGCCAAACTCGTAAGTACATTTTTTGTACCAACAGACAACAATTCGTCTTTCTTTATAGATACTTGCGAACCAGTAAAACTGTTTCTATTCTTTGTAGCAAAACCTGTTACGACGACTTCACCCAACTCACCAACGTCTTCCTGCATCGTGAAGTTACCAGCCGTACCATTCTTTACCTTTTTTTCTAAAGGCTTATATCCTATATAATTAAAGGTGAGCGTAACCTCTGGCAAGTCGGTATTAATTTCATACTGACCATCTAAATTCGTAATATAACCGCCATTAAAGCCTTTCATTCGGATGGTTACACCAGGCAGAGGCAGACCGTCTTTATCGGTTACCTGTCCATATACTCCCTTCCGTTTCTCTTGTGTTGGTTTACGAACAAGTTTCACGCTGTTGCCATCAATACTATAGCTAAAACCAGTCTTATTAAAGACTTGTCCTAACACGGCACGAACAGGCTGCGCTTGTGCGTCAATGTTAACTTTCTCCGCTTGAGATAGTAGTTCGGGAGTCACATCAAATTGTAATCCTGTTTGCTTTGACACTTCATCTAAGAAGGTCTTCATTTCTGTTTGCTTCATAGACAGCGTCACCACCATCTTATCGACATCTTGTGTTTGTGCCGATACGGTTGACCCTATACTAAGCATTAACATCAGAGCCAGTACTGCCCAAATTCGTAATACGAGATTACTTTTTTGCATTTCTTTTCTCATTTCCCCTCTGGTACTTTAATGTTTAGAACTATTCTTATAAATTAAAAAAGTAGAATACAAATTATACTGATATTCTTTTTTATTAAAGCCGCTTTTTAACAGCGAATCTACAAAAGTACACAAAAAACAAAAATCTTGCAAATATTTTTTAAGTTTATATATTAAAAACATATCATTTCATAACATCTATCACAAATATTTGATTGAAACTTAAAAAATATTATTTCTTTGCCTATTCTTTACATTGTCTTTCTGCCATTTATGCCTTCACTTAGCCACAACCGACAAACGTATGTAAATATTTTTCGTACACCTTGAATTTTATATATGGTCTTTAGCCTTCGAAAAGAGGCTTAATAGGCTTCTAAAAGATGCCCTTTTGAAGTCTTACTAACGCCCTTTTGGACCCTCAATAAGTACCTTTTAAAATACAGGTTAGTAACGTACTGTATACCTGACAGTTACAAACACATTTAGAAATTCTATTTTATACGCATGAAAAGGAGATTTAACCCGAAGTTATGTAAAGATACTTCGTAATAATAAAAGAAAAGGTAGATTCAAGTACCAAGTGCGAAATCAAAATTAATCCATGCAGTCATTAGAACCTAAACATATTTTGGGGTCTCCAGGATTTTGGAGTGATAAGGTTTGCCACTTGAGTTTAGAGTTTGAAGTAATGTCATACGGAGAAAAGGAGAGGACGGAGGATTATTAAAACAAAGCAATGGAAGTCACGGAGGCACCGTCGGTGCATAGAGCGACGGAGCTTGTTTGCCAATTCAATTAGCAATTTATATACAAAGCGTTTATCCCAAAATAGTTATCAAAAATCTGTACGCTACACCTCCGTCGCTCTTTGTGCCATCGGCACCTCCATTGACATTGCATTTACCTCCGTCCGCTCCGTGACTCTGTGTGCCTATTATATAAGACTTTTAGTTTGATTGTGTCCGATAACAGAGTTAGAAATTCAAAAAACATCCCTTATTATTTGCTTTTTATAAACTAATGCGTTAATTTTGTAAACACTATAAATTTAATTTAAAACCTACTTGTATATGAGAAAAAGGGAAATATTATTGGGGTTTTTAGCTTTTGTTACCATTTTCATTTCTTCTTGCTCTCAAGAATATGTTGTGAATAATACTAAGGCTTCTTCTCTGGAAAGTCTTAAAGTCGAAAAAATGAAGAACTTATTCAAAAAACACAATTGGAATCTTGATACCACTATTCCTGAAAAAGAAAGAAATAACCTTATTCTTCAGATGGATTATGACAAGGTGAAAAGTTTCCTTGAAGATTTGGATAATGGAATTAAGTTTGAAAAGAAAGATACTCTTGTTGGTTATGTGAAAAAGGGGACTTCAGGATTTTGAGTGATAAGGTTTGCCACTTGTGTTTAGAGTTTGAGGCAATGTCACACGGAGGCACGGAGAGGACGGAGGGTTATTAAAACAAAGCAATGGAAGTAACAGAGGCACCGTCGGTGCATAGAGCGACGGAGCTTGTTTGCCAATTCTATTAGCAATTTATATACAAAGCGTTTATCCCAAAATAGTTATCAAGAATCTGTACGCTACACCTCCGTTGCTCTTTGTCATCATCACCTCCGTAACATTGCGTTTACCTCCATCCACTCTGTGACTCTGTGTGTCATATTATATGAGCGTCTTAGTTTATCAGTCTATATTACGGGAGGAGCCAACATCATACGTTTAAAAGATAGTATACAAAAAACGGGATTACCTTCGTAAAGGTAACCCCGCTATATCCTTTTTATAGTAACTTATATATCCAACAAGAAGTAATAAAAATACTATTTTGTACGTCGAAGTATCTCATCACGGCATTCTTCCATCAGCCATTTTGGCGTACTCGTAGCCCCGCAGATGCCTACTGTTTCGACTCCATCAAACCAACTCATGTCGATTTCGTCTGCACTCTCAACCTGATGGGAGTTTGGGTTTACACTCAAACATTCGTGAAAGAGGACCTTACCATTTGAACTCTTACGGCCTGCCACAAAGAGAATTAAATCGTGTCGAGCAGCAAAGGTTGAAATGTTCGGCATACGATTAGCAACCTGTCGGCAGATGGTATCAAAGCTTTGGAACTTTGCTTTGGGTGAGATATGACTTTGAATGTATTCTATAATCTTATGAAACTCATCCAAACTCTTTGTCGTCTGTGAGTAGAGATAGATATCATTATTAAAGTCTAACGCCTTAACATCTTCAAACTTCTCTATCACAATCGCCTGACTATGGGTCTGACCAACAAGTCCAAGCACCTCGGCATGACCATTCTTTCCAAAGATAACAATGGAAGAGGAGGCACTAAGCTCTTGTCCCTCGCCTACTGCAGGAGGAAGAGAAACAGAAGAAGTAGAGGTTTCCACCGCTTCATTCGTTACTGGCTTAAGGCTTGAAAGTTCATCAACAGCAGCTCCGCCCTTTGACGATATCATATAAGAAGGTTGACGACCTTTCTCATACTGTGTCTTAATACGACGCTGAAGGGCAAGAACCACAGGGCAAGTAGCATCGATAATCTCAATGTTATTACGTCTTGCAAGTTCGTAAGTCTCAGGTGGTTCGCCATGTGCACGCAGCAAAACCTTCACGTTATGAAGTTCGCGCATCTGCTCATGATTAATCGTGATGAGTCCTTTCTTTGTGAGGCGTTCCACCTCCATACTGTTATGTACGATATCACCTAAGCAATAGAGCTTTGTACCCTTTGCCAATTCTTCTTCGGCTTTCTTAATGGCAGTAGTCACACCGAAGCAAAAACCACTACCGTTATCTATCTCTATTTGAAGCATTTCTTTTTAAGGAGTTAAGGAGTTGTGAAGTTAGGGGAGTTAAGGCAACACCCCTACTCCACAACTCTATCAAATAACTTGTTTACTCGTTTACTTGTAGACTTGTTCACTTGTCTACTCATCTACTTGAAAATGAATAGAGTTAGAACAATTCTTTGACTCGACAACTCTATCAAATAACTTGTTTACTTGTCAACTCGTTTACTTGTCTACTTATCAACTTGTATAACCTCCGCGCCAGTACGTCCACTATACTCTGGTGCATATGCACATTGCGCAGTGCAGGTTCCTGTCTGATAAACACCTGCTCGGTCAAGATAATATTCTGTCTCAACGACATGCTTACCCTTAGCCATCTGGTCGAAGTAGTAATTAGTGGTGTAATCCTTTGGAGCAATGTAGTATCCCCAATGATATCCACTCAACTGACTAACAGGCTCAAGGCAGGCAGCACGCTTATCAACAACTTGTACGAAGTCGTAATCACGGTCAGCAATGATCGTCAAACGGATACGCACCTTGTCACCAACTTTAAGAGTCTTCCCCCTCTTCAACAGTACACTATCAACCATGACCTCACGCTTAATCTTCAAGCCAGATGAAGCATCAGAGATATCTGTTGACGGCTGGAAGAACTGTGCATAGACAGCACCCCAGCTTGTGCCAGTGCTTGTCTTGCTGATAACCAAATCATGATTCTCAGACGAGTGGAAATCAACTGGCTGTGTAGCCTTCACATAACCCAAACCTGCCGTAGGCTGTGTTGTCTGCAATGGCTTATTATCAAGCATCAATGTAGCATGCTCTCCATTCTGCATCAACCAATTGCCATTGTTCATAAATGCCCAAATAGCATTCACCGAGTTCAATGGTGTATCCCAAGCCTGCGTACGCTTCTCCTGCAAGAGCCAACGCTGCATCTCAACAAGCGTCTTACCATCAGCAGGAGTAATCGTCTTTATCGCCTCAATAGCAGCCACCTCTGTTGGAATCTTATAATCACGCCAGCTGTAATAAGCGTTTTTAGAATCGAAGTAACGTCCCTTCTCCTCCGTATAAACTGTATATTCCTTGATACTCTGCAGGTATTCACGTGCCTTTTCCACCTTACCATACTGCTGAAGGATTACTGCTGTATTCGCTTTACCATAGATAGTCAAGTCCGTAGGCTTCTTGGTCAGGCGGTCGATGAGGTACTTTATATCATTTGTAGATCGGTCATGATAGAACAAAGCATTGGTGTAAAGATAATCACAAAGCTCATCAGATGGGAAGAGTATCGTATTATACTTCTTCTCATCACGCTTCATTTCAGCCACACACTTAGCTACCTTCTTATCCATAAAACGGAAAGAAGCCTTAATCATGTTTGTTACTTCTGGGCTTGGACTTGTAAGGTTCTGCAGACGAGCGAGTGTCTTTGCCACCGCAACCGTCATATACAGACTGCCCTTCATTCCTGGCCACCAAGAGAATGAACCATCAGAGTTTTGCAGTTTCTTTAGACTTGAGAATGTTGATGTCAATTTGTTCTGCAACTGATTCTCATCCAAGAAACGCACGAGTTGCTGTTTCTGTTCGCTTTCATTCTTAGCATCCATCACCCAAGGAGTCTCGTCAAGTGTCAAAGACTTGAGTTCTTGATTCTTCTCCAAAGCCGACATCATTGACGTTTCCTTACCCGTTTCCTTCTTCCATTGCTCAATAGTCTGCTTAATCGATGGGGAAGTACTCATAATCTGCTTACCCAAACGGTTTGCATAATAAGCCGAAACAAGACTGATAGCATTCTTTTCACTTGCATCTGCGACATAAGGCAATGCCTGAATCATCAGCCAATTAGGGTTATTGGTGTACTCTACTGTCAGTTTCTGGTCCGTACTTTTCTTTGGGAAAAGCTTACCAACATTAATCGTCTTCACCCCAGCATCATTCTGTGTGAATGGATAGGTGTTTGTTACATACTCCTTATTCTGAAGTACTGAGAGGTAATGTTGCTCACCATCAGAGAAACCATCGCCCTCAACCGTGAAACGAACAACAAGCAAGGACTGGTCAGCTGTAAGTTTATTTGCATTCTTTACCAATAATGAAGCTAAGCTATAAGTTGCTGAGCCACTCCCCTGTGCCTTCAAAACAACAGCTTTACTATCCGTAAAGAGAACCTTTTCAGTTGCAGGGTCAAGGATTTCAACCTTTGCTTTTGCATTGATATCCTTCTCAGATTGGTTGAACAAACGAGCAGATACCATTGCTTCGTCACCCAAACGAACAAAGCGAGGCATATTAGGCTGCACCATCAAGGTCTTCTGAGCTACGATGTCATCAGAAAGAAAACCATTGTTCATATCCTCATCGTGTGCCAATCCCATGAAACGCCAAGTAGTAAGGCTCTCTGGAAGCGTAAACTTAATACTAACATTACCCTTTCCATCCGTCTGCAACTGTGGATAGAAGAAGGCAGTCTCATTGAGATTCTCACGCATAGAAGGCTTTACATTCTTCGGTTCGTCCTTCTCTTGTTTTATCTCCTCATCTTTCTTTACTACAGGAGCAGTAAATTTCGCTTTCGTTTCCTTAGTAGGTCCAAATCCAACCTTAACGACCTCATTCATAGAAGACTCCTTTGCCAAAGCCATTGACTTAACGGCACGTGTCATGCTTACCATTCGGTCTGATGTTACTGAATAAATATAAGCATCTGACGTATCATAATCTTCTAAGAAGCGACTATCAAATCTCGAGAAAGACAACCAGTCTACATCAAAAGGTTTGATATTAGCTTCCCATGAAAGACCCAAACCAGAATAGTCAGGACTCTCCCAATTAACAGATGTATAGTTAAGCGAGAAGAAGTTGCCCAAGTTCCATGAATTAGACAAGAACTGATCAAGACTCTTGTCATAAAGCGTTGCCATCAGTTGAGCATTGGCAGCCTTGCCATCAGGACGATTAATGGTTACTGTCCATTCCTCCTGCTGACCAGGGATAAGTTTATTACGGAAAGTCTTCCATTTCACAATTAAGCTCTTATCTGGTAACGGACGCATAATCCTCTCTGAATGAGCATACAGAATGCCATTCTTTACCCAAGCATAATTAAGAAATATCTCATCACCATACTCTTCCTTATAGACAAACTTGCGTGTCTGTATACTATTGCTTTGATTGAAAGAACCTGTCTCAATCACTTTATTACCTGAGAAGATAGAATAAACAACATACTGATTCTCATCACTTGAGCCCACCTGCATATAGATAGGACCACCATCGCGAGGGAATTGGTTTCCACTCAGATAGAACCAATCATGTGTCTCAATAACAGGACGCTTATCATCAAAAGAGAAGACGACAAAGTCCTCATCTATCGTATCTGTTCCGCAAATAGCATGTAGGCGATAAGCACCAGAAGACAAACCCTTTATAGCAACATTCTCATTTGCCTTTGCGGTCTTGTAATCGCTATAAACATAATTATTCTGATCCATCTGCTGTGGTACAATTACATACTTCACTGTTCCATCAACAGGAGATCCTGCAGCGTTCAGATAATTAAACTTAATCGTTTTAAGACTGTCACGCAGATTCTTCTCAGCAATATTGCAAGAAAGACTTGCCTCCTTTGTCCCTAATGGCAATGAAGTAAAACCGTCATGTGTTTCACCTGCGGCATCAGTCACCGAAGCCTCAACTCTAAAGTTATAGAAAAGTGAACGATAACCCTTACCAGACTTCAGTTCTTTCTTGGCTTTATCAGATAAGACAAAAGGTACGGTAACAACAAACTCTCCCTTGTCGTCTGTGACAACATCTTGTTCATTCACTTCCTCACTGCCTTCATAGAAGCGACACCAATAGCTTATATTACGTGTAACGACATAATGCACCTTTGCACCTTGTACAGGTACACCAGCAAAACTCTTGGCACGACCAATCAACTTGATAGAATCACCGACAGCATACTTCTCCATATACTCGTCGAAGTTTACATCAAACGTTGGACGCTTATACTCATCTACTTGGAAACGCTTAGATCCTTTTGTTCCAAAATCAGCATAAATAGAGAAACTACCTGTCAGTCCACTTGTTGGAAGATTGAAGTCTGCTGCAGCAGTACCGAAACGGTCGGTGGTTACTGACTTACGTCCTATCTCCTTATAATTGGCATCTTTCAAAACCATATCGAAGGTTTGTCCGCCTGCAGCCTTAGTTTTATAGTCTTGCTTTGTGTTCTGATAAGCAATGACAGATGCATGCACCGTCTGCCCAGGACGATAGATACCTCTATCCGTGAAGACCTGAGTTACCATCTTGTCATAGTTCACCTTGTCGTAGTCATACGACCCCTCCAGTTGAGTTTCTTCAAAGGCTTTATCCTTATTCGTAAAGACATAGATGTCAGGGGTAGTTCTTTCCGAATCAAAAACTACCTCTCCACTCTTGTTCGTAACCAGCTTCTTGACGATAGAAGGTTTATCATTATAATTTGGATAGGTAGCCTGAACCGTTACATTTGCTACTGGTTGACCATCCACAACATTGACAACAACATACCGTGCTTTCTTCTCTGGCTGTAGTTCGCTCATGACATAGAGGTCACTAACATAGTAGAAAGCATATTCTGGTGTAAAATTCTTTTTAGGCGTCTCTACCTTAATGAGGTAAACACCCAAAGGTAATGTAGGCATTAAGAAAGAGTCTTTCACCTCTTCATAATCCTTATGACCAGTGAAAGTACGGGTTATCGTCTGCGTTGTCGCAGGCAACAGACTTGCCTTCAACTTAGCCATGTCGCCTTTATCTCCAAGACTGAGAGAATGATTACCTGATAGTTTCGTACGCGTGACCGTTACGACTACATCTGATACATTGCGCGTATTCAGCTTAACCCAGTTATTCTTCTCTGTCGAACTAACATTACACTTATTGAAACTCACTTCAAACATCGGTCTTGTCAGTTCTGCACGAGCATTACGTAATGATATGATTCTATTCCATGATGCCCAACGGACAAGGGCATTATCAATATAGGCTATCTTTTCCTCAACCGGAGTATCTTCTCCCATACAAGCATAACGCTTCAACGCAACTTCTCCACATATCGGTAAGTCGCTATATGCCTGCATGAGTGAGTCGAGCTTTGGAATACTCTCTTTCTCTTCCTTTATCCCCATCAATGCCGTGTAACAAGCAGCCTCACGGTTTCCAACGCTTTTATAATAGCTATGTAATTTGTCGTAGTTACCCACTTGCATACCAATAACATGCAACAGGTCACCCTTAAAGATATCATCGTTCTTACCTATCTTTATCAAAGGCTTAAAGTCAGCTGCTTTCTGACTTGCCAGTAGAGAAGGATTAGCAAGTGCCTTCTTGAAGTATTCGTCAGCATTTCCACTTTCTTCATTCCGTCCTATCACACCCAAGATACAGTTGTAGACAGCCGACAAGACTTCATCCTTCCCTTCTACCATCTTTGCCTTTGCCTTCAATCGCTTTAACTCCACCTCAGCAGAGTCGGGTGCAATCTCTGTCTGTAACCTTGATACTAACAGACTTGCTGCCAAGATTTGCCCATAGGCTTTCTCTTTCTGTGCTTTCTGTTCAATCTTCTTTAACAAGCTGATTTGTGTCTTTGGTAAGTCCTTTTGCTCAGCTTGATTTACTTGTTGCCATAAGGCGTCGAAGTTCTGTGCTGTTACTGTAATTGGCAACAACAGAAATATAATTGATAAAATGATAAGTGGTTTCTTCATACTCTCTTTCTTTTATTAATTGCAAAGATAATGCTTTTAAAGTAAAAAACGAAAGATGAGCTATGTATATTGTATAGGATGAATGCTACTACCGCACAATATAATTAAACTTATCAAAGTTTGTAAAGCCCATCTCTTCCAACTGTTGTTGGCTTCGCTGGCGGTCTTCATCTGTGTTATATTCAGGTATCAAGGGTAGACGGATGATTACCTTATCAGCATATCCATTCGCTGCTAACCATTGAAGATTACTGATTACCTGCTTATTCTCTTTACATCCATATGCTTTGTAGATATTAGGGTTCATATCCTTAATATCTACATACCACATCTGCACCAACGAGGCAATAGCTTTGACATTCTCAAGCGGTACGTTAAGCGATGTCTCTATTGTCAACTTCCATTCAGGATTCATTATCTCGGCAAAGGCTTTAATGAAGTCTGAACGTAAAAGGGGTTCACCTCCGCCAAAACAGATACCGCCACCCGTTGCCATAAAGTAAAGGTCGTCTATCTCCACCTCACTATACAACTCACCGGGCGTCAGCCTGCACCATACACCATCAGCCTGCAAGCACTGCAGATTTAAGCAGTACTGGCAATGAAGCGGACAACCATGAAAGGCAACCAATGTTGTTACGCCTTCCCCATCAGTGGTGAGCCTGTGCCGATTAATGGCAATAAACGGTGCTGTTACTTCTGATTGCATTTCTCTTTATGTGATTGCGGTGCCGTGCTGTCGGATAACTCTTTCTCTAAATAGGCTCTATCTATCTCCCCTACTACGTCAAGAGAAGGTTCTAAACGGACAACCATATCATCAGGATTACGAATAGACTTCACTGCTATCACCTTATCTTCAAATCCATAAGATGAAAACACGAGGGTATCATTATGATTAACCTGCAATACAAATCTTCCATCTTCGCCCAAAGGCAGCCTCTTCTTACCTCCTAATAGCATAACATTAACTTCAGAAGCAGCCTTACCAGTAGAAGAGTCGAGCACTCGTCCACTAATAACGATAGCGTTCTTCAAATCAGCTGTGAGTGCTTTTGGTATAACTACTTGTTCCCCCATAACTGGCATATCAGTAGAGTCCAGAACTTTATTCTCAACGTTACAGCCCTTTGGGGTATTCTGACACGATGTAAGCGGAACAGTTGCAACACAAAGTCCAGTAGCCAAACCAGCCACCTTCATACTCCATCCCTTGCGTTTCCGTTCTCTTAACTGCGTCTCTAAATAGCGTATCTCCGCCTCACAAGCAGGGCAAGTACCCGCACACTCCCCTTCGTAATGACACTCTTTAGGCTGATAGCTGATACCATTCGCATCCGCTATCTGCTGCCGAATACCTTTCAGTAGTTTACAAGTACTTTTTCCTTTTGTCATAATGCTAATCTTTACTTACACTTCTTTTTATTCTTCTCCTTATGCGACTTCGGCTTATAAGTCCTATGACCATACACATCATCGTAGTTTGGTGAAACAGATCCAATTCCTCCTACTATCACCGACACATCATAGGCTTCCAGTACAATAACATTATTATCAGAACGCAAAAGAGAACTTACACTAACCGTTTTCTGCTTATAACCAATGAATGAGACTACCAATGAAGTATCTGGTGGTAACTTCAAAGCAAACAAACCATCTATATTTGTTGCCACACCCTTGTTCGTTCCCTCTATTAAGATAAAAGCTCCTATCAAAGGTTCCTTATCATCACCGCCTATTACCATTCCACGTACAACCACAGGTGATGCACAACCTTCAGAAAGGTCTACTACCTTTACAGAATCTTTCTTAGCTGTATGTACAGAACGATTAGCCGTACTATCAGGCTTAACACCTTGCGCAGCAGTAGTCATCGGTATAACCGTAGCGCAGATACCTGCAGCAATACCAGCCACCTTCATACCGAAGCCATTACCCTTACGTGCCTTTAACTCACGTTCAAGATAACGTATTTCTTCCTCACAAGCAGGACAAGTACCTGCACAATCCCCCTTGTGGTGACACTCTTTAGGCTGATAGCTGATACCATTGGCATCCGCTATCTGCTGCCGAATATCCTTCAATAGCTTACAAGTACTCTTCCCTTTTACCATAATACTAATCTTTACTTACACTTCTTTTTATTCTTCTCCTTATGCGACTTAGGCTTATCAGTTCTACGACCACTCACGTCATCTTTATTACCTTTATTTTCATCTTTACAAGTAGGTAGTGTAGCTATTGTTACAATGCCATCTAACATTGCATCTCTATCTTCCTCAAGCACTATAACATTATTATCAGAATGCAAAAGCGAACTTACATAAACCTTTTGATTCTCGTATCCTATTAAAGAAATAACCAACGAAGTGTCTGGTGGTAACTTCAAAGCAAACTGTCCATCTACATTTGTTGCAACGCCCTTGTTTGTTCCATCTATTACAACAGAAGCACCTATCACTGGTTCTTTATCATCACTGCCAATGACCATTCCACGTACAACCACAGGTGATGCACAACCATCAGAAAGGTCTACTACCTTTACATCACATTTCTTAGCTGTATTTACAGGACGATTAGCCGTACTATCAGGCTTAACACCTTGCGCAGCAGCAGTCATCGGCATTACCGTAGCGCAGATACCAGCAGCAATACCAGCCACCTTCATACCGAAGCCATTACCCTTACGTGCTTTTAACTCACGTTCAAAATAACGTATCTCCTCCTCACAAGCTGGACAAGTACCTGCACAATCCCCCTTGTGCTGACACTCCTTAGGTTGATAGCTGATACCATTGGCATCCGCTATCTGCTGCCGAATATCCTTTAGTAGCTTACAAGTACTCTTCCCTTTTGCCATAACTTTATTTCTTATTACACTTCTTTTCCTTATGCGACTTTGGTCCTTTCTTCGTCTTATGCTTCCCGAACATTTTATCGCATCCACCCAAGACTACAATTTCATTCATCATCGCCGAGTCCTCAGTGATATAAATATCATTATTCTTTTTATCTAAGAGTTCTTTAACTGTCACATTCATTTTATAATAACCAATACCTCTCACCTCCAGTATATCAGTTAGCAGAGTTTTCACTGCATACTCGCCCTCAACATCGGTAACAGCTCCTTTTTTTGTGTCCATCGACTCAACAACGGCTCCAATAATAGGCTCCTTTGTCTTTGTATCGAACACCTTCCCACGTAATAGCACAGCATCAGGATTACCATTGGTCAGGTCTACCGCTCTTATAGAATCATTCTTTATCGTCTTAGCCTTAAAGTCAGGACTAATCTTACTCTCTGTTTGTACCATAGCAGCCACTGGCAATACAGTCACACAGACGCCAGCAGCGATACCAGCCACCTTCAAGCCTAAACCGCTATGCTGCTTGTTATTCAGTTGTTCTTCAAGGTAACGGATTTCTTTCTCACAGCCAGGACACGTACCTGTACATTCGCCCTTATGGTGGCACTCCTCAGGATGATAGCTTATTCCGTTCTCATTTGCAATCTTCTGACGGACATCCTTCAAGACCTTACAAATAGCTCTACCCTTGTCCATAAATTATTATTTAAGCGTTAGTAAATAAAAGACTTTGCTACAAAAATATAAAAAAAAAGAAGATAAACAAAAACAAACTGACATTTTTGTTATTACATGGCGACAAATTTAAACGTTCACAATAAAATGCACATAAAAAATATTAGCTTATCAACAGATGACAACATATTTACACTGCTTACTTAAAACATCCCTTGTATATCTGCTTAATTGTATCTTGCCACAAATAAAATGATAGTTACAACGTTCACCAGCCCTATTCAAACCTCGTGTTGATGCTCCGCACATGTGGTGCGGAGGCTTAGCACCGCTTGTGCTGAGGGCATATTACCTTATAATATATAGCTTAGGTAAAAATGATTTAGCCTTAAAAAGACCATTGGAGATAAAATGCTATAACCTATTAGATACGATTATCCCCTCTACAAAACCTTTCATACGGTCATTGCCGTTGGTTCTGAGAGGGGATAATATATTTCTTTTGATTTCTTAAACGTTCTCCATTAATTCTCCATAACAGTAAATTTGGAGAAATCTGTCATACGAAGCAGTTCCTCGTAAGTAGTCTTAGGATTCTTCTTCATATAGTTGTCTACAGCTTCCTCATACCGACTGTGATAGGTTCGCTTTGTCATTATCTGATTGACAATCCATTGTATCTTTCCAATCTGCAAGTCACGCTCCACTTGCGGACGCGATTCGAAATGCTGTAAAGGGTAGATACTCATCAAATAGAATGTCATACAATCTGGAAGGATGTATTCACGTGACATCTGCTTACGCTGTGTTGGCGAATAGAACTTCGCATACAAAGGATAATTAGGACCGAGATACTTGTCGAGCGAGATACCGATAGTACCATTACCCACGACAACACTCTGGTCTAAAGCCGATATCTGTGCATAGACTCTTGGGATTGTAATGTTCGGCAAAGCCTGCTTTAGTCGTCTGAAAGCTCCACTAAACTGATGATCAAGGTCCTCTGTATTGGCAAACTCCGACTCTACAGCAGCAATGACAGACTGTAAGGTCATGTCTTGATAGAACTTCAAGAACTTTGTATTGATGTCAGGATCGGTTATCTCACCAATCTTTACGACATCCTCTATCAGTGTGCGAGTTTCAATCGGATACTCTGTATTCATCTGCTGGAGCGCAGAGAAATCACCTGTTGTCAAGTAACGATATTCCAAACGGTCATAGCGATCTATCTCTAATAACAGTGAATTTTTATTCATGCCATCAGATGAAAGTTTGAACTGACAGCCTACACAGGTGAACAGAACAACTAATAATATACAATAGAGATATCTCACAGGCTATTACTGACAGATTGTTTTTACAATATTTGAGTATTGATTGCAAAATTACTAAAATATATTTTAAAACGCAAGTGTTCTGCTAAAAATATTAAAATAACATGCAAATATAACCCATTTTCATTCAGTTAAGGAGCTAAACACCTTACGACCCTTCACGTAGTATTGCCAAAGAAGGGCATATTTCTTACGCCCATCATTCGTACAAGAAGGGAGGTTTTTTCGATGTTTTACCGCTCCATCAAGACGAATAGGTAATCTCTCAAACTCATGTCGCCACTTTTTAAAGGCCCTACGTGCTGAGAAGATTGCCTTAAATTCACTCCAATTATGATTCAGAATCAGCGTTTGAAACGCAGCTAAATAGTCTAAAAACCATCTTACGCGCATGACATGTTTCAACTCATCTTCTGGTAAGTTCTTCCATAACATGGTCAAGTTATTACGGAAGTTCAGGAAGGTTTTACGTGGATTTGACTTAGGCAATGTGCCGCCTCCAACGTGATAAACATAGCTTTCAGGGAAACAGAAGATGCGCTTACCCATCTGATGCAGACGCCAACAGAGGTCGATTTCTTCATTATGAGCAAAGAATCTGCCGTCTAATCCACCTGCAGCCCAATAGTCTATGGCACGTATCATCAAGCAAGCTCCTGTTGCCCAAAGTATCTCTTCACTGTTATCATACTGCCCATTATCATCCTCTACCGTGTCAAAGATGCGTCCACGGCAGAACGGATAGCCATAACGATCGATGAAACCTCCCGATGCACCGGCATACTCAAAAGCATCAGGATTGGCAGCGGAGAGCAGTTTTGGCTGGCAAGCTGCTATGTCCTCATGGGCGTCCATCTCCTCGATGAGGGGCGTAAGCCAGTGGTGCGTCACCTCAACATCACTGTTTAATAACACGTAATATTCGCTGTCTACCTGCTTTAGCGCACGATTATAGCCTTCTGCAAAGCCGTAGTTCTCAGCTAATTCTATCACCCGAACATGTGGATAAGTTTCTTTCAACCAAGCGACAGAGTCATCTGTTGAAGCATTGTCGGCGATGATAACCTCTGCCTCATCTCGTGAATAATTCAGCACAGAAGGGAGATATTGCTCCATCATGCTTCGTCCATTCCAGTTCAATATGACTATCGCTACTTTCATAAGAGTTCTGCCTTTAATGAACTTTGATCGAAATTAAACTCTCCCAATCGTACTCGGAGAATCTGGTTGTCATATTCTTCCTTTGCCTGATCAGGCGACAGTTCCACACGAATATAGTTATCTGTAAAGCCGTGCATAGCCTTTCCGCGTGCCGCTTTCTCAAAGAGGACGTCTGCTTCTTGCCCTATATGCGCTGCATAGAAGGCACGTGTCTTCTCATCAGAGAGCTTCAATAGCTTATGCGCACGGTGCTTCTTCTCACGGTCATCTACCACATAAGGGATTGACAATGCCGCTGTTCCTGGACGTTCTGAATAAGGGAAGACATGGAGTTGGGTGACTGGAAGGGAGTCGAGGAAGTTATAACAATCCTCAAAATACTCTGGTCGCTCGCCACGAGAACCTACCATCACATCCACACCGATAAATGCATCGGGCATCTTTTCCTTAATAAGTTTTATCTTACGAGCGAAGAGTGCTGTATCATAACGACGGTGCATCAACTCCAACACCTCGTCAGAACCACTCTGAAGTGGAATGTGGAAATGTGGCATAAACGCTCGTGATTCTGCACAATACGCTATCAACTCATCATCTATCAAGTCGGGTTCCAGCGAACTAATACGGAAACGCTGTATTCCCTCTACCTTATCTAATGCTTTTACGAGGTCTAAGAAACTCTCACCTGTGGTCTTACCGAAGTCACCTATATTAACACCCGTCAACACAATCTCCTTTCCACCCTCTCTTGCAGCCTCTTCTGCCTGCGCAACAAGCGACTGAATAGTCGGGTTACGTGAGAATCCACGCGCAAAAGGAATCGTGCAATAAGTACAGAAGTAATTACATCCGTCTTGCACCTTTAGGAAGTAGCGTGTACGATTACCACGTGAGCAACTTGCTTGGAAACTTTTAATATCCTTCGTCTTTACAGAGTGATACTCTCCCTCTGACGTTTCTTCTTTAGCTGTATCAACCTTGTTCCATGCATCACTAAGATACTGTACGAGGTCGGCCTTCTCATTACTACCCAATACAAGGTCAACACCTTCTATCTTAGCCACAGTTGCACTCTCAAGCTGTGCATAACAACCTGTCACGATTACGAAAGCACCAGGGTTCTGGCGCACCATACGATGGATGATCTGACGGCACTTATGGTCAGCAACCTCAGTAACCGAACAGGTATTAATCAGACATATGTCTGCCTGCTCAGTCTTCTTCGCTTCACGCACGCCCATATTATATAAGGTACGCGCGAAGGTACTTGTCTCTGAGAAGTTGAGCTTACAACCCAACGTATAGAACTTGGCTGTCTTGCCTTGAAATGCTGCTGTATCTATCATATAACTTGCAAAGTTACAGTAAAATGAAGACAAAACCAAAGAAATAAGCCCGTTTGCTCATCAGAAAAAACAAGAAAAAGACTGAAAATAAGATTTTACACGCTAAAACAAGGCTTTAAAGCCGCTAAAAAGAAAGGGTTTTTAAATTGTGTAGGCACACATTAAAATCTTTAACATTTATTTAATATTCATATCGTATTGACTATCAACAGATTACGAATTTGTTACAAAAGAAGAACAAAAAAAGTTCTAAAAATATTATTGCCGTATAAAAAAAATACTTACCTTTGCATCGTTTTAACAAACAAATGATTGTTTTACAGATTTAAAAAGCAAAGAAAATGAAGAAATTAGTTTTAATGTTCGTAGCTATCGCAGCTATCTCTTTCGCATCTTGTGGTAACAACTCTAAGCCAGCTGCTAACGCTGACTCAACTGCTGACTCAACTGCAGATTCTGCAATGGTTGATAGCGCTAACGCTGATTCTGTTGCTGCTGATTCAGTTGCTGCTGACTCTGTTAAGTAATCAGAGAACGAACAGAAAAAGAGAGAAATTGGCCGCAGGACATTGTCCTGCGGTTTTTTCGTTTATAGACATGAGGTAATCAGAACCATGATTTATCTAATGCAAAATTCATAATTCATAATTCATAATTATGATTACTGCTTTTGCTGTAGATAAGATAACTAAACCACTTTGAGACAAAGTAAGATTAAGACTGGGTAACAGAAGAACAAAGACAGGATAAAATAAAGACAAAGTAACAGAAGAACGTTTCTTTGGTTGACAAGGTAACGAGTTGACAAGTTAACAAGTTACTTGTAAACAGAGTAAATGAAAGACAAAGTAGAAGAACAAAAGTTGAATTAGATTAAGATAGGAGAACAGAAGAACAATTGCTTTTCACACAATTATGCCTTTTAAATTCTTTTTCCCGTTTACAAGAAGAATGGTTTTTGTAAATAAAATTCTAAGACTGAAAACAAGAAGGGCGTAAATTGGCTTCCAATTAACGCCCTTTTGGCTTGCTAAAGATGCCCTTTTGAAGTCCAAGTAACGCCCTTTTGGAATCTTACTAAGCACCTTTAAAAACGCAATTATGCAACTATCTGATTCTATGCAACTTACAAAAGCAGTCTTATAGCTCGTTTTTTCGCCTTTTAAAGCTCAAAAGTATCTTTGTTTTGTAAATAAAATTCAAATTCATTCCCGTATTTTTAGCTTTGAAAAATAGGACTCAAAACATCTTTCTTATTTATAGGTTGTTTCCTGATAAGCACGAGGTGTCAAGCCTGTTTCGCGTTTAAAAAACTTAGAAAAAGCAGAAGCACTGGGGAAATTCATGCGATTTGCAACTTCATAAGCCATCATTCCGTTAGTTTTCAGCAGTAGCTTTGCCTCTTGTATGGTGGCTCGATTTATCCAAGACATCACACTCTGCCCACTTGCCTTCTTTATCGTCGCAGAAAGATGATGTGGCGTTACATGCAGTTGAGAGGCATAATAAGGAATTGAGCGTTCCTGCATACAATGCTGTTTTATCAGCCGTTTGAATTGAAGAAAGAGTTCCTGAGTACGCGTAGAGCCTTCATTCTGAACGTTTTGTGCCACCACCTCGTTTAGTTCTTGCACATCTGCAACAATCGTTTTAGACAAATATTGTACGGTTTTTCGACGATAAGGAGCAAGGTGTACAACATCCCATAAAAGATAGTACATCCTCAGTAATCTGTCAAATTCTGCAGGAGAGGTTTTGTATACCACCTCATCAGACATCTCAACACTATCCCTAAACACAACAGCCATCACACGAGCATCGTCAGAAATCTTATTAACTTCAACGATTGTATCGGCAGGACTCAACATAACATTTCCTTTTTCAATATGATAATCCTGCAGATTGATACAGACCTCTGCACTACCTTCCAACAAAAGAATGAAACGCGGCTCTACCATCTGGTAGATTTCTTCTTTACTAAAAACAGGAATCCGCTGTACACTTCCATTAAGGATAAGAACCAAATCGTCGTTGACAAAGAACTTATCCTGCTGGCTAAGAACTTCATTTAAATTCAGATTATCTACCGAAAGATGGTTTATAACTTTCGTAGTACTCATAAAATGTCCTTTTTGTATGATTTAATTGCAAATTTACTATTATTCTAATGAAATAAAGAATAATCTTAATACCAATCGTACAAAAAGACAATTTTATCTAATCTTTGGATAATCAGATAACAAGAAAGATATAATATCTTTGCATCGTTCAGATAAAGAAGGGATTAAACCACAGTAAATAAGCTTAAAATAAAGATATGAATATGAAGAAAATAATGATAAGCCTTGCCTTAATAATGCTATCTTCCGTTAGTCGAGCACAAACATTGGAAGAGTGTCAGCAGGCAGCAGAGAAGAATTATCCTCTTATCAAGCAGTATGGATTGATTGCTAAGACAACGCAACTGACGGTTAAGAACATTCAGAAAGGGTGGCTTCCACAACTCACGGCATCAGCGCAAGCAACCTACCAGAGTGCTGTTACGGCTTGGCCAGAGAGCATGCAGACTATGTATCAGCAGATGGGACTCAATATGAGAGGACTGCGTAAGGATCAATATAAGATTGGTGTTGACCTCCAGCAGACAATCTACGATGGCGGTGCTATTAGCAGTCAACGCAACATTGCACAGCAAGAGGGAAAAGTACAGGAGGTACAGACGGAGACAAATCTATATCAGGTGCGTCGACGTGTCAATGAAATGTATTTCTCATTGCTGTTACTGAACGAACAAATCCAACTCAATGAGGATGTAAAAGCCCTGTTACAGTCAAGTGAGAAAAAGCTTTCTGCCATGGTAAAAGGCGGTACGGCTGCTACAAGCGACCTCGACAATGTGCGAGCAGAACGACTCAGCGTAGAGCAACAGAATGAGAATCTAAAGCAACAAAAGCTAATGCTACAGCGTATGTTAAGCGTATTCTGTGGTTTCGAGGTGAACAATACACAGAAGCCTAAGCCTATCCAGATAGCTTCGTTAGTAAATAAACGTCCTGAGATGCGCCTATACAATAGTCAATTAGAACTTACTGAAGCTAAGGAGAAGGCCTTAGACACACAGCTACGACCCAAGTTAGGACTTTTTGCACAAGGCTTTTACGGCTATCCTGGACTGAATATGTTTGAGGATATGATGAATCGCAAGTGGAGTCTTAATGGTATTGTTGGTGTCAAATTGTCATGGAATGTAAGTGCACTCTACACGCATAAGAACGACAAAGCAAGGCTAAACGCCCAACAAGAAATGATAGAGAATGCTCGGGAAGTATTTCTTTTCAACAATAAACTGGAGGAGATACAGCAATCGGAGAATATCAATCGTTATCAAACAATGATGAAAAGCGACGATGAAATCATCGTATTGCGCACGAATGTACGTAAGGCAGCAGAATCAAAACTTACTCACGGAATCATAGACGTCATTAGCTTGCTGCGAGAGATAAACAATGAGAATGCAGCTAAGACACAACAGACCATCCACGAGATTGATATGCTCAAAGAGATGTATAACTTGAAATATACAAACAACGAATAAAAACAACCAAACAAAGGATATGAAAAAGATCGTTTTATTAACAAGTCTTGCCATTATCATGGCATCTTGCGGAAAAGATAAGAAGGATTATGATGCTACAGGAACATTCGAAGCAACTGAAGTAACGGTATCAGCGGAGTCTACTGGTCAACTGATAAGCTTCAATATTGCTGAAGGACAACTGCTTAACAACGGACTAACAGTTGGCCAGATTGACTCCCGCCAACTCTCATTAAAGCGTGAACAATTGGCTACAAGCAACGAACAACTAACTGCAACACATAGTCAACTCGAGGCAAATAAACGTCAGTTAGAGGCGAATAGACAAGCAACAGCAAGCAGACAGTTAGACCTTGAGAAGCAGGTGGCATCTATTCGCCAACAAATTGCTAATCAGCAACGTGAGCGTGAACGCTTTTCTGAACTCTTAAAAGACGGTGCTGTGCCACGTAAACAGGTTGATGACATTGATTATCAGATACAAGTACTACAGAA
Source organism: Prevotella melaninogenica (assembly GCF_013267595.1). Taxonomy (NCBI): domain Bacteria; kingdom Pseudomonadati; phylum Bacteroidota; class Bacteroidia; order Bacteroidales; family Prevotellaceae; genus Prevotella; species Prevotella melaninogenica. The sequence goes on along the minus strand of NZ_CP054010.1, from coordinate 1,292,070 downwards.
ACAACTCGTAGCTACGCAGGAACAGATTGCCAGTCAGAATACATCTTTAGCCGAACAGAATAAGGGTTTGGCTGCTCAAATGGACGGAATAAGCTCACAGCAGACCGGAGTAAGCGCACAGCAGGCGGGAGTTCGCAATCAGCAAGCCCAGATTGACGACCAAATTGCTCACACCTTTGTGAAGAGTCCGCTCACAGGAACAGTCTTAGAGAAGTATGTTGAACAAGGAGAATTTGTCTCTGTAGGCAAGCCTTTGTTCAAAATTGCAGACACCAAGCGTATGTACTTACGCGCATATATCACCTCTGAACAGCTTAAAAACGTCAAGTTAGGACAAAAGGTAAAGGTGATAGCAGACTATGGTGGCGGCGAGAAAAAGCAATATGATGGTGTCGTTACATGGATTTCAAGTCGCTCAGAGTTCACTCCAAAGAGTATTGTCACCGATGATGAACGTGCCGACTTGGTCTATGCTATCAAGATACAGTTCCAAAACGATGGTTATGCAAAGATTGGAATGTATGGCGAAGTGAAGTTTTAAAGCAAGAAATAAACGATGACTGCAATAGAAGTAAACAACATATCAAAGTATTACGGGAAGGTACAAGCATTGAAGGATGTTAGCTTCTCGGTGAATAAAGGTGAGATATTCGGTCTTATCGGACCTGACGGAGCTGGCAAGACTTCTATGTTTCGCATCCTTTGTTCGCTGCTTTTGCCTAAGACAGGAACCGCTACAGTAGACGGATTTGACGTGGTCAGCCAGATGAAAGAGGTACGTAAGCGGGTCGGTTATATGCCTGGAAGTTTCTCACTTTATCAGGATTTGACAATAGAAGAGAACATTAACTTCTTTGCTACGCTCTTCAATACAACGGTAGAAGAGAACTATGATACCATCAAACCTATCTATTCACAGATTGAACAGTTTAAGAATAGGAAGGCAGGAGCACTCTCAGGCGGTATGAAACAGAAGTTAGCACTCTGCTGTGCATTGGTCCATCAGCCAAGTGTTCTCTTCCTTGACGAGCCGACAACAGGTGTTGATCCAGTCAGCCGAAAGGAGTTTTGGGAGATTCTCAGCCAACTGAAGGAGCGCGAGATAACCATCGTTGCCTCCACGCCTTACCTCGATGAGGTGAGAAGTTGCGAGCGAGTAGTCTTCCTTTCAGAAGGAGTAGTACAAGGAATAGGCACAGCTGACGATATTCTTACAGCATTTAAAGACATCTTCAACCCACCAGCTATCGAACGAACAACGAACGATAAGGCGATTAACGATACAAACAAAGAAGCTGAAAAGGTCATTGAAGTAGAACATCTTATCAAGGCTTTCGGTTCATTCCACGCTGTAGACGATATCTCCTTTACGGTGAAGAAGGGCGAAATCTTCGGTTTTCTCGGTGCTAACGGAGCCGGAAAGACCACCGCTATGCACATGCTTACGGGCCTCAACCAGCCTACTAACGGCACAGGAAGGGTTGTTGGGTTTGATATCCGTACCGAATATGAGCAGATCAAACGACATATCGGCTACATGAGTCAGAAGTTCTCGCTATATGATGACCTCACCGTTGCCGAGAACATCAGCCTTTTTGCTGGTATCTACGGTATGAAAGACGACGAAATACGCCGTAAGACGGATGCGTTATTAGAACGTTTGAACTTCTCAGAACACCGCAATACGTTGGTAACTAACCTGCCTTTAGGCTGGAAACAAAAGCTTGCTTTCTCTGTAAGTATCTTCCATAATCCTGGTGTTGTGTTCCTTGATGAACCTACAGGAGGCGTCGATCCCGCCACACGTCGCCAGTTCTGGGAGCTTATCTATGATGCTGCAAGGCGAGGGATAACGGTCTTTGTGACCACACACTATATGGATGAAGCTGAGTATTGCGACCGTATTTCGATCATGGTAGACGGTAAGATAAAGGCTTTGGGGACACCCGACGAACTAAAGCGGACGCTCAATCAACCCGATATGGACCATGTATTTACTTATCTGGCACGTCAAGCAAAGCGCAGTTCAGATTAAGATTACCTATCCATTTAAAACAAACAATTATAGATGAACCCATTTTTTTCATTTGTTATCAAGGAAACCAAGCATATTCTTCGCGACAAACGCACGATGTTGATGCTGTTTGGTATGCCCATCGTAATGATGCTTCTCTTTGGTTTTGCCGTCACCAATGATGTGCGAAACGTACGCATTATTGTCGTAATGAGCAATGCTGACAATGCCACTCAGCAAGTAGCTGACCGCTTGGCAGCCTCTGAATACTTCACATTGACAAAGGTTGTGACGACTCCTAATGAAGCCGAGAAAGCTATCCGTGACCAAAAAGCCGACATGGCAATCGTCTTTTCACAGGATTTTGCAAGTAAGAAGTCGGGCTATCAACTCATTGTCGATGGTGCAGACCCCAACATGGCACAGCAATGGACCATCTATGCCAATGCCGTTATCAATAATACAGAGGCAAAGGCGGTGAACACAAAGCTACTTTACAACCCTCGGATGAAGTCTACTTATAACTTCGTCCCTGCCATTATGGGTACGTTGCTGATGCTCGTATGTGCTATGATGACCTCTATTTCCATAGTCCGTGAGAAGGAGAAAGGGACCATGGAGGTGCTGCTTGTATCGCCAACAAAGCCCTTAATGATTATTGTTGCGAAGTTAGTACCCTATCTTGTGCTTGCCTTCACCATCCTTTCAATCATCTTACTCATGTCGTCCTTCGTATTAGGCGTACCCATAAAGGGTTCCTTGGTCTGGATATACGTGGTTTCAACTATCTACATCCTATTAGCGCTATCGTTAGGAATCCTTGTGTCAACAATAGCCGAGACACAACTCGTTGCCCTCCTCATATCAGCGATGTTATTAATGATGCCTGTCATTATGCTCTCTGGAATGATGTTCCCAATAGAGTCAATGCCGAAGATATTACAATACATCTCAGCCATTGTCCCTACTCGTTATTACATCAGTGCGATGCGTAAACTGATGATTATGGGTGTCGGAATTGAAGAAGTTTACTTTGAAGTGTCCATACTTATAAGTATGCTCATAGCCTTGATGTCGCTTGCACTGGCTAAGTTTAACAAACGATTAGAATAGAAAACTATGATACTAAAATATCTTCTAAGAAAGGAATTCACCCAGATACGTCGTAACTCCTTTCTGCCAAGACTTATCATTACCTTCCCGATAATGATTATGTGCGTTATGCCGTGGGTAATGAATATGGAGGTTAAGAACATTGTTGTGGATGTTGTCGACAACGACCGCTCTACCCTCTCACAACAATTAGTACACGAGATAGAAGCAAACAAATACTTCATCTTCCATGGGCAGCAGCCTACCTACGCACAAGCACTCAAGAATATAGAACATTCTGAGGCGGATGTTGTGGTTGTTATCCCCCAGAACTACAGCCGTGATTTAAACTCAGGACGTGTTCCACAGGTCCTGATTGCGGCTAATGCTGTCAATGGAACAAAGGGAGCACTGGGTTCGGGATACCTTTCTCAGATTGTTTCTGCAAATGTCTTGCCCTCTACAACAGCCATAAAGTCAAAGATTGACACGCTTTATCTCTACAACAAACATCTTAACTTCAAGGTTTTTATGATTCCTGCACTGTTGGCTATGGTGATGATGATGATAACTGGTTACCTACCAACACTTAACATCGTCAGCGAAAAAGAGAAGGGAACAATTGAACAGATAAACGTGACACCCGTGAGCAAATGGACTTTCATACTTTCGAAGTTGATTCCTTATTGGATGATAGCTTTCTTCATCGTGACGGTTTGTCTGTTGTTATCTTGGCTTCTCTACGACATCACCCCTGTAGGGAATATAGCCCTCATCTATCTCCTTTCGATGTTGCTTGCACTGTTCTTCTCATCCTTTGGACTGATTATTTCTAATTACTCCGATACCATGCAGCAGGCAATCTTCGTGATGTGGTTCTTCATGGTTATACTCCTGTTGCTCTCAGGACTATTCACCCCGACACGTTCGATGCCACCTTTTGCTTATCTTTCCACTTATATCAACCCTGTGAGCTACTTCATTGAGGCGATGCGTACAGTATTCATCCGTGGTGGAAACATCAGTAGCATAGCTCATCAGCTGCTTGCCCTCTCGGGAATAGGTCTCTTTATGGGAACTTGGACGGTAGTGAGTTATAAGAAGAACAAAAGATAGAGTAACGTTTATTTAGTTGACAAGTTAACGAGTTGACAAGTTGACGAGTTGCTTGTAGACAGAGTAAATGAAAGACAAAGTAACAGGAGAACGATTATTTAGGTGACAAGTTAACGAGTTAATTGTAGACAGGGTAATTGAAAGACAGAGTAATGGAAGAACGATTCTTTAGTTGACAAGTTAACGAGAAGACAAGTTAACGAGTTGCTTGCAGACAGGGTAATTGAAAGACAAAGTAACAGGAGAACGATTATTTAGTTGACAAGTTAACAAGAAGAGAAGTTAACGAGTTAATTGTAGACAGGGTAATTGAAAGACAAAGTAACAGGAGAACGATTATTTGGTAGACAAGGTAACGAGTAGACGAGTTAACGAGTTGCTTGTAAGCTGGAGAAAAGAAAGACAGAGTAACAGGAGAACGATTGATTTTCGCATACTTCTGTCTTTTAAGTCCTCTATAGTTCCTGTAAGAATGTGGGTTATTGTAAAGAAAATTCTAAGACTGCAAACGAAAAGGGTGTAATTTGTAAATAAAATTCAAACACTAAAGAAGTGTTTTACGACTTTTGTAATCATCAAAAGAAAAACATTCTACAAAGCAATTTTATAATAGTGACGGCGTTTATATCATAAAAGGGGTATAGACTATAATTCTGTTTTGGTCAGCCTTTTAGGGCATATGCACTTATCCTGATTGTTGATATTGGTAAAATCGTGAGGTATGAGATACTACTTACTTTCTATTCTCTTGTCTGTTTTGCTCGCTGCTTGCGGCAGAAACGATGGACCCGTTTACCCTAAAGAATTTATAGGGAATTGGGTTGGTGTGGAAAAGACAAACATTGGTATGCGTCCAACACTCGACGTGACGGATTCTACTGTTGCATTCGACCCAGGTGCAGGCGACACTTGCAAGTGGTTTAATAGTTACCACTTTGTGAACGACTCGCTTTTTTTAGTCTATGACGAGAATGACACTAACCGCTGTAAAGTCATGGAGTTACACGATAGCATACTGACTATCAAAGGTTTGTTATGGTACGAGGACAAAGAAGTTAGCTTTGTGCGACAAAAAAAAGGGTATTCAAGACTTTAGAGTGATAAGGTTTGCTACTTAAGGTTAGGTTTCTGAAGAAATGTCACACGGAGGGACGGAGAATACGGAGGGATATCAAAGTAAAGCAATGAAAGTAACGGAGGCACCGTCGGTGCATAGAGCAACGGAGGTTGTTTGCACACTTTTTTAGCTACTTTATGCCCAAAGCATTTATCCCAAAAGTTATCAAGAATCTGTAGGCTACACCTCCGTCGCTCGTTGTGCCGTCGGCACCTCCGTGACATTGCGTTTACCTCCGTCCCCTCCGTGACTCTGTGTGCCTATTATATAAGACGCTTAGTTGAGCACTCCATATTTCGGAAGAACCAAAAATAAGTATAACGTGTTTAAAATCGTCCTATTCATTTACGATAACTCCTTTATCCAAGTTTATTATAAGCCTCTTACGCTCCTTCCCAAGATCTTTCAGAAACCTGAATTTCACCCTATAGTCTTCACGAGTAATCCCAGCAACACCCTTTTGATAGATGACTCTATAATATGAAAATAAAGCAACATCCGCCATCAAAACACCCTCTTTCTTATAACCTAAGTATTGCTGAAAATAGCAGTCAAAGGGAAGAAACTCATCTTGATGCCTATGAATATACTTCCTTACGACAGCTTTAGCGACTTCAAACTCCTTATCATTCAGTTGCTTCGGAACCTCTGTCCTAATCTTACCAAACAATGAGTCTCCATTAGCCGTTACCGCCTTCTCGGAAATAACATTGTATATCTTTTGCCCCGTCTCATCCTTTGCGTAGACATACACAGTATCATATGGAGAATGAACGGTTGTTACTTTTCGCGTCTTTGTTGTGCAACAGAATAGAAGGAGACAAGAAAAGATAAGTAGTATAGTCTTCATACGCTTCGATTAATTGTTTTTCAACGGAATATCCCCTACAAAAATCCATACAGATTGACTCCTTCCGTTCTCACTTTTTATTAAAGGTGAGAAGATACTATCACCATTTTCTCGTGCAATGGGGTACCGCTTATTCATAAACCAAACAGCATCCTTCGTGCGATAAAGCTTCATCTTGATATAAGGTTTATCCGAAACATAATAGCCACCATATTCTTTCAAAAACTCATAATTGGGGAAGTCTTGCACCAAGATACCCTCTGTCAGTCCCTCACTTGTTATGGTATGAGAGAGGACTCCATCGGTATATACCCATCCGCGCAACAGTGTAAAGAACTTATTTCCGATACCTATTGGAGCCGTGTTGAAGTCGTAATCTTCACATTTCATGATGACAATGTCGTCCTTGAACGCCTTTAGATGTTCCCTCTGGTCAGGAAAATGACCTACTGCGACACCCGAATCCTTCTGCCCACCAACTGTTTTTGTCTTGCAGGCAGTCAGTAGAAAGGAGAGAAAGAGCAGTGTTAGAGCTACTTGATATCGTTTCATACGCATCGTTGTTGTTCGTTTGTAGTGTTCGAAAATAGGTGCTGTTAGCTACGCCAAAGATAATAAAAGTTTTGCATACAACAATGTAATTCTACTGATTTTCAGCCTAAAAACAAAAATCCCCTTCACACGAAAGAATGAAGAGGAAGCTTATTTTATATTGTTATGACTTACAATGCAGTAAAAGCTGCTACAAAACCAAAGATGATACCCGGTGTGTTAGCAATCGCCAAAGGCCAGTCACGCTTCTCTTTGAACAATCCGTAAGCAACCCATAAGGTACAGTTTACACCTGCCATAAATGGCTGAATGAAGGTTCCCTTCTGCCCTGCTAAGTTGTTTTCTATCTGTGGAATGTAGAATACATACATTAAAACTGATGTTACCATACCAATCCATCCCATAGAGGTGAAGAACTTTTCTTTTGTCATATTATTCTGATTTTATTTGTTTATGAATACAAGAAAGATTTAGTTTATATCTTTTCTTTACCTATCTAACATTTCATTTTAACGCTACAAAGATACAAATCATTTCTTTTTTAAACAAATGATAGACAAAACATATCGTTTCATCTATTACTTTCTTGTCTTATATCAGTTATTTGATATAGCTGAATCCTAATTAAAATACTTTTGAATACTATCCATTAGGGGTGTCAGATCACGATTGAAAACCCTTCTATGACGGTCAACTTTCTGCAGAGCATAGGCTATGAAAAGCCTACGTTTAGCACGTGACATGGCTACATAGAACTTACGAGCGTCTTCCTCGTCTTGCTGTTTGGTCTTGTTATAGGTGTTCGGATAGCGCCCATCGGCTGCATCAAAGATGATAACATTATCAAACTCCAGTCCCTTTGCCTTGTGAACGGTCGTCACATAGATGCGCTCAAGAATACTCTTACTATTACAGAAGTCGGCTTCTTTCAACGTATTAATATCCATTACATACTGCGAGAGCTGTGGTGCAAGGGCATTAGCTACCGTCTCATCCGTCAGCATATCTATGCGGAGATAACGGAGGATATAGTCTAATCGGGGGATGTCATTGATCAAACCATCGGAATGAAAGGCGTTATAAGCAGCGGAGAGCTCGCTGACAAGGGCTGGCTCATGGTCGGTTGATAGCTTATAAAGTCGGTTGACAGCCTCTCGATAGCGTTCGCCATAATTGCTACGCAGCACGTTGGCAAATGGTTTCACCTTCGGATGGTGGATAAAAGCCTCTTGTTGTGCTTGCTTCTCACGTGCTTTCTCAGCACAGAGGCGCACAAGACTGACCGTTGCCTTCACATCATCAATTGCCTGATGACTATTAACACCTGCCAAATGGAAGGTCTCGAGAAGGCTTTCCAACTTATAAGAATGAAGGCTCGGAGCCAATAGTCTTATCAGTTTGAGCGAGTCGAAGCAACGAATATCATGTGCCTGCATCGTGTCCTTACAGTAACGTTGCAGATTATTGTCCAATATGTTGTAATCATAGTTGGCATTATGACCGAGGATAGGGCTGGTCCCAACGTAGGCAAGGAAACGCTGTAAGGCATCAGAAGGAGAGAGTAATTCGCCTGTAGACATCTTCTCATGATAGATAGCATACATCGGATTCTCCTTGTCTCCGAGCATTGGTAGAATCGGTTTATCGGTCTCTATGTAGAGATCAAGCGGTTCGCCAACCACTTCCCCACCCTTAATTCGGATGGCAGCTATCTCTATAATGTCATCTTGAAAGACATTTAAGCCTGTTGTTTCAGTATCGAAGACAACGATTTCTTCCTCGTTGTAGGCACGAAGAAACTCTGCAGTGTAACAGCTTTCGGGATAGAGAAGGAAGTCGGATGGCAACAGTGCCAACTGCTTTAGCTTCCAATTAAATCGGCGAGCAAGGGCATGAGAAGGGAAGGCATGCACCCCTTTCATGATACGTGTCCACGCTATAGAATTATGTTCATTAGAGAGTACACTCAAATGTGCCAACAATAGCTTGACATCTGGTGTATCGAAGAGGTCGCGACCAGACACCTTAAAGTGAGTCAGCCCTGCTTCCGTCATAGCTTCACTGATACGATCAGCATCCGAATTAGCACTAACGATGACGGCTGTACGCTCTTCCTTGTTCTGCTCATAAAGGGAGAGTGCCTCAGTGGTAATATCCTTATGTTCAGCTTCTATCGTACTACTATGTATGATTCTCAAGTCTCCCGACGTAGCCTTAGTGTCATTATCGGAAAGAGGAAGCAGTTCGCGGTCTATCTTCAGTTGCTTTTCTGCATAGTCATTGAAGACATCGAGCAAGTATTTTGGCGAACGGTGGTTACGCTGCAGATGATGTATATTACCCTTACAGCGCATCTTCAAGAGAGTCAGTGTTTCCACTTTCGCCCCCATAAAAGAGAAGATAGCCTGCTGTTCATCGCCTAAGTACATCACCATCGGGTTGTCCTCTGCTGTCAACAAGTCGATGATAGCAAGCTGCATACCGTTAAGATCCTGCACCTCATCCACTTGTATCCACAGATATCGTTTACAGGTAGGGTCAGAACGATAGATATCGTAAGTATAGAGCAGTAAGTCTTCGAAGTCGAAGAGGTGATTCTCCTCCTTGTATCGGGCATAACAGCCAGCGTAATACATCTTCCAAAGCAGTACACGAATTCTATCTGCCGTCTTCCCATCAAGCCCTGGCGCATTCGCCTCGTCCATGTATTCCTGTGCATGGTGATAGATATTCACTACCGCCTGCTCGTCATATTCAATCTTTTGTGAGGCACAGATGTGCTTTACTGCTTCCCTATCATCATCCGTAAAACTCTCTGGATGAAGGTAATACTTCCACGGATGCTGGTGTTCCAACTGATAGATGAAATGCTGAAAGAAGATAATCGTTTGATAACCTTTGTATCGGTTGAAGTCTCTTGTCACTCCTTCTTCATCTTCATTGCGGTAATCAGCGATAATACTCACCGCCTCTTCGTCGTCAATAATGGCAGAATCGGCTGGTATACGTCCCTGTTCAAAGAGGAACTTAGAACAAAAACGATGCACATTACCCACCATCAGTTCGGAGAAATCACCTCCCACCACCTTCTGAATACGGTTGGTCATCTCTCTTGCAGCACGGTTGGTGAACGTAAGACAGAGCATATCCTCATACTTCACACCCCTTTCTCGTGCGTATCTTATCCTCTCTGCGAGGATATGTGTCTTTCCACATCCTGGCGATGCCAGCACAAGATGATATCCCTGACTTGCCTCAACGACAGGAATCTGATATTTATCTAAACTTGATGTGTAATTGTTTTCTCCCATAGAAAGTATTCTTTATAGCAATAGATGCTCCTTCTGCAAAAGTAAGAAAAAGATTGGAAATAACTCGTTATCAACCTAAAAGAATAGAAATAAAGTTGTAACTTTGCAGTCGGACTTGCTGTGCAAGTGTGTACGCAGTCCTATTTTGTGGGTTAATAATTTAGCGTTTGCTATTTATTCAATAACGTTCAGGAAACTTGGCGGTAGAATGAACAACAAGAATGAATGGATTAGTGAACGTCCACGATATCGTGGACGTCTTTCATCTCTTGTTGTAGGTTTCCGCCAAGTACCTCTGAACGTGGATGAAAACGTCCACGTTTTTCATGTAGGTACTTGGCTATAACTTTCGTAATTTGAGTATAAAGCATCGCATTAAACTTTTTAATGCAATGACAAAAGAAGAAACCGTAATGCTTAAAGGAGTTGCTCTCCTTATGATGTTAGGTTGCCATTTGGGATCTGGATTTGGTATTAATCTTATTCATATAGGAGGAGTTCCTCTATACGATATTATTAATAAAATAGATGTACCTGTGCAGATATTCACCATTCTTGGAGGATATGGTCTATTCTATGTTTTTCAGAAGGGTGATAAGCATCATCTTAGTAGAATCTTCAAACTTTATCTTCATTATTGGGTTATAATCTCGATATTTGTAACCATCGGTCACTTCGTAGGAGATAGTTCTAAATATCCTGGAAGTATTAAAGACATCATACTGAATTATAGTTCCTTTTATTCAAGCTGGAACTATGAATGTTGGTTTCTTTTTCCTTATTCATTACTATCTCTATCTTATCCTTTTTTATTTAAACAAATGTCTCGCATAAAAGCAAGATACGTATGTTTAATTACATTTGTTATCTTTCTCATTTCTGGTCTACTAATTTCAAAACTTGGTATACAATATAAAACTTCTTCACCTATTCTTTATAACCTGCTGTACTTAGGTTTCCTACTATTCCCATTCAGTTTGGGGGCAATGCTAAAACGTACAGAGCTATTTTCTAAACTTAACGTATTAGTAGCAAAAAAATCCTACGGAAAGTTTCTTGTTTTTGCCATTTTAGTAATAGCATCGATTATAAAGTATTATATACCTACCGCCCTATTTAGCCCCTTTTATGCAATAACATTCATTGTTTCATTTGTTCTTTTGTCACAAGGGAAGGCTAACATTCCTATACTCTCTGCTATTGGTCGTCATTCAATGAACATATGGATGATTCACACGTGGTTCTTATATTATCTCTTTCCTTCTTTTATAGCAGGATTCAAATATGTATTCTTGGAGTATATAGCACTACTATTTGTGAGTTTTATCATTTCATTTGTTATTAATAGAATTGTTAACTTGATGCCTCTTAAATTTTAGGAGTAAGTTAGGTTGTTCTCTTTTACGATAAAAGAAATATGCATGAAAGGTTTAGAGAATCTTTGTAATTTACTTTACGCTAACATTTTCATTTTTCGCTGGAAAGCTATACCTTTGCAGACATGGAACTTTATGTTACTTGTAAATGCTAATATAGAGAGGACTCTGATATGACCAAATTAAAACTAAAGAAGCATCTGGCAGTACTACCTAAGGAAGACGTAATGAACCTTGTGTTGAGTCTGTATGATGCAAGTGCAGAAGCGAAGATGTATCTGGAAATGTATCTTACACCTGATTATAGCGCTGCATTGGAAAAGTATAAAAAGATTATTCGCAACGAATTCTTCCCTGCTCGGGGCTTTTCAGACAAGCCTTCATTTGCAACTTGCCGCAAGGCAATCTCCGACTTCAAGAAGTTGAAAGCTGATGCCATCAGTCTTGGAGATTTAATGCTTTACTATATAGAGTTGGGATGTGAATACACAATGACCTTCGGTGATATGTGGGAACAGTATTATACTACATTAGAAACGAATTTTGAGAAAGCCTTGAAGCATATTTCCGACCATAACCTTGAGGAGCATTTCAGACAGAGAATTGAAAGTATGCTTAATTCAACACAATGTGGTTGGGGTTTTTCCGATACCTTATGGGATATGTACTATGACTATTATGGTTGTCAAGAATGAACAAAGAGACTTTGTCTAAACAAACATAGAGCCTCATCTATAGATTTAAGATGTAGCCAACGACTAATAAATTTATAAAGAAACTATGCAGGACTTTGCAGCGATTGACTTTGAGACAGCTAACTTTGAACGGTGTAGTGTTTGCTCGGTAGGCTTGGTGATAGTAAGAGGAGGAGAGATTGTTGACAGTTTCTATTCGCTTATACAGCCCGAACCGAATTACTATCATTGGCGATGTACGCAGGTGCATGGGCTTACGTGTGCAGATACTGACGGAGCACCCGTATTCTGTGAGATATGGAAACAGATAGAACCTATGATTGAAGGCTTACCACTTGTAGCCCATAATGCATCTTTCGACAAATCTTGTCTGAAGGCTTCCTTCTATACCTACCAAATGGATTACCCTGATTATGAGTTCCTTGATACGCTGAAGGCTGCACGACGCCACTTCCCACACCTTCCCGACCATCAGTTACATACAGTTTCATCTGCCTGTGGCTATGAACTAACTGACCACCATCACGCCCTCGCTGATGCGGAAGCTTGTGCGTGGATAGCACGTGAAATATTGTAGGGTGATGGGTGATAGGTGTTGGATGTTAGGTGATGATGGTCACTTGGGTGGTAGGTGGTGGATGTTAGGTGGTGATGATATGCTACGTGAGAGGTGTTGGTGATAACTATGATAGGCTTTTTCGAGAGGGTTAGTCATCATTGTCTTTATATAAAGAGGATGTCAATAACAAGGCTCACACCCCTCTTGAACGAACGTACAGAGCCTCCGCACGTGTTGTGCTAAGGCTCCGCACATATAGTGTTAAGGCTTAACAGTAATCTTATTAGACAATGAATACATAAAAGAACAGCGTCAGTACGAATGCTATATGATGTTAGAAAGAATTTAGGATAGCCTTAGGGAGTGAGAAACATCTGATAGATTCGGGATTATCCGTTATCAGAGACGGACCATTAAGCAGAATAGAGAGAGACGAAAATGGGTGTTGACGAATTGTTTAAAACTTCATCAACACCCATTACTTATTATCAAAATCTATAAAGTCTTTACTTTTACAACGTATAACTCAAAGATATCAAGTATAGAAAGGGCAAATCATCAACACCCAACACCTAACACCCAACACCTAAGTGCCCATCAACACCTAACACTTAACACTCATCACCCAACACTACGCTCCCTCAAACTCGCGAAGGAAGCGGGTATCGTTTTCAGAGAAGAGGCGGAGGTCGCTTACACGGTACTTGAGGTTAGCAATACGCTCAACACCCATACCGAAGGCATAACCTGTATATACGCTTGAATCAATACCACAAGCCTCAAGGTCGTGTGGGTCAACCATACCACAACCAAGAATCTCAACCCATCCAGTGTGCTTACAGAAGCCGCAGCCCTCACCGCCACAGATGTTACAGCTGATATCCATCTCTGCGCTTGGCTCAGTGAAAGGGAAATAGCTTGGACGAAGACGAATCTTTGTATCTGCACCAAACATCTCACGAGCAAAGGTGAGAAGCACCTGCTTTAGGTCGGTAAAGCTAACATTCTTATCAACATAAAGACCCTCTACCTGATGGAAGAAGCAGTGTGCACGAGCCGAGATAGCCTCATTACGATATACACGACCTGGGCAAAGAACACGGATTGGAGGTTCGTGTGTAGACATATAGTGTGCCTCATCATTAGAAGTGTGGCTACGGAGAAGAACGTTCTTCGTAACGTCCATCGTACTACTGCGCTCAATGAAGAAGGTATCTTGCATATCACGTGCAGGATGATCAGCAGCAAAGTTCAACATAGTAAACACGTGCTGGTCGTCATCAATCTCAGGACCTTGATAGAGAGTAAAACCCATACGAGCAAAGATATCAATAATCTCGTTCTTTACAAGTGTCAACGGATGACGTGTACCGAGGTTAATAGGATAAGCAGTACGTGTCAAGTCGATATCATCACTCTGTGCCTCACTTGTTTCAAGCTGGTCCTTGAGTTCGTTAATCTTGTCCTGTGCACTCTGCTTAAGTTCATTAATCTTCATGCCGACAACCTTCTTCTGGTCGGCTGCCACATTACGGAACTCGCTCATCAACGCATTGATTTCACCCTTTTTACTAAGGTATTTCAGACGGAGTTGCTCCACATCATCAGCACTCTTTGCCGTGAGTGCGCTCACTTCCTTGAGAAGTTCTTCTATCTTGTCTAATAACATAGTTCTTGATTATTTTCCTGCAAAGGTACAATTTATAATCGTAACGGAGAAATTACCCTAATATAAATTTATAAAAATCCTATCTTATTAGAAATAAATATTGTACATTTGCAGGAAATTTGAGATGAATAAAAAGAGAGTATGAAAAAAGCTTTTTTACTTATTGTGTGTGTTTGTGTAGCTATGGTAGCTGTTACTACAGGTTGCACAAGCAAGAAAGTTGATGGCGATGACAGTACAACTACTGATTCTACAGCAGCAGAAGACACTGACACTGTAGATAGCGTTGACTCTGCCACGGAGGTGATTGCTGCTACTCCTATGCCAAAGGCAGCAGACCAATTGTTTGATGACTTCTTCTTTAACTTTATTGCTAATAAGAAGTTGCAGATGAATCGTATTAAGTTCCCACTGCCTGTAGTCAATGGTACAAAGACTACGGAGCTGACACGTGGAAACTGGAAGATGGATTATTTCTTCCGCAAACAGGGCTATTACACGCTTATCTTTGATAATGAGAAACAAATGAAGTTCTCTAAGTCTACCGACTTGGATAGTGTCATCGTTGAGAAGATACATTTAAAGAGAGGTACGATAGAGCAGTATTGGTTCGATCATCAGGATGGAAGCTGGAAGTTGAATCAGATTCGTAACATCACATTCAAGGATAGTTATAACGCATCTTTCTATACCTTCCTGTCACACTTCTTCGCCAATGGTGGTAAAGGGGCTGTGAAGAGTTCATTAGCTTATTCAGGTCCAGACCCTAATGGTGAGGAGACAAATGTAGTCAACACGACTATCCCTGCCGAAGAATGGTCATCATTCTTACCAGAACTTCCACAGGAAATGATTTATAACATCCTTTATGGTCAGAAGTATTCAGACACTGACCGCAGGATTGTTACCTTCCGTGGGTTGTCTAATGGTGTTGAAACGCAGCTCATCTTTAAGCAGAATGGTAAGAGTTGGCGCTTAGAGAAGGTTGTAGCTTATTAACGAACAGACCCCTGCCTACCTTGGTAGTGGGTCTTTCTTTAAGCAATATACTCAACAATTTAAAACCTTTTGCTTATGAAAAGTGAACGTCAGAAAGCCTTAGATGGTGAGTTTTTTAATGCTGTTGACCCAGAATTGCAGCAGATAATATTACGTACAAAACGCTTATTGCGCAAGTTGAACGATTGCGACTATGCTGACCACGAAAGCAAGCACAGGATTTTTGAGCAGTTGTTTGGCTCTATCGGTGAGCAGATTCATATCGATGTGGATTTTCATTGTGAGTATGGTGTCAATATCCACATGGGGAACTGGGTTGTTATCAATATGAACTGTACGTTTGTAGACAATAACCGTATTGATATAGGCAATCATGTTCTAATCGCTTCAGACGTGAAAATCTATACAGCAGCGCATCCTGTCACTGCCAAGGAACGAATGATTCCTAGTGGAGGATGGAATATCTATGCCCAACCTGTCAAGATAGAAGATGGCGTGTGGATTGGTGGAGGAGCAATTATCCTACCCGGTGTGACGATAGGTCGTAATGCTGTAATAGGCGCAGGAGCAGTTGTAACAAAGGACATTCCTGCCAATGCTGTTGCTGTCGGCAGTCCGGCAAAGGTTCTCAGAAATCAGGAAGAATAAATCCTTGTTATAAACAGAAACAAAGGAAAACGCAAAAACGATATAAGTTAAAATGAGAATAGAGTTTAACTATAGTCTACTAAAACATAATACCTTCGGCATTGACGCTAAATGTCAGCGTTTTGTTGAATACGAATCAGTAGAGGAAGCACAGGAACTTGTACGCTCGTTGAAGGAAGACGACTATCCACTACTGATTCTCGGTGGGGGTAGTAACCTTCTACTCACTGGTGATTTCAAGGGAACCGTACTCCACTCTGGCATCTCCTTTATCGAGCAAATCGACGAAGAACGTGTACGTTGTGGCTCTGCTTACGTATGGGATGACTTTGTAGACTATTGTGTTTCTCACGATCTCTATGGTGCAGAAAACCTTTCTATCATTCCGGGTGAGTGTGGTGCGAGTGCTGTACAAAATATCGGAGCCTATGGTGTGGAAGCTAAAGACTTGATTGATGAGGTTGAAGCGGTGGAGATTGCCACTGGTGAAGTGTATCATTTCAAGAATGCTGATTGCGAATACAGCTATCGACAGAGTAAGTTTAAGCATGAATGGCGCAATAAGTATCTTATCACATCGGTGACCTATCACCTTTCTAAGACTTATCAACCTAAACTCGATTATGGTAATATTCGTGCGGCATTGGCTGAACAAGGTATAGAGAATCCTACCGTAGCAGAACTTCGCCAGACGATTACTGACATCCGTAATGCGAAACTTCCTGACCCAAAGAAGATTGGTAATGCGGGTAGTTTCTTTATGAATCCTATCGTTCCTAAAGCTAAATACGAGGAGTTGGCAGCGCAATATGAACGGATGCCCCACTATACTATTGATGCTGACCATGAGAAGATTCCAGCTGGTTGGATGATTGAACAATGCGGTTGGAAGGGTAAGGCATTAGGTCCTGCAGGCGTTTACGACAAGCAGGCTTTGGTATTGGTGAACCTTGGTGGCGCAACAGGTGCTGACGTAGTCAGACTCTACCAGACAATTCAGCATGATGTGAAGGAGAAGTTTGGAATTGAGATACATCCAGAGGTGAATACTTTTCCCAACTAAAGCCTTTCCAAACTAAAGCTTCCCCCAGCCCCTCCGAAAGGAGAAAGCCTCCCCCAACCCCTCCGAAGGGAGGGGAGTGCTAAACAAACGAAGCCTCCCCCAGCCCCTCTGAAGGGAGGGGAGTGCTAAACAAAAGTAACTACTTCTTTAGGTTGTGGTATGGTTTAATATTAATACTTATCCTAACAACTGCGACATCCAACCATAAACACTCGTTATAAATAAGCTTTTAATTAAGAAATGCTTATAAAGCATCAAACCAACTTTTAAGAACATATCCTTTGAATCAAGAAGAACATATAAGCAACGAACGACCGATAAAGGACTCCCCTCCCTTCGGAGGGGTCGGGGGAGGCTTCACCTTCCTCGGTACTGGCACCTCCAATGGTGTTCCAGTACTTGGCTGTAGCTGCGATGTTTGTAAGAGTAAGGACCCACGCGACAACCGATTGCGCACCTCTGCTTTATTGGAAACGGCAAAGACGCGTATTGTCATTGACAGCGGTCCTGACTTCCGCCAACAGATGTTACCACAACCTTTCCGTAAGATTGATGGCTTATTGATTACGCATATCCACTATGATCATGTAGGAGGGATTGACGACGTGCGCCCTTATTGCGCCTTGGGGAATATAGAAGTGTATGCCAACGAAAATACTTGTGACGGCTTACGTCATAATTTCCCTTATTGTTTCACAGACAATCCCTATCCAGGAGTTCCAAAACTGAACCTTCATAGTATTCAACCGCATGTAAAGTTTATGATTGGTGACATCGAAGTGATGCCTATCTCGGTAATGCATGGCGGACTACCCATCCTTGGTTATCGCTTTGGGAAACTCGCTTATATAACAGATATGAAAACTATTAAGGATGAGGAACTCCCTTATCTTGAAGGTGTTGAGACACTGGTTGTAAACGCTTTACGCTGGGAACGTGAGCACCACTCCCATCAGTTAATATCTGAAGCCATTGATTTCAGTCGAAAGATAGGAGCAAAACGCACTTATTTAACCCATCTCACCCATAAGATTGGCTTACATGAAGAGGCACAAAAACTTCTTCCAAATGATATTTTCTTTGCATACGATGGTTTGAAGATTCACGTTTAATCTTAGTCGTATTAATGAACATACAACTACAAAACAAGTTTATTTTTAGTTTCCTGTCACTTTTAACATTTAAGGTTATATCATTGTAGGATAGCCTGTTAAGCATCTGAAAGGAGTGACAACAGTGACAGGAAACGTAAACTTTAATATCTTTTTTTCTCCCCTTACCCAAAACCTAAACCAGTAATTAGTGTCCCCTGAGTAAGATACGCCCAAAGATAAAGAAATTTATTTACAAAACATTCGAAGAAAAGGTAGAAAAATGAGGTAAACATGAGATATTTTAATACCTACATAAGTTACTTGTTTTCAAATAGTTGCAAAGAGGCAATCCAAAAGGTGCTTAATAAGGGCTCAAAAGGGCGTTAGTAAGACCTCAAAAGGGCATCTTTTGCAAGCGAAAAGGGCGTTAATTGCAAGCCTTTTGATGGTCTTTAAAAAATCGATATGTGAAAAATTCAGACAAAAAGGATTCTCCAGAAGTTTGGATTGACAAGCTCTGCCTTTTGTGTTTAAGATATTAGAAATATCTCACAGAGCAAATCTATGTTTCTTGCTGCAAACTTAGAGTTGCACTGTGTGCCTTATTATAATAGCTTTTTATCATTCCATATTTCAGAAGAAGCAGAATTATACACATTGTGGGGGCATGAGATTTGGGTTAAAGGACATAAAAACAGCGTTTTTCATTAGCATTTTTCAGATTTTATGAGTAACTTTGCCATGTGGCAGTGTATACCTGTTCGAACAATAGGGAAGTACACTTTTCAACACAAAAATAAGCAATAATAGAAATTACTGAATGAAAGAATTTATCATATCTGACGTCAAGGCGGAAACAGCCATCCTTGTGGGTCTTATTACAAAGGACCAGAACGAGGACAAGACGAAGGAATATCTTGACGAATTAGAGTTCCTCGCTGATACAGCTGGTGCTATCACTGTGAAGCGATTCACACAGAGGGTGACAGGTCCAAGTGCTGTTACCTATGTCGGCAAGGGTAAACTTGAAGAAATAAGAGATTACATCAAGATGAAAGAAGACGAGGAGGAGCCTATCGGTATGGTAATCTTCGACGACGAGTTGTCGGCAAAGCAGATGCGTAATATCGAACAGGAACTCGGTGTGAAGATATTAGACCGTACCTCTCTCATCCTCGACATCTTTGCTATGCGTGCCCAGACAGCCAACGCAAAGACACAGGTAGAGTTGGCACAGTATCGCTATATGCTCCCACGTCTGCAACGTCTGTGGACTCACTTGGAGCGTCAGGGTGGTGGTTCAGGCTCTGGTGGCGGTAAAGGTTCGGTAGGTTTGCGTGGTCCGGGTGAGACCCAGTTGGAGATGGACCGCCGTATCATCCTGCAGCGTATGACCCTTTTGAAGCAAAGACTTGCTGAGATTGACAAGCAGAAGGTAACACAACGTAAGAACCGTGGGCGCATGATTCGTGTTGCCTTGGTGGGTTACACGAACGTGGGTAAGTCAACCACCATGAACCTCTTGGCTAAGAGTGAGGTATTTGCAGAGAACAAACTCTTCGCAACACTCGACACAACCGTACGCAAGGTCGTTGTTGACAATCTTCCTTTCCTATTAGCTGACACCGTTGGATTTATCCGTAAGTTGCCAACCGACTTGGTTGATTCGTTTAAGTCAACACTCGATGAGGTGCGCGAAGCCGACCTTCTCTTGCACGTTGTGGACATCTCACATCCTGACTTTGAGGAACAAATACAGGTAGTCAACCAGACTTTGTCTGAACTTGGTTGTGCTGACAAGCCTTCGATGATTATCTTCAACAAGATTGACAACTATCATTGGGTGGAGAAAGAGGAAGACGACCTCACACCTGCCACCAAGGAGAATATCACTTTGGACGAACTGAAGAAGACGTGGATGGCTAAAGAGCATGACAACTGTCTATTCATTTCAGCCAAGGAAAAGGAGAATATTGACGAGTTCAGGGAGGTGCTTTACAAGAAAGTACGCGAACTCCACGTGCAGAAGTATCCTTACAATGACTTCCTTTACAATATCGAAGAGGAATAAAGACTATTGGGCATATTTGCCTTATTGGGCTTATTAGGCTAATAAGGCTAATGGGCCTAATAAGCCTAATAAACCCAATAAGCCCAATAAGGCTAATAACAACAACTAAAAGAAAAGTTTATGCAATATCGTTCCCTTACCTTTGAAGAGATTGAGATACTCGAGAGCAATAGCTGCTGGGCAGAAGATTGGAGTCGAGTAGAGGTTGCGGAGGACGGATTTCAAGCGAAATTCTTCCACCGTGTCATGTTCTATGGTGACGTACAGTTGGGAAGTGTCCAGAAAGAAGTCGAGATAACAAAGGGCTTCGTCAAGCATTCTGGTATCAATGATGCAACCCTACGTAATGTGACCGTTGGTAACGACTGCCTGATAGAGAAGGTAGGGAATTATATTAATAACTATACCATCGGTGACGACTGCCTCATCTCTAACATCTCTGTCATGGAGACTACGGAGGGTGCTACATACGGGGAAGGTAATCTGATATCTGTCCTTAACGAGGTAGGTGATGGAAACGTGATCTTCTTCCACGACCTTAATAGCCAGTTTGCAGCCTTTATGGTGAAGCATTTCAACGACAAAGACCTCAAGAATGCTATCCGAAGACTAATTAAAGAGGAGATTGCCCGCACAAATCCTGAACGTGGAACGATTGGCAATAAAGTGAAGATTGTCAATACAAAGGAGATTACCAACACCGTCATTCAGGACGATTGCGAGATTTCTGGTGCAAGTCGATTGAGCGATTGTACCATTCTCAGCTCTGAACATGCCAGTGTCTACATTGGCACAGGTGTCATCTGCGAGAATTCTATCATATCAGATGGCTCCAGCATTGTGAACAGTGTGAAGATGCAAGACTGCTTCGTGGGTGAAGCCTGTCAGATAAGCAATGGCTTTACAGCCTCACAGAGTGTCTTCTTCGCCAATTCCTTTATGTCAAACGGTGAGGCGTGCGCTGCCTTCTGCGGTCCGTTCTGTGCCTCACATCATAAGAGTTCGCTGCTAATCGGTGGTATGTTCTCTTTCTATAACGCAGGTTCTGGCACTAACTTCTCTAACCATGCCTATAAGATGGGACCAATGCACTGGGGTATCTTAGAGCGTGGAACGAAGACAGCCAGCGGTAGTTATCTGCTCATGCCAGCAACGATCGGTACGTTCTCCGTATGTTTCGGTAAGCTGATGCACCACCCGAATACGACTGCCCTACCCTTCTCTTACCTCATTGCAGAGGCCGACAAGATGTATCTCGTGCCGGGTCGTAACATTACAACGGTTGGTCTTTATCGTGATATACGCAAGTGGCCAAAGCGTGATATGCGTCCACAGCAGACGCAGAAGAGTATTGTCAACTTCGATTGGCTATCACCTTACTCTGTTGGAGAGATTCTACAGGGAAAGAAGATACTTGAGAATCTGCGACAGGCAAGTGGCGACAATGTTTCGTCCTATAACTATCATGAATACGTTATCAATGCTACCAGTCTGCGAAAAGGTATCAAATACTATGACATTGCATTGCGTATCTATATGGGTGCCGTACTGAAACGTGCGCACAAATGGGGTTTCTTCGGTAAGCCACAGACCGAAGTAGGACTCGGACGATGGGACGATCTCTCTGGTCTTCTACTCCCTGTATCAGAAGAGCGACGCCTCATAGAGGATATCAAGAGCGGTAGTCTTGAAACGATAGAAGAGGTGGTTAACCGCTTCCGAGAGATTAATGACAATTATCGTATCTATCAATGGGCATGGACCTATCGCATGATTCTGGAATACTACGGCATTAATGAGATTTCTCCCGAGGACGATGCACGCATCAAACAGGATTATATCGAGGCACGGCGTGCATGGATTGCAGAGATTAAAAAGGATGCCGAGAAGGAGTTTGAGATGGGCGATGTAGACAGAGAGGTCTTTGAATCGTTCGTTAATAGCCTTGATCATGAGGTTGATTTTGAGAATTAATCATTACATTCTCTACCCAATTATAACAATAAACAAATACTGATTGTATGAAAAAACATTTCCTTAACAGTACCCTCATGCAGGGGCTAAGCTTAGGACTATTGTTCCTATTTGCATCTGTGGCAGCTTATGCGCAGCGTTACAGCTATGAGAGCATACCGAATGACCCGATGCAGACACGTATCTACACACTGAAAAACGGTCTGAAAATCTATCTTTCTGTTAACAAAGAGAAGCCACGTGTACAGACATATATCGCTGTGCGCACGGGTTCTCGCAATGATCCAAAGGAGACAACAGGTCTTGCACACTACTTAGAGCACCTTATGTTTAAGGGTACAACCCACTTTGGTTCATCTAATGTAGAGGCAGAACGCCCTTACCTCGACTCTATTGAGGCTCGTTTCGAGCAGTATCGTCATATCACTGACCCAGCTGCACGCAAGCAATGGTACCACCAGATTGACTCTATCTCACAACTTGCGGCTCGTTACAACATTCCAAACGAGTATGACAAGATGATGACAGCCATCGGTAGTGAGGGTACAAACGCTTATACTTCTAATGACGTAACTTGCTATGTAGAGAATATTCCATCTAATGAGATTGACACTTGGGCAAGAGTTCAGGGTGATCGTTTCCAGAATATGGTTATCCGTGGCTTCCATACAGAGTTGGAGGCGGTGTATGAGGAGTATAACATCGGTCTTTCAAGCGACTGGCGTAAGGTCTATGCAGCCCTCTTTGCAAAGCTCTTCCCTACCCACCCATACGGTACACAGACCACTATCGGACTTGGTGAGCACCTGAAGAATCCTTCAATCACCAACATCAAGAACTATTTTAACAAATACTACGTACCAAACAACATCGCTATCTGTCTTTCAGGCGACCTCGACCCAGACAAGACAGTAGCTTCGATTGAGAAGTATTTTGGCGATTGGAAGCCAAGTGCACACATCGACGTACCACAGTTCCCAGCTCAACCAGCCCTCACAGCACCCGTTGATACGACTGTTGTTGGTAAGGAAGCTCCTATGCTCTTCATGGGTTGGCGTGCAGACGCAAGTAAGTCTTTGCAGTTAGATACATTAGAGGTTATAGCACAACTCTTGTCTAACGGACAAGCAGGACTCTTCGACCTCGACCTCAGCCAGAAGCTGAAGGTACAGGAGGTTAGCGCAGGTATCGCAGATATGGACGAATATTCGGTATTCTATGTCTATGGACAGCCAAAGAGTGGACAGACTTTGCAGGAGGTACGCAGCCTTGCTTTGTCTGAAATTGAGAAACTCAAGAAGGGTAACTTCTCTGATGATCTCTTGCCATCTATCGTTAACAACTACAAGCGTTACTATTATACGCAGTTAGATAACAACCAGTTCCGTGCAAAGCAGTATGTGGATGCCTTCATCAACCACAAAGACTGGAAGCAGGAGGTGGATAAACTCAATCGTATTTCAAAGTTAACAAAGGCTGAGATAGTAAAGTTTGCTAATCAATTCTTCCGTAACGACTTCGCTTGTGTCTACAAGGAGCAAGGTAACGACACTACTATTAAGAAGGTTGAGAAGCCTACTATCACTCCAATCCCAACCAACAACGACAAGCAGAGTGACTTCCTCAAGGAGATTGTAAACACCAAGACAACTCCTATCCAGCCACAGTTTGTTGACTACAAGCGCGACCTTACCAAGGCAACAACACAGAAGGGTCTTCCTGTTCTCTATAAGCAGGACAAAACAAACGACCTCTTTACACTTTGCTTCGTAGTTCCTTACGGTGACGAACATAACCCAATGCTCAGCTATGCAGCTGGTTATCTTGATTACTTAGGTACTAATAAGCTCAGCAACGAGCAGATTAAGCAGCAGTTCTACAAGTTAGCTTGTGACTACAACTTCTCAGAAAGAAACGAAGTTTCATACATTACGTTAAGTGGTCTCAACTCTAACCTGCCTCAGGCACTTGCTCTGTTGAACAATTTACTCAGCAATGCAAAGGTTGACAAGGAGGCTTACGACCTCTATGTAGAGCAGATTCTAAAGTCACGCAGCGACAACAAGGCTAACCAGAACGCTAACTTCGCTGCCCTCAGAGACTATGCTACCTACGGAGAGTACAACCCTACTCGCAACGTTCCAAGCGAACAGGTGTTGAAGTCAATGAACCCACAGGAACTGCTTAACCTTTTGAAGAACTTGAAGAACTATAAGTTGACAGTGCTTTACTACGGTCCTTCAAGCCTGAAAGAGGTTGACCAGCTTGTCAGCAAGACTATCCAGACACCAAAGAAGTTCGCTGCAGTACCTGCTATCAAGCGTTATACAGAGCAGACAACACCTAAGAACGAGGTTCTCATTGCACCTTACGATGCAAAGAATATCTACATGGTTCAGCTCCACAATCAGAACCAGAAGTGGTCTGCCGACCGTGCCCCTATCATCGCCCTCTTCAATGAATACTTCGGAGGTGGTATGAATGCCATCGTCTTCCAAGAGTTACGTGAGGCACGTGGTTTGGCTTATTCAGCTTCAGCTGTCTATGCATCTCCTTATCGTTTAGGAGGTAATGAGAACTTCTACACCTACATCATCACACAGAACGATAAGATGATGGACTGTGTAACAGAGTTCAATAAGCTTCTCAACAATGTACCTGTACGCCAGAGTGGCTTTGATCTTGCAAAGCAAAGTCTCATGAAGAGCCTTGCTTCTGCTCGTACAACTAAGTACTCTATCCTCACCTCTTATCTTGCAGCACAGCGTTTAGGTCTCGACACTTCATTGAGTGAGAAGATTTACAATGCCCTTCCAAGTCTGCAACTACAGGATGTTATCAACTTCGAGAAAGAGTATATTGCCAACAAGACCTTCAAGTATATCATCCTCGGCAACGAGAAAGAGCTTGATATCAAGGCTTTGGAGAAGATTGCACCTATAAAGAGAGTGACAACAGAAGAAATCTTCGGCTATTAATAAACAGTAAGAAAAGAATACAAAAACATATTATAAACAAATAGAAAAAGCCCTGTCTGCCCTACCGATAAAGGGCAGACAGGTAAACAAAACATTATGGCAGAATTCAAGTATGCACCAATGTTCCAATTGGGCAAAGATGACACCGAGTATCGTCTGGTATCAAAGGAAGGTATCAGCGTTGGTGAGTTTGAAGGTAAAGAGATTCTGAAGGTAAGCAAAGAAGCACTTACTTTATTAGCACAGGAGGCTTTCCACGATTGTGAGTTCATGCTCCGTCGTGCACACAATGAGCAAGTTGCAAAGATTCTGACCGACCCAGAGGCATCAGAAAACGACAAGTACGTGGCACTCCAGTTCCTCCGCAATGCTGAGACAGCTGTGAAGGGTGTACTGCCTTTCTGCCAGGACACGGGTACTGCTATCATTCACGGTGAGAAGGGTCAGCAAGTATGGACTGGTTTTGAGGACGAGGAGGCACTCTCTCGTGGTGTCTTCAACACCTTTACAGAGGAGAATCTCCGCTACTCACAGAACGCTCCGCTCAATATGTACGATGAGGTGAATACCAAGTGTAACCTCCCTGCACAGATTGACATCGAGGCTGTTGAGGGCGCTGAATATCGTTTCGTAATGGTAGCAAAGGGTGGTGGCTCTGCTAATAAGACCTACTTCTACCCAATGACCAAAGCTACTATACAGAATGAGGGTACGCTCATTCCTTTCCTCGTTGAGAAAATGAAGAGCCTCGGTACTGCTGCTTGTCCTCCTTATCACATCTGTTTCGTGATTGGTGGTACTTCTGCAGAAAAGAACCTCCTCACCGTTAAGCTCGGAAGTATCAAGTATTACGACAATCTCCCTACTACTGGCGACGAGACAGGACGTGCTTTCCGCGACATCGACCTCGAGAAGAAGATTCTCAAAGAGGCTTACAAGATTGGTCTTGGTGCACAGTTTGGTGGTAAGTATCTTGCTCACGACATCCGTATCATCCGTCTGCCACGTCACGGTGCAAGCTGCCCTATCGGTATGGGAGTTAGCTGTTCTGCTGACCGTAACATCAAAGCGAAGATTAATAAGGACGGTATTTGGTTGGAGAAGATGGACACCAACCCAAGCGAGTTGATTCCAGAGGAATATCGCAAGCCGGGAGAAGGTGCGAAGGGCATAGAAATCGACCTCGACAAGGGTATGGATGCCGTTCGTGCTGAGCTGACAAAGTATCCTGTTTCAACACGTGTCAACCTCAAGGGTACCATAATCGTTGCTCGTGACATTGCTCACGCTAAGCTCAAGGCACGTTTGGATGCTGGCGAGGAATTGCCTGATTACATCAAGAATTACCCTGTTCTCTATGCAGGACCAGCCAAGACACCAGAGGGCTATCCATGTGGTTCAATGGGACCTACCACTGCCAACCGTATGGACCCATACGTTGACGAGTTCCAGGAGCATGGTGGTTCACTCGTGATGATTGCTAAGGGTAACCGTACACAGGCTGTGACAGATGCCTGCCAGAAGCATGGTGGTTTCTACCTCGGTACTATCGGTGGTGTGGCTGCCGTTCTCTCACAGAGCAGCATCAAGAGTATTGAGTGCGTAGAATATCCAGAACTCGGTATGGAAGCTGTTTGGAAGATTACCGTTGAGGACTTCCCAGCCTTCATCCTTGTTGACGATAAGGGTCATGACTTCTTCAAAGAGCTAAAGCCTTGGACGGGCTGCAGCTGCGAGAAGTAATCTCCACAGCACATAAATCAGCTATACCAACGATGTTATCAAGTGTAAATCGCAGGAAAGAATATCCCTTTTCCTAATGAAACTATAGGTATAGCCTCATCTTACAAAGCGGTATAAGACGAACTTTTATGACGTCTTTATACCGCTTTTTCTTTTGCTTTTTTCTTAAAAGGTGGCTCTTCAGGATTTTGGAGTGATAAGGTTTGCCACTTATGCTTAGAGTTTGAAGTAATGTCACACGGAGGCACGGAGAGGACGGAGGATTATTAAACCCAAGCAATGAAAGTCACGGAGGCACCGTCGGTGCATAGAGCGACGGAGCTTGTTTGCCATTTCTATTAGTAATTTATATACAAAGCGTTTAACCCAAAATCGTTATCAAGAATCTGTACGCTACACCTCCGTCGCTCTTTGTGCCGTCGGCACCTCCGTGACATTGCGTTTACCTCCGTCCCCTCCGTGACTCCGTGTGCCTATTATATAAGACTTTTAGTTGAGCACTCCAGATTTCGGAAGAACTAAAAAAGTATCGTTAACTGCGAAAAATATTGACACAAAAACCTTAGAAAACTCCCTAAAAAAGACCCAAAAAGCCTCTTTTCGACAACTTTGTAACCCTCATAGAATCAAATACTTACAAAACACAAAAGTAAAAGGTGCTTAATTGGACTCCAAAAGGGCGTTAGTAAGGGTCTTAAAGGGCGCCTTTTGAAAGCCAAAAGGGCATCTTTTAGAAGCCAAAAGAGCATCAATAAAAAAGCACGTTGTGAATTTATTTTACATTAACCACAAAAGCTATAAACACAACTACTATCCTCCTCACATAATACGCAGCAAATTATTGAGCCAAATAGTTGCGCCGTATTGAATATTTCTATATATTTGCGATATCTTATTGAATTTGTGAAGAACATCTTAGTAGGCATAATGGTAATTACAGGAATCCATCAAGTGGGAAGAAAATCAATAGAGATTAAATCAACTATTGTCAAATTCTTCATTTTTAATGATGAGCCTTTACCATAAATAGTATAACGTATATAGAAAAATCGAATATGAATAAAACATATAGGGATTTAATTTATAGATTTCAGAACCAGGGTATTGAAGAATCCCAATCCACTGGTGCAATCCTTATAGGAAAAGCGCCCCATATAGCCCCCGAGGCTTGGCTAAACACCCTGTATCCTCCGCTAAGTAAGAACGATGTCCAAGCATTGGAGAAAGAATTGGGCATGGAAATTCCCATCGATTATAAAAAATTCTTGTTAGATGTAAGCAATGGGTTAGACATATTGGTTGGAACCTTTTGTTTAGACGGGTTAAGAAGAAACTATAAAAGAAGCACTGATGAAAGCCGCCAACCGTTTTCGATTATTACGGCAAACATTCGGGAAAGACCTCGAAATGCCGCAGACAACCATTTCTTTATAGGCGGTTATGACTGGGACGGTTCTTATCTTTATATAGATAAAAGAACAAGCACCGTGCACTATTGTGATAGAGACGATGCAACCTCCCTATTCCAATGGGAAACGTTCGAGCAAATGCTTATATCAGAGTTAAAGAGGATATACTCACTGTTTGATGAGAGGGGAAGAAAAATAGATGAAGACCTTTATACCACCCCAATTAAAAGGTAATATAAAGCCTCGTGATATTAGTCATATAAGGGTATCAGTGAACACCCATACAAGGGTATTGACGAACACCCATATAAGGGTATTAACAACGGGTATACGATAAATCCGAATCGGAAATGTTATTAGAGTATATAACATAAAAAACAATAAATAATAATTTTTTAAGTACATATAAGTAAAATATTTGATTATGAAAAGATATATAACGATAATCCTCTTATCACACATGTGGTTCTTTTCTATGTATGCGCAGCACTCAGCTAAGGATTGTTTATATGATCTTTATAAAGTTCTTAGTACATGTCATAATAAAGATTACATTGAGATAGGAGACTGTAATTATTCTATTAGCTCCCTTTACCAAGGAAAGAATGAGCGAATAATTTTTGATGCGATAACAAATGCGTGTATATTTAGCTATGGCAACCCCCTTGACTCTGTTGTAGAAGTTAATTTAGGGAATAAAGTACTATATTTTATGGTGAATACAGAATCACCTCGTAGCTTTAAATATTCTGATATTAATTCTATATATGATGGAAATGGGCTCAGTCTTGTAGATAGAGATGATTATATGAAATTTCCAGCGATTATTAATGACTCTGACGGCTTTACTTACGTTAGAGAGGGGCCTTCTAAAAAGTATAGGGTTAAAGGTAAAATATTGAAAAATGATATTTTTTTGTATACGCCTGTTTTAGACGGAGATTGGTATAGGGCCTACTCTAAAAATGGTAGTGCATACCTTGGATATGTATATCGCAAACGGATTCTACCTTATGATAAATGTCCTATTAATATAAAAAAGAAAATGGAGAAAATTATGTTTGACTAAGTATCCCATATTTTTGATGTTTGTAATTAATTAACGAAACCTATAAAGGGAAAAGACTAATGCATAGAGGGCTTTCCGTATACAAGTCAATCAAAAATTAATGATTATGAAATTATACTCTTTCTGTATCACATTCATGTTGTCACTGCTTAGTTGCTTTGGACAAGAGACACATATCATTGAACCGAGCATTCTCGAAATCAGTTATCACACAAAGTATCTTAACAGTTATGATGACTATGCACTTAGGATAGGGAAAAATGTAAGTGAATACTTTAGCTATCATACTTTGCGCTTCGATTCCTTAGGAAGCAACCCTGAGACAGCTTTGGCGATAATTAATGAAAAGATAAAAGCTGCTCGCAATAATAATAAGACTATTCCGACAGTAGAAAGTCCTAATTGGCGTGATTATCTTTACAGAAATCTTGAAGACGGAAAAATGACAACTTACACACAGGTCTGGGACTCTTATTATAAGATAACAGAAGACATACCCACACCGGAATGGGTTATTCACGAAGACAGTACACGAAATGTCATAGGCTTTAATTGCACGATGGCGACCACACATTTCCGTGGACGAGACTGGAAGGTGTGGTTCAGTGAGGAGATTCCTTTACCGCTCGGTCCGTGGAAATTAGGTGGACTACCCGGTTTAATCTTAGCCGCACATTGCGATGGCTTTATAGACATAACTGCAAGTAACATTAAAAGAGAACAGTTGTCACCTGTCAAGTTTTATAATTTCTGGGAGAAAAAGTATAAGGATATAGACCGGCTCTCTTATTTAAAAAAGGCTTCAGACCCTACGATCTACCCAAAGAATACAACCATGATTCCCAAAATGGAGTTAGAATAAAGATATTACGGATGAAGAAATATATTATCTTATGTTTACTTATCCTACTTGTACAGTCAATAAGTGCACAGAGGATAGTGGAAGGTGTCGTTACTGACGTTGGAGGACACCCTGTGTCTGCAGCTATTATCAAGACTGTAGATGCAACCACAAAAAAGACATTACATTTCTGTCAGACAGATACTAAGGGGAAGTTTACCATTACAGCACAAGAAGGTAATATTCTATCTATTTCAGCAATAAGCTATAAAAAGCAGGAACTAAAGGTTACAATGGATATGCCAACACAGCATATTACATTAGAGGAAGATACGAAAACGTTATCAGAGATAACGGTGAAAGCAAAACCAATTAAGATAAAAGGCGATACGATTCAATATCTACTCACTACCTATAAAAAAGAAGGAGACCGAACATTGGCTGACGTTCTTGCACGTGTCCCTGGCTTTGATGTGAATAAAGAGAATGGCGAGATACAATACGAAGGTAAGTCTATCAGCAACTTCTATATAGAAGGTATGAATTTGATGGGAGGGAAATACGGCTTGGCAACAAAGTCACTGCCCCAAGAGGATGTAGCAACAGTAGAAGTAATGAAGCATCATCAACCTATCCGTGTGTTAGATGATTTTACTTATTCTGACGATAACGCTATCAATATCAGGATGAAACAAGGAGCTAAGGCACGCTGGATGACATCTTATAGCGGTGGCATAGGACTAAAGAGTCATGGAGGATTATGGAATTTTGAAACCTTTGCCATGCGCCTGAAGCCTTCTTTTCAGACAATTCTTACTTATAAGACAAATAATATAGGGAAGAATATAAGGAGAGAGACGGACAAACTTTTAAGTTTTGATGAGCTACAAAGTCCTTTATCAGCTATGCTCTCACTTCCTTCTCCGTCGCCTTTATTACTCAAGGGGCGTTCGCTTTTCAACCGCTCACATGCTGTTAGTTTGAATGCACTACAGCGTATAGATGAAAACTCTCAGGTAAGCGTACAGGTTACATTTGCCAATGACCGCAATGAGGCTACCTCTTTGCGCCATTCAGACTTTTATACGAATAGCGGTATAAAGACAATAGAAAACAGAAAACAGTATTTGGAGAAAAGCAATGACCTCTTTGCAAAGATAAAATACGAGAATAACGCTAAAAATCATTATCTTAAAAATGAGCTTTCTGGTGACTTTTCTTGGAACAAACAATGGCTGAATGAACAGGGGACTCATCCTCATAAGATGATGGGTAATCTTCCAATTTATACATTAAAAGATAATTTCAGTATAATGAAGAAATATGGGAAACGCCTTGTTACTCTGCAATCAAAGAATATAATGGATGTACGTCCGCAACAACTATATGTCGATTCGCTGGTGCAGTCTATTAATCAACATTACTATGAAACGAATACGGACGTAAGAGGAAGTTTTAGAATAGGTAAATTTATTCTATCAGGACAAATAGGAGTAAATGCAGGAGAACACCGCTTCACTTCTGATTTAGTGGGAGTTCCAGATAGCGTAGGGCTGCTTATGGGTAAAAGTAGTTTTACCTTTGCGAGTTTCTATGCCAATCCGAGCATTGAATATATGGTGAAGGACTTTGATTTCACATTATCTGGCGATATGTCGTACAACCATTATAAGTATAGTTTAGATAATGGTCAGTCTAAAGTTTTATTCTCCCCTAACTTCCATATCAGATGGAACGCTACAGCAACATGGACTTTCTCGGCTGATGCATCCATTAATACAATGCAGATTAATGCTGCCCAATTTTATCCAACTTTGGTACTGCAAGATTATCAATATATGAATAAAGGTCTGGCAGGCTATAATCTAAACAAAGAGAAAAGCTTAGGAATAGGAGTTGTTTATAGCGATGCTCTGAAAGGCACTTCTATACGATTACGCATAACAAAGTCGTTTGGAAACTCTCCTTATACATCAACTCAAGATTTTGTGGGCAACTATATCGTAGAATCATTGACTCCAGAAGAAACAAAATACAATAGCTGGAGTATGTTCCTAATGGGTTCACAAGGCATAGGCTTCTTAAAAGGAAAGCTAAATGTAAAGGCGTTATATAATGCCATGAATAGTTATTTGGTTCAGAATAGCCAACGAATGCCTTACGACACAAAGAACTTAAATATAACCTCTAACCTTGATATTGGTTTAATAAAGGGTGTCGATTTAAATTATAAACTTACTTATGGCTTTCATCAGATGAAGATGCCTGCTTTCGGAAAAACGTCTAATCTAAATAGTTGGAAGCATGAGGGAAGCCTTAGACTACCTCTTTGTAAGGTTTTAAGTTTGGAAACTTTGACGGAATACTATCATAACGAGGTACCACAAAAGAAGTTTAAGGATATGTTCTTTCAAGACTTCACTTTGATATTTAAAGCCAAACACTTCGACCTGAGTTTTGCTTGGAACAATGTCTTTAATAATAAAAGCTATAGCTATGGAATTAATAATACGCTTTCAAGTAGCTTTAGTAATCAAGACATTAGAGGAAGAGAACTGATGCTTAGTTTCTATTATAAACCTTGATAACTAAGTTGATTGATATTGCATAAATAAAATTAAGATAAGTTGAGATATGATAGACACCATTATAATACTACTGATGAGCTTACCGCTGATTGTTCTCGGAAGTACTATTGGACCAGATTCTGCTATCAATTTTGGGTCAAGAATACCGAAAGCAAAACTTAAAAGTGAGGAAGGACTTAAACGATTGAGAAGAATAAAGATAGCACTAATATTAGCAGGTAGCTTCACCCTTGTAAGCGTTTAAACGCTGCAAAGCCTCTAAACGACGAAAGCCCTTGAATGTGGCTCTACCCGTCTTGACAGAGAGATAGAGTCCTTTAAATGGATAAACTACATGGTTACTTGATACATACCTATACGGAATAGAATTAGATTCCCTCCATCTTGCAAGTGATGCCTTAGATATTCCAAGCAGGTGCAGAACATCTGCCGAACTCAACTCAATCTTTTCCTCCAAAACGGAATAATCACGCTTTAGCTCCCTGATAAAGCATGCTATCTGTCTGAATTCTTCACGAAGTGCTTGAAGTTCATTTATTAAGGAGAGTGTTTCGTGGTGTTCCATCTTCTTTAAGTAGGATTTGGCAAAGATTAATGATAGCAGACAAAAATGGTTTCATTAGATGTTCTTTATCGTGACTTGTTAGGTGTTTCTTGAAATCCTCCATGAAGTTTAAAATTTTTATTCCGTCACTCGGCATAACCGCCATCAGCACCTTAATCAATTTATCTTGCTCTATCGTTTCATAAAAACGAAGTCGTCTTGACTTTTGTATCTTTCTTAGTCCTCTTGAGCAGAATTAGAATGCGATATTGCTCCCAGCCTTCCAACTAGACTATGTTGAATGGATGTATCGGATGCGCTCTTGATACAGCCGTTTCTGCTATCTGTTCGTTCGTCTAGAACTTAATCATAATCCCTACCGTGGGGAGAATTGTTCCACTGTAGTACACCAGTGTACGAAGCAACTGTTTGGTATCGGGGGAAGTGGGGTCATCCATTACACGTCCCTCGGTATCACGATTGGTATATATCGGTTTGGAAGGCATATTGCTGATGTAGGCATTCTGCACATCGAGATATAGATTGAGCATCCAATGCTTGAAATAGAACTCCTTATCCAAGCGCACATCCAGCTGATGAGCATCAGCAAGACGTAGTGTATTGAATCGCTCGTAGTCGGTATAGGCCTGATTGGTAATAGACCAAGCGGCCTTGTTTGTAGAACGCTCCACATCAATAGGTGAATAAGGAGCACCGCCTATGTAACGCCAGCGAGCCGAGATGTACCAGCCTTTGGGTAACTTGTAGCTTGTTGTAAGATTTAGGATATGCCTCGTGTCCCACGAAGAGGGTCGATAGATACCATTTTTGTCTGTAAACTCACTCCTAAAAAGTGTGTATGTAGCAGTCAGGTCTATATCGTGCCACCCCATAAGCTTAGCCACAACTTCCACACCATAGGCCCTACCATCACCCGTAGACATAACGGCCTCATCGCCAACTTGCCCATAGTCTACTCCCTTACTGGCCAAACTAATTCCGTCGGTAAGGGAAATAGGATAGTTGCTATACTGCTTATAGAAGCCCTCAAGAGAGAAACGCAGGAAGTTGCCCGGATGATATTCCATGCCCAGAATAGCTTGATTTGAGGTAATATACTTGAGCCCATTGCTGCGATTGACATAGTTTCCCTCGCTATTGCGATAACCCATCGTTGTGTAAGAAGGGGGCATCGCATAACGACCAATATTGGCATTAAGGTCAAAGTCCTTCGAAAATGAATACGATAGCGATAGTCTAGGTGACAACTGTTTGAGCGGATTACTCATGCTAGCAGTATAAGTATTGCCCACTAAATTTACCCCAAGTGAAATCTTGAACCGATTATTTAGATACTGATTCGAAGCTTGCAGGAAGACTTGATAAGAAAGCAGGTCAATACTACTGCGGTATTGAAAGGGGACAACATTTCCCGAGATAAACTGCAAACGATAGACATCATTGACATAGTTACTGTACTTGATGCCAGCTCCAAAGTTGAGTTTGATAGGCAGAGTCGTATATTTGCGTTCGTAGCGTAATTTTATCTCGGCTTCATCCGATTGGTAGTCTGATATTTTGGATGCAGACTTATCGTTATCTCTATACTTTACACCTCCGTTACGCATCATGTTTCGGCTTAGAATCCAACTATCGACAAAGCGTTTGCCATAGTGTTTGTAGCTCAAACCAAAGGTATAATTCCACTGAGAGTATTCGGGCAGGTAACTTAGTAAGTATTTCTGCGCCTCGGTACCAGTCTGTTCAAGGTTTCTATTAAGGCGCATATTGTCAATAGCACCTATACCAATCATAGTAATCTCATGATAAGGATTAATGCGCCATTTATATTTTAGTTGAAAGTCATTGTAGGTAGGTAAAAAAGGTAAGTCAATCACTTTAAATAACCATTGTAAATAAGATTGACGAGTAGAGATGATAAACGAAGCATCCTTGCCCAAAGGACCATCTAAAGTTATCCCAGCATCCGATGCTCCTACCGCAACCTTTGTGTGCAGTCTGTCTCTGCTACCATCTTTTTGCTTGATCTCCATAACTGAACTAAGGGTATTAGGTCTGTTAGCAGGAAAAGCTCCTGTATAAAAACTGATCTCGCGCACAAAGTCAGGATTGATGATACCAACAACACCGCCCGATGCCCCTTGTGTGGCAAAATGATTGATCACAGGGATCTCTACACCATCTAGGTAAAAGACATTCTCTGTGGGTCCTCCGCCACGTATGATGAGGTCATTCCGGTTAGGAGCTGTGGCACCAACTCCTGGGAGAATCTGCACCAATTTGGAAACATCACGATTGGCCCCAGCACTCTTCTCAATCTGATGCACTCCCAAAGTGAGTACTGAGACAGGACTCTCGGTAGGGCGAAGCAATAAATTGGGACTAACAAAAACTTCTCGTAGTGTTGTAGAGGCTTCGCTTACCATAATATCGATAAAAGTCGTTTGATTACCCAGTACTTGTAGTTCTTCGGAGATTTTAGTCTCGAAGCCTACCATACTAACTACGATTTTGTGGAAACCAGGCTGTATGCCTTTGATTGTAAATGCTCCTTCTATAGAGGTTTTCGCGCCAAGCGAAGTCCCTTGTATTTGTACAGTTGCAAACTCTAGTGGTTCGTTGTTCTTGTCATTAATGACACGCCCTTGGATGATTCCTGTTTGCGCAAAACTGTTATAAACAAACAGGAAAACCAAACATAATATACTGTATATACGCATTATTATTAAAAAAAATGAAATTGTCTTAACTTTTAATCATTCTATAAATTGAGAGGAGTTTATCTCGCTGTGCTGTAAAACCAAGATAAACACCCCTCTCATGTACGAAGTACTGGACAAAGATACAATAAAATTTGAGATCATGCCACATTTATCGGTGACAAAACGCGGTTATGTTACAAAAGAGAGAGCTGCCAGGGGGTCATTCAGTGCATTCTCTACAAGTTGAAAACGGGCAGTCAGTGGCACATGCTTCCCGTTTCAGCCATCTTCACGGGGAGGGTTTTGAGCTACAAGAGCGTGTATGCCCATTTCCGCAAGTGGTCGAGGAACGGCGAATGGAAAAAGGTTTGGGGCATGATATTAAGCCGTCACAGGTCTTTCTTGGACATGTCCGGTGTGGATTTGGACGGCAGCCACACCACCACGCTTCGCGGTGGGGAGTGCTGTGGATACCAAGGACGCAAGAAAAGAACGACCACCAATGCCATCTATGTCACAGACCGGCAAGGCATACCGCTTGCCATGTCCACGCCTGTTTCGGGTTCCCACAACGACCTTCACTGCATCTCCGAGGTACTTCAGGGCTTGTTCGAAGGTATTGAGGACTCAGGCTTGTCCATATCGGGGCTCTTTCTCAATGCAGACGCCGGTTTTGACTCTGCACAATTCAGGCGGGATTACCTTCGGCAGGAGGTGTTCCCAAATGTCGCCTTCAATAAGCGGAGAGGAATGCGCAGAGATGACGAGTTACTTGATGAACTGCTTTATAAGGAGAGATACAGCATTGAAAGGACCAATGCGTGGATGGACTCGTACAGGAGCGTGCTCAACAGGTTCGATACCACACAAACCAGTTGGGAGGGATGGAACTATATCGCATTTATACTGATTTTTCTGAAAAAGATAAGAAAGAGGGAAAAGTCTAGATGACTTCAACCATTCAGATGAGTCTTGGGCTCAATCTTGACTCTATGTTTCCCAAAGGAAGATGGATAACCAGAACTTTCTTCCCCAAGCCTGCAGCACACTTTCGATATGTGCTAAATCTTATATCCTTTTCCATCTTGCAAGCCTTAAGGAAATTTGAATACTCGATACCACTTATATGAGCTGCTTCTTTTGCATTATCACATAAAAGAGCTAAACCCTCAAGTGTAGGACTACTAATATAAAAAAGATGCCCTTTGGGTTTTAATTTGTTTTTATTAGCCATAATATATATAATTGTAATTATTATGGCTGCAAAGTTCCTAATGAAACAGGCTTTAGATAGAATATTAAAATACCATTTTCTGGTAGTATAATACCATTTTGCACTTGCTGGTTGACTCTACGCTCTGCGAAAATTCTATCAACAAAAGAATTTTTGATAATAAAACAATGAAATATCAGAGTAAATAACTATATTTGCAATTGTGCACTTTTGTTTGACAACGTACAGAGCAAATAAATACGACATATAGCAGGAGGATAAATCAATTCAAAAGCTGGAAAGAAAAGAATAAAAAAGCAGTGGAAGAGCAAAGAAAAGAAAGAAAAATTACACACTTTTAAGAACGCTACCAAAGGAGTGATACCAACAATCCCCAAAATAGACTATATTACTTGTAGGTAGACTATTTTTGAACCAAACTAAAAACTTTTTGTAAGTTGTTGTTTTCCAAATCAAACGCATAAATCCACCTTTTAATTAATAGTTTTTAATGTTTTTTTTATTCCAAACTCACGTAGTTCTAATAAAATTTCATATCTTTGCTTATGTAAAAGTAATATTCAGGTGAGTCCACAAACGAGCCTAGAAATTGAACGGTATACAACAAACAATAAATAAATATAGTAGAGTATGTCCAATACTAGCGAGAGATACAAGCTATACCGATACTGCTCGTTCAAAACAAGCAAGACAATCACCAAGAGTACAGCACCTCGTTCTATGCGGCTACAGATATGTTCCCCGCGGATATGCGTGATGCGATTCACAGCATCTATGGCTTCGTCCGTATTGCCGATGAGATCGTTGACTCGTTTCATGAACACGATCGGGAGAAGCTCCTAAGAGACTTTGAGCGAGACTATGACGAGGCCTACCGAATGGGCATCAGCACCAATCCGATCCTATACTCCTTCCAGTGGACGGTCAAACAGTACAACATCCCAGACGAATACATACGCTCCTTCTTGGCGAGTATGAGGTGTGACCTCGAGAAAAAGTCCTACGAGACAGAGGAGGAGATCGCCAGCTATATCTACGGCTCTGCCGATGTCGTGGGTCTGATGTGTCTGAAGGTGTTCTGTCGAGCAGACGAGTCCCTATTCGAGCGACTCAAACAGCCTGCCATGCGGCTTGGATCGGCATTCCAAAAGGTTAATTTCTTGAGGGACCTCCGAGAGGACTATGTGCTACTCGGCAGGCTATACTTCCCTGGGATTGCCCTGGAGGGCTTCGATGAAGAGGCCAAGAATAGCCTTATCCGAGAGATCCACCAAGACTTCTGCGAGGCCTACGAGGGGATCCAACAGCTTCCTCGAGAATCTCGCCTTCCGGTCTACGTAGCCTATCGCTACTATCGGCAGTTGCTACACATTATCCAAGAGACACCCGCCCCCAGTTTGATTTCGAAACGGGTACGAGTAGGAGATGTCCAAAAGATGCTCATCTTGCTGACGGCAGTACTCAAAAACAAATTTAATCGACTATAGCCTATGCACCCCAAAGATAACATCGTCCTGCTGGTCGATGCAGACAATAACCCCATTGGAGAGATGGAGAAGCTTGAGGCGCACCGCAGAGGGATTATGCACCGAGCTGTATCGGTACTCGTCTTCGACCCCAAGAGGCGGTGGCTTCTGCACCGAAGGGCTCTAGGCAAATATCACGCAGGGGGGCTCTGGACCAATGCCTGTTGCACCCACCCTTTCGTAAACGAAGAGCCTCGAGAGGCTGCACGCCGACGGCTGTTTGAAGAGATGGGTATGGACATTACCCACGATGGACTAAGACATCTCTTCGATTTCACCTACAGAGCCGAGTTAGACAACGGGCTTATCGAGCACGAGTACGATAGCGTATTCGTCTACACTACTCCCATAAAACCGGTTCCCAACCCAGAGGAGGTCATGGACTGGAGGTATATCGATATGAGGGTACTAGAGGAAGACCTTGCAGCACAGCCCGAGAGCTACACCCCATGGTTTAGAATAATTTTCGAACAAGCAAAACAGCATCTTTGCAAATATGAAGGAGTATCGGTTTAAATGGATAGACTGGGTAGTTGTTGTCCTAGTGATGGCCTTCTACACCTATGGGGCATTCGGCCTTACCCGAGGGGAGACCAGAGAACTCTACACCTCTCTAACGCCTCTGGTACTTTTATCTTCTCTATTCATCCTCTGCATCTACGACCGTAGCCCCAAGCACATCAAGGCTCTGATATACATTCTCTCGGTGGTCATTGTAAGCTTTAGTGTCGAGTTCCTCGGGGTCGCCACTGGGGTCATCTTCGGAGAATACGGCTATGGTACAAGTTTAGGACCGAAAATCGCTGGAACACCCCTGCTCATCGGCATCAACTGGATATTCCTAGTCTATGCAACAGCAGCGATACAGGCTCCCCTAGGTCGAGGTGTAATCACGACGATTGTCATACCTACATTGCTAATGCTGGGATATGATGCCATCATGGAGCAGGTTGCCCCGATGATGCAAATGTGGTCGTGGGAGGGGGGAAGTGTTCCCTTGCAAAACTATCTTGTTTGGGGGGCTCTCGCAGGCCTATTCCATACAGTGAAGTATTGGTTACGAATCGATTTCCGCAATAGGATAGCCCCTTTCATCTTCTTTATACAGATTTTATTTTTCTCAATCATACTTGCTCTATAGCCCCATGCTCACTGCCAATCACCATAGATTCATCTATCCATTTTTCCAATACTATACGGAGTACCAGCTCAAAAGGCGGTTTCACTCAGTACAGATCATTGGTGACTTTGAGAATCGAGGTCTGCCTGTCCTTCTGATAGCCAACCATATCGGCTGGTGGGATGGCTTTTGGGCAATGCATCTTATGCTGAAGGTATTGCATCGGAAGTTCTACTTCATGATGCAGGAGGACCAACTCCTCAAGTACCGCTTCTTCAACCAAACAGGGGCTTTTTCTGTGCGGAAGAGTAGTCGAGAAGCCCTGCAAAGCCTCTCCTATGCCTCGAGCCTGCTGGAGGAGTCATCAAATATGGTCTTGATATACCCCCAAGGGAAACTCCATTCGCTCTACAACTCAGACTTTCACTTCCAGAGAGGTCTTGGGCGACTCATTGAGGGCAGAGAGGGAAAGCTACACCTCATACTCTCTGCAAATATGATTGACTACGGTGAGTTTCCTCGCCCTAGTCTAAGTACCTACATCGAGGAATATCAAGGCGCTATGAAGCTAGAGGTTTTAGAGGAGGGCTACAACGTCTTCTATCGGTCCTGCCTTTCCAAACAGATAAATAGG
This sequence comes from Prevotella melaninogenica, assembly GCF_013267595.1. Classification (NCBI taxonomy): domain Bacteria; kingdom Pseudomonadati; phylum Bacteroidota; class Bacteroidia; order Bacteroidales; family Prevotellaceae; genus Prevotella; species Prevotella melaninogenica. The sequence continues at coordinate 1,251,461 of NZ_CP054010.1, read as the reverse complement.
ATGCAGATATGATGATGACTACTCTGGCATACATTGTGGTAGGCTTCGGGGTCTTGAGACTTGTGATAGCCACTCTAAATCTCCTTTTACAGGAAAAACTACCTCACCCCAAGAGCGGAGAATCCTTGCCTAGCCTCTCTGTCCTAATCCCAGCTCGCAATGAGGCGCACAATATCGAGTCTCTACTCTCTGACCTGACTCACGTTGAGAGCGAATCGCTCCTAGAGATTATCGTTTGTGACGATGCCTCTGAAGACTCCACCGTCGAGCGAGTCGATACTTGGATGCAACGTGATAGCCGTATCCGTCTCATCTACTCCTCTGGACCACCCTCGGGTTGGTTGGGCAAGAACCACGCCTGCCACCTACTCTCTAGAGAAGCACGGGGAGAGTACCTGCTTTTCCTTGATGCCGATGTTAGACTTAGTCCTGCATTCATAGAGCGCGCACTCAGCTATGCTACGACCCATCGGTTGGGCCTCCTCTCTCTCTTCCCGAGACAGAGGATGCAAACTTGGGCAGAGCGGGTCTCTGTACCCAATATGCACCTGATCCTACTCTCGCTCCTCCTACTCCCCTTGGTCAGGCGGGTTGGTTTCTCCTCTCTCTCGGCAGCCAATGGTCAATGTATGCTCTTCGATGGAGCTATCTATCGACTCCTCCAGCCTCACGAACGGTTTAGGCACAGCAGGGCAGAGGATATAGCAATCGCCAGAGAACTCAAGGGGCAGGGGTATAGTATCTCTTGCATGAGCTCGACCAAGCTGATCGAATGCAGGATGTACGACAGCCTAAGCGCAGCCATCGAAGGTTTCGCCAAAAACATAACCTTGATGCTTGGAGGGTCCTATATCCTAGCCTTACTCTACTGGAACCTGACCTCTATGGGGTGGTTAGTTGTTTGGCTCGGCAGAGCAGAGTTACTGCTACTCTACCTCCTGACGGAGCTTGCGATCAGGGTCTTCGTCTCGTTCTGCTCTAACCAGAGCATCGTCTACAACATTGTACTCGCCCCAGCACAGCAACTCCTCCTCGGGCTATTCATCATCAAGTCTTGGGTAAATAGCCAGCGCAGGCAGGGCTTAACTTGGAAGGGGCGATCAATTTAAAAACAATGATATGATTAAAATCAAACAAAAAATCCTTTTAGTAAGCCTCACCTTGCTCCTAACGAGCTTGTCGTCTTGGGGCATGACTTCCAAGCAAATTATTTATAAGGCCTATATCAGTGCAGACATGCAACTTTGGCGTACAGTCATAGACAGGCTACATGCCAAGGCGAATAAGACTCTAGAACAAGAGCTTGAGCTCCTCAACTACGAGTATGGCTACATCGGCTGGTGTCTTAGCCAGAAGAAGAAACAGGTCGTAGGAACGTATCTCAAGCGATACGATGCTCGACTCTCGAGGCTCACAAGCGACCAAGTCCGAGGCCTACGCTCAGCATACCAATCTGCCTACTATGGCTTTGAAATCGGACTCAACAAGGTTAAAGCTCCATTTCTTGGTCCCAAGAGCATTAGAGAGGCAAAACAATCTGTCAAACTGGATCCAAAAGGTTGGTTGGGCTATGTACAACTGGGCAATATTGACTTCTACAAGCCCTCTCTATTTGGAGGCTCAAAAGAAGATGCCCTCAAGTACTACCTCAAAGCTGAGCAAATCTTGCTCAAAGAAGGGATAGACCAAGATTGGAATCTCTTATCTCTCTGGGCGCAGATAGGACTAACTTATGAAGCACTCAATAACCCACAAAAGGCAGAGTCCTATTATCGAAAGGCCTTGAATGCCGAACCACAGTTCAAATGGGTAAGAGACGAACTATATATGAACCTCAAGAAAAAGAAGCTACGATGAAAAAGAAAGTTACGATCATCGGTACAGGCCTCGGAGGCCTAGCCAGTGGACTACTCCTCATCAAGAAGGGGTATGAAGTCGAGTTTATCGAAAAAAATGCTCGACCAGGAGGAAGGCTCAATCAGATCAAAAAAGATGGCTTTACCTTCGATACTGGGCCCAGCTTTTTCAGTATGTCCTATGTCTTCGAGGAATTTATGCAACGCTGTGGCATCGAGCTACCATTCGAATTCGTTCCCCTCGATCCCCTCTACTCCGTAAACTTCAAAGGTAGCACCAAGACTTACCACCTGTATAAGGATCTCGGGCTTCTCGCCGAGCAATTTCAGGACTTAGAGCCTGACTTTGAACACAAGATGAGGGTGTATCTGACAAAGTCCAAAAGACTCTTCGAGGATACCTTCGACATTGTGATTAGAAACAATTTCGACAATATCTTCGACTATCTATCTGCGCTTATTCGGGTCAATCCTAGGCATCTACCCGTCCTCTTCAAAAGCTTTTGGGAGCATGTGCATGGTTACTTCTCTTCCTCCGAAGTGCGACAGATTATCTCTCTGGTGGCCTTCTTCCTCGGCCGCACACCCTTCGATACGATGGCTGTGTATAGCCTGCTCTCGTACACAGAGTTCCAACACGATGGTTACTACAATGTAGCAGGAGGTATGTACACCATCGTCGAGAGTATAGTGGAGGAGCTTGTGCGATGCGGAGCAAAATTTCACTACAATGCCGAGATCGTAGATGTAGTACGAGAGGGACAAAAAGTCTCGGCAGTAATTGACCAGCAAGGACGGAAATATGCAGGGGAGACCTTCCTCTCAAATACCGATGCAGCACTATTTAGAGGACGCGTCCTACGAAGGAAGAAGTACGATGAGGAGCATCTCGACCGCATGGAGTGGACTATGGGTTACCTCACCTGCTACATCGGGGTCGGCGAGAAGCTCCCTCAGCTGAACCTGCACAACTACTACCTAGGCACAAACTACGAGGAGTATGCCCTCAATGTGCTCAAGAGTCCCGACATGCTACAGAAGCCATACTACTACGTCAATGCCCTCTCTAAATGTAACCCCAATTGTGCCCCCGAGGGATGCGAGAGTCTATTCTTCGTATGCCCCGTCCCAAACCGACAGTACAAAACCGACTGGAGTGATAGGGACGAGATTGTCGATAGTATCCTAGCCGACTTCTCTGAGCGTATTGGGGTAGATATACGCTCCAAGATACTCTCCCGAACCATATATACACCACAGGAGTGGGAGGCACAGTTTAACCTCTACAAGGGTAGTGGACTGGGGCTATCACATAAGATGATGCAGATTGGAGGATTCAGACCAGCAAACTTCGACGAAGAATTCGAAAATCTCTTCTACGTTGGAGCTTCTACTATCCCAGGCGCAGGGCTTCCTATGGCGATTATCAGTGCAGAGCTAGCCGTAGAGCGCATTCTGAAGTCGTTCAAGGCCTAAACCGATACTCATCATAGCTCGAAGGCAAACCTAACCCCAGAGGTAGTTCCCGATTATCTTGTGCCGATGCGGGTCAATGATTTCTTATCAGGGAAGGACCCCAACTATCTTATGCACTGGAACTGACAGAGAAATATTCACAGCACTTTGCTCGATGACGAACTAAATCGGGCTTTTGATATTTATTCCGATAAAAGGATAGATAGAATAACGAAAGTGCAGAAATTAGCATACAGAATAATAGCAAAAGCCAGGCAAACCGACAATTTGCGTGGCTTCTTTTTTTCGCTTTGCTCAACAACTTGTATTTCTCTTTGAGCGAGCAGGCAACCAAAGTAAAGAAACGTGAGTTCGATATAAGCCCTATGTTGGTGCGTTCTTGTCATTTTTGTGAGGGGGGCGAAGATGAAGAATATCGAAAGGAGTGTAGAAGTTTAATAAGAAATTACACATCGTATATTTGCGATAACTTAGGTAAAATCGTAAGATAGAATGCTGTAAGTAATGCAGAATATCATATAAAGATAACTTTAAACCAGAATAAAATATGATAGACACCATTATAACACTACTGATGAGCTTACCGCTGATTGTTCTCGGAAGCACTATCGGACCAGATTCTGCTATCAATTTTGGGTCAAGAATACCGAAAGCGAAACTTAAAAGTGAGGAAGGACTTAAACGATTGAGGAGAATAAAGATAGCACTAATATTGGCAGGTAGCTTCATCCTTGTCGGTGGTTTCGCTTGCCTTGCCTTTCATTGGGAAGATTATCAACTTGTCGTTATACTCGTCCCCGAAATAGTAGCTATCGTTTATATGCTGTTACAGCTGTACAAGATAGAGAAGAAGGGGAAGGGCATACTCGTACTCATGCTCTCTATCATTGTGATATTAGGTGTGCTTCTTCTCATAGGGACCCTCCCAATCACAGCCACCGATAACAATACGACGATTCGAAATGACACGTTGTTTATTGAAGGGTCATACGCTAAGGAAATACCGATAGCAAGTATTACACAAGTAGACGACAACGCAACGGTGCCAGACATAGAGATGAGAACAAACGGAACGTCAGTTGGCGAGAATAATGTGGGGCATTTCCAGACAAAAGAAGGGAAGGATGTGCTGTTATACTTACATTCAGACGATACGAATGTGACGCATATCAAGACAAAAAACGACGAAGACATCTACATTAACTTCAAAGATTCAGCCCTGTCGGTTGACTTCCCTAATCAGCTGAAAGCCGCATTTCGTCGACCAGCCAAAGGCAAGTAATGCCGTTACCTAAAATTCTCTGATGAGAAAGTATTCAGCGATTTAGAGCCTCTAACAGTAGGGGTTCTATCAGCTTTCACAGCCATATTGGTTTGTGAAAGTTGTCCTTGTACAATCATAATAAAGTGTAAATGCGTTAAACCTCTTATTTCCTGCATCTATTACAGTGTTTTTTAGTATCTTTGCAGAATAAATCCTTGCCAAGAGGCAATGGACAGAAGTATCAATTGACAATAATAAATCATACAGAGACAATCATGTTAATAGACTACAAGAAGGTAAACATATATCAAGATGAACGCTTAATTCTGAAAGATGTTGACTTTCAGGCAGAAACAGGAGAGTTTATCTATCTCATCGGCCGTGTTGGTTCGGGCAAGAGTTCGCTATTGAAAACCATCTATGGCGAATTAGATATTGACAGTGAAGATACTGAGAAAGCTGTTGTTCTCGACGAGAGTATGCCTAACATTAAGCGTAGTCGTATCCCTGCACTCCGCAAGCAGATGGGTATTATCTTCCAAGATTTCCAACTCTTGCATGACCGCTCTGTAGCAAAGAACCTCAAATTTGTCTTGCAGGCAACAGGTTGGACCAGCAAACAGAAGATTGAACGACGTATTGAAGAAGTGTTGGCACAGGTAGGTATGACCGACAAGAAGAATAAGATGCCAAGTGAACTCTCTGGTGGTGAACAGCAGCGTATTGCCATTGCACGCGCCTTGCTGAACACTCCTAAGATTATTATTGCCGATGAGCCTACGGGTAATCTTGACCCAGAGACGGCTGCGAACATCGTTAGCATTCTCAAAGACTCATGCCAAGCAGGCACAACGGTTATCATGTCTACCCATAACATCAACCTCATTGACCAGTTCCCTGGTAAGGTTTATCGCTGTCATGAGGGCGAACTTCACCAACTCACCGACAAGAAAGAAGTTTGCGAATTAGCAGAAGAGACGGCTCCAGTAGAGACGATTGACGAGCCAGAACAAAACGATTAAGCGCATAGAACTCAGCATAAATCCACATTTAGAAAGATTGAAGATGATGAAAGTAATGAAATTTGGAGGTACATCCGTTGGTTCACCAGAACGTATGAAGGGTGTAGCGTCCTTGATAACAAAGTCAGGAGAACCTACATTTATCGTGCTCTCCGCAATGAGTGGAACGACAAACACACTGATAGAAATATCTGATTACCTCTATCGCAAGAATCCAGAGGGAGCAAACGAACTTATCAACAACCTCGAACAGAAATATCTTGGGCACGTTGAGGAACTTTACTCTACAGAGGAATACAAGCAGAAGACACGCCAGTTCTTGACAGAAGAGTTCAACTACCTGCGCACCTTCACAAAGGATTTGTTCACTTCGTTTGAGGAAAAGAGTATCGTTGCACAGGGTGAGGTACTCTCAACCAACATGGTTGTAAACTATCTGCAGGAGCAGGGAATCAAAGCAACATTACTTTCTGCACTCGACTTCATGCGCACCGACAAGAATGCAGAGCCTGACGGACAGTATATCAAAGAGCATCTGACAGCGATTATGGATGAGAATCAGGGCTATCAAATCTATATCACACAGGGCTTCATCTGCCGTAATGCCTATGGTGAGGTAGACAACTTGCAGCGTGGTGGTTCTGACTATACCGCTTCACTTGTGGGTGCAGCTATCAACGCAGAGGAGATTCAGATATGGACTGATATCGACGGAATGCACAACAATGACCCACGTGTCGTTGAGAAGACAGAGGCTGTACGCCAGCTGAACTTCGAAGAAGCATCGGAGTTGGCTTACTTCGGTGCTAAGATTCTCCACCCTACTTGCGTTCAACCAGCTAAGTATGCCGGTATTCCTGTTCGTCTAAAGAACACGATGGACCCAGATGCAGAGGGTACTATCATCGATAACACATTGGTAAGAAGAAAGATTAAGGCTGTTGCAGCTAAAGACAATATCACTGCTATCAAGATTAAGTCAAGTCGTATGTTAGGTGCATCCGGCTTCTTACGTAAGGTATTTGAAATCTTCGAGAGCTATCAGACTTCTATCGACATGATTACTACCAGTGAGGTGGGTGTGTCAATGACCATCGAGAACAATAGCCATTTGGCTGAGATTGTTGATGAGTTGAAGAAGTATGGCACCGTAACCGTTGACACAGAGATGTGTATTGTCTGCGTTGTTGGCGACCTTGATTGGAGTAATGTTGGCTTTGAGACATTGGCAACTGACGCTATGAAGGACATCCCTGTACGTATGATTAGCTATGGCGGAAGCAACTTTAACATTTCTTTCTTGATTCGCGAGGGGGATAAGAAGCGTGCCTTACAGTCATTGTCAACCGTTCTCTTTAACTAAAGAAAGAACTGATAAATTAACAATAAGTATTTATCGTATGCACAAACGCCCTCGCCTGGTCATCACTGGGAGCAGACAATTGGACATGCGAGGACGTAGATTTCCTCTACAACTCAGATAAACACCACTTCAGGAGACAAAACACATGGTACAGAAATTCCCTATAGATAAGTTCAAGAAGATTGAAACTCCGTTTTATTATTATGACTGTGACCTCTTGAGAGAGACACTACAGGCGATTAATAAAGAGTTGAAAAAGTATGAAAACTTCATCGTCCACTATGCTATTAAAGCCAATGCGAACGCTAAGGTGCTGAAGGTTATACAGCAGACAGGTATGGGAGCTGACTGTGTGAGTGGTGGTGAGATACAGCGTTGCTTAGACTGTGGCTTCCCAGCAGACAAGATTGTCTATGCAGGTGTGGGTAAGTCAGACTGGGAAATCAACCTCGGATTAGACCATGACATCTTCTGCTTCAACGTAGAGAGTGTGGCTGAGTTAGAGGTTATCAATGAGTTGGCAGCGAAAAAGGGTAAGACGGCAAACGTATGTTTCCGTATCAACCCAGACGTGGGAGCACAGACACACGAGAAGATTACCACCGGATTAGCTGAGAATAAGTTTGGTATTGCCATGCAAGACATGCTACCTACCATCCTTGAAGCAAGCAGGATGCCGAACATTCACTTTATCGGTTTGCACTTCCACATCGGTTCACAGCTGCTCGAAATGACTGATTTCCGTCATCTCTGCAGCCGTATCAACGAAATACAAGACGGTTTAGAGCAGGAGAATATAAAGATTAAGAATATCAATGTTGGTGGTGGATTGGGTATCGATTACGACAATCCTGACAACCATCCAATCCCTGATTTCAAGTCTTATTTCTATACCTTCGCACGCTATCTGAAACTAAGAGAAGGACAGAAACTCCACTTTGAATTGGGTCGTGCAGTAGTAGGACAGATGGGAAGTCTCATCACTCGTACCCTTTATGTGAAGCAAGGAACAGCAAAACAGTTTGCGATTGTCGATGCAGGAATGACCGACTTGATTCGTCCTGCTCTCTATCAGGCAAGCCATAAGATAGAAAATCTATCAAGCGATGGCGCTTTACACGCTTATGATGTGGTAGGACCGATTTGCGAATCGAGTGATGTCTTTGCAAAAGGAATCGAACTTAACACCGTTCATCGAGGCGACTTGATTGCGATGCGTTCTGCTGGAGCATACGGAGAAATCATGGCTTCGCAATATAACTGTAGGAAACTGCCTGTAGGCTATACCTCAGACGAACTATAATCCATAACGAAACGAATAAATGTTCACTTTTGATAATACGACCATCATCATCTCAGTAGTGTTGCTTTTAGTAGCATTGCTGACTTCTTTTCTCAATCCTTTCTTCCGAAAAGTAAGCATTGCAGAGTATGGTCTGCCAACTTCCACAGCCGAAAGTGAAGAAATAAGTAAGGAAGAAGAGAGTGTAGAGGAGGAGAAGGAAGCAATAACGGAGCCAGCTATCACTGAAGAGCAACTCCCAACTTTACCTCCTATCTCGATTATCTTCACGCCCCATGACAATGCACAGGAGCTTGCAAAGAATCTCCCACTCTATCTGAATCAGGACTATCCAGCAGACTTTCAGGTGATTGTTGTGGCACCACAGAATGATCATGAGACGAGTGATGTATTGAAACGCTTTGCATCTAACTCACATCTATACACCACCTTCATCCCTGAATCATCACGTTATATGAGCAAGAAGAAGCTTGCCATTACGCTTGGAGTGAAGGCAGCAAAGTATGATTGGGTGATAATGGCAGACATCTGTTGCTATCCAAGGGGTGATAACTGGCTGCAAGCTATTGCCAGAAACTGCCAAGAAGACAAGGAACTCGTGGTAGGCTACACTCGTTATGAGGACGAAACGCCTGCTTATCGACACTTCGAAAGACATTATTTGGCACGCTATTTTATGCGTGAATATCAGCATAATAAGTCCTATGCGTGTCCGTTTAATGCTTTAGCTTTCCGCAAAAGTCGTTTCTTAAGTGAGGAAGGATTCCGCGGAAACCTCAAATATATACGTGGAGAATACGACTTCATGGTAAACAAATATGCAAGTGGTAACAACCTTGTGTTTGAAAATTCGTTTGAGGGAACACTCATAGAAGAGGCACCAACAGAGAAGGTTTGGCTCGGCACACACCTTTTCTATATGGAGAATCGCCAACACTTGAAACGTACATCACAGCATCGTTTCCTCCCGTATGTCGACCAAACGGCACTACATGGTAATTACTTCTTGCAGTGTATTGCACTTGCAGTCTCTCTCCTATTGGGTATGTGGACCATTTCTGTTGCTGCAGGATTATCCCTAATCATCTCTATCATTCTACGCTTAGTTATTGGAAAGAAAGCACTGAGACGTTTCGATATAGAGATTCCAGCATGGAAGATTATCCCATACGAGATTGCTATCGCATGGAAGCACCTTGGTTATAAGTTGAAATACCATCGTGCAGACAAGTATGACTTCATATCTCACAAACTATAAATGCGCATCATCCATTACATAGACAGTATAAAGGCAGGCAATCTGCTTTCTGATTACCTTCTACGACTCACCACAGCACAGAAAGAATATGCTGATGTCAAGACGGTTACACAACAAGGAGATTTCAAAAAGCTCCTTGCTGACTTCCAACCTGACATCGTTCATATTCATGCCTGTTGGGAATATCAAGCTGCCACACATGCTAATTGGGCTGCTAAGAAGCAGTGTGCAGTAGTGTTCTCACCGCATTGGGAACTCAATGAGAGAGCAAGAACGACAGAGCAGAAGTCTACTAAGAAGGTGAAGACACTGCTCTATCAAGCGAAGATGGTGAGAGGAGTGGATGCGCTCCTTGTGAGTAATGAGCAAGAAAGGCAAGACATTCTAAAGTTAGGATGGACCAAACGCATTGATATCGTACAAGACAGCGTTCTTAATAGTTCGCTGAGCGATGACGACATGGCGCAGCAAACGATTTCTTTCTATCGTAAAGTACTTGACACACGCTATCAATTCGCCATGACAGCAATGGAGAAAGACGCTGTTCCAAGTCTGCTTCACGTTGGTTTGGCACAAGAGACAACCCACAACCTCTTGCCCAGCGACCAACTTCTTAACCTACGAAGTCTGAATCCAGAACAATGGCGAAGAATCTTCCTCTATACTGATGACGAGGGAATAAGAGAGATTGTAGACAACAGTATCAGCCGTCTACAACTCAATGCACCCACGATTGACACTGCTGCCATACAGCGATTCCCACTCTTGTCACCAAAGGAAACAACCTCGGTTGACACAGATAAGCTGATAGGAAACCAGCCTATGACGCGACAGCGACTCAGTGACTACTCCAATGAGGAAGATGCTATCATCAAGAAGATAGCAACCATCATTGCAAACACTCGACAGATAGAGCGAAAGAAGAAACTTTCCTTACGCCTGTTGGCTGATTTATACACCGTTATAAAGTATAATGATTACGACGAAGATCGACTTGCAGACGTGCTCCGCCACCTCCGCCTCTACCGTTATTCACGTCGTATGATACAGCTCCTTGCTGAGAAAGTGCTACTTAAAGAGGGATTCATGCCTATCCCACCACGAGATGATAGGAAAACAAAGGGCATCAAAAAAAATAATTTCGTACAAAGACATTAACACATGACACAGAAGAAATACGATTTAAAAAAAGATGAACGCTATTTACAACTATTAGCAACATCGTTCCCAAATATTGCTGACGCTGCAACTGAGATTATAAACCTTGAGGCTATCGCACACCTCCCAAAGGGTACAGAACACTTCCTTGCCGACATTCATGGCGAGTATCAAGCGTTCCAACACGTGCTTAAAAATGCCTCTGGTAACATTAAGAGAAAGGTTAATGAGCTCTTTGGTGAAAGACTAAGAAACATAGAAAAGCAAGAACTTTGTACTCTGATTTATTATCCAGAACAGAAACTTGAACTCGTTAAGAAAGAGGAAAAGGATATCAAAGACTGGTATCATATCACCATACACCGCTTGATAGAGGTTTGTCGTGATGTATCCAGCAAATATACACGCTCAAAGGTTCGGAAGTCTTTGCCTGATGATTTCTCTTATATCATCCAAGAGTTACTGCACGAACATGCAGACGACAAAGACAAGACCGACTATGTGAGTGCTATCATCAAGACGATTATCTCTACTGGACGAGCTGATGACTTCATCATTGCTATCTGTGAGGTTATCCAACGATTAGTCATCGACCAGCTGCATATCTTAGGTGATGTGTACGATCGTGGACCGGGTGCTCACATCGTTATGGACACCTTAAAGAACTATCACAACTGGGATATCACATGGGGAAACCATGATATTTTGTGGATGGGTGCGTGTGCTGGTAACGATGCTTGTATCTGTAATGTTATTCGCATAGCCCTGCGTTATGCGAACATGGCTACCATTGAGGATGGATATGGTATCAACCTTATTCAGTTGGCTACCTTTGCAATGGACGTATATGGTGATGATCCATGCGAGGAGTTCATGCCAAAGATATCGAAAGACAATCCACTCGACGAACGTAGCAAGACGCTGACAGCACAGATGCACAAGGCTATCAGTATCCTTCAGTTTAAGATTGAATCACAGATGATCAGTCGTCATCCGCTTTGGAAGATGGCCGACCGTCGTTTGCTCAAAGCTATCGACTATAAGAAGGGTACGATTATCCTTGATGGTAAGGAATATAAGATGTGTTCATGCAACTTCCCAACTATCGACCCAAAGAATCCAGAACAGCTTACTGAGGCAGAACAGGCACTCATCGATCGTCTTCATCAGTCGTTTACAGGCAGTGAGAAGTTGCGCAGTCATATTCGTTCTCTGCTCCGCCATGGCTGTATGTATAACGTCTTCAACCACAATCTCCTTTATCATGCCTCTATCCCACTCACGAAAGAGGGCAAACTAAAAGAGGTTGAGATTGGTCCAGGTGTGAAGTTGAAGGGTAAGGAATTGCTTTATCAGACTGGTATGAAGATTCGCTCTGCCTTCCAGACAAACAATGAAATGCAGACAGAAGAAGAACGTCAAGATGCTATCGACTTTTTCCTCTTCCTATGGTGTGGACCTGATAGTCCGCTCTTCGACAAGGCAAAGATGGCTACTTTCGAACGCTACTTCATTGAAGAAAAGGAAACTCATCATGAGGAGAAGGGCTACTACTTTGGTATGCGCGACAATGAGGAGATTGCCGATATGATTTTAGATGAGTTTGATGTGCCACAGCCTAACCGTCACATCATCAATGGTCACGTCCCTGTTCATGTTGTCAAGGGTGAGAATCCTATCAAGGCAAACGGCAAACTGATGGTGATTGATGGTGGTTTCTCACAAGCCTACCACAAGGAAACAGGTATTGCTGGTTACACCCTCGTCTATCACTCACGTGGTTTCCAGCTCGTACAACACGAGCCTTTCACATCAACAGAAGATGCCATCAAGCGAGGAACAGACATTGTTTCAACCATTCAGATTGTTGAAATGAACCAACAGCGCCTACGCGTTGAGGACACCGACAAGGGTACAGAACTCCGTCTGCAGATTGAAGCCCTCAAAGAACTCCTCTATGCTTACCGCTGTGGCTTCCTCACCGAGCATGAACGTAAGACTCCACCAAAGGTATAAACACTGACCTTTGAACATTGAGGTTTGAACTTTGAATATTATGATTTGAACTTCGAACAACTACGAATAGCACTAATGACACGAATGCTTATTGCCTACTTATTCGTGCAATTTGCGTAATTCGTAGTCCCTTTGAATTTGAGGTTTGGACATTGAACTTGATAATTAGAACTACGAACATTGAACGACTACGAATGGCACTAATGACACAAATGCTTATTGCTAAGTGATTCGTGCAATTCGCGTAATTCGTAGTCCCTTTGGAGTTGAGGTTTGGACATTGAACTTGATAATTAGAACTACGAACATTGAACGACTACGAATGGCACTAATGACACGAATGCTTATTGCTAAGTGATTCGTGCAATTTGCGTAATTCGTAGTCCCTTTGGATTTGAGGTTTGGACATTGAATTTGATGATTAGAGTTTATAGCTTTGAACTTTCCCACATCGGTTATCAGAATTATCAATTAAGAATTATGAATTGAATTAAACCTCACACAGAGTACACTCCTCTGTGTGAGGTTTTTTATGTTAACCATTGATGTCTGAACTTTAAATCTTAATGTTTGCTATCTTGAAATATAATTCTGTGTTTTGATAAAAGTACTAAGGTATGTTAATCTCAATATAGCTCCATTGTAAAAATCTGAAAATCAATTATATTTGTCACAAATATGAGACCTATGTTATTGAAAGACTTCTTCCAGATGTTCCCCGATGAGGATAGCTGCGAGAACTACCTTAGAGCTGTTCGAGAGGAGATAGGTGTTGTGTGTCCTAAGTGTGGAGCTACAAAGTATAAATGGCTGCCTAGAAGGAAATCCTTTCAATGTGAGAACTGTGGCAACAGAATCCCGTTGACAAAGGGTACCGTTATGGAACATAGCAAACTACCGCTGTATGATTGGTTCTTTACTGCGCACATGATGACGTCCATCAAGCAGGTACTGTCGGCTAAGGAGATCCAGCATCAGCTTGAACTCGAATATTACTCTCCCGCATGGTTGATGATGATGAAATTGCGAGATATTATGGGGCAGAGGGACAGTATCTATACACTCTCTGACCAGATAGAGCTCGACTTGTCATATTTCTCAACTTCCTTCATTTCAGAGGAGGGCGGAGAAAAGGTCCTTAAGAGTAAGAAAACTCCTGTGTTGGTAATTGCACAGAGTAAAGATGCAGGTTCAATCCTAAACGAATACCTATCAGACAATACTGACACAGAACGATTTAACAAAGCCTCTAAACTTATGAAGCAAGCTAACAGAAGCAAAGTGAAGAAAGCTGTCCGTTATATCAAAATGTATGCATTGCCTGATAGTAAATACAAGACATTGGCGCCTTATGCTGAGAAGTCTGTGAATCAGGATTCAAAGATACATTCTGACGGAGGACATAATCTCATGGGGTTGAAGAAGACTCTGACAGGTCTTGTTCAGCATATTGAGACTGAGAGCACCCCTCACGAGGTTGTTACCAAAGTCTTGCCATGGGTTCACATCGTTACAGGAGAATGCCGTAGTAGTATTGATGCGATTCACAAAGAAATCGATGAGCGTTTTCTCCAATTATACTTGAATGAGTATTGTTGGAAATTTAATTGTCGTTGGTTTAGGGATAGTAAAAAGCCAGAATATGACTTGTTCAGACATCTGATGAAAATAGCAGTACAATATAAATCCAGCATAAAATGGCATGACTATGAGGCATACTTTGAAAGTGTTTAAGGTTTGTTAGTACTTTTATCAAAACACAGAAAAATATAATTACAAAATAGATAAATAAAAGTCAGGTAAAGAGCCAGAAAGCCTGTGATTTTTATACCTTCATAAGTTATTTGATATCAGCGTGTTACTGAGATGCTTTTCAAAAGGTGCTTAATTAGCCGTCAAAAGGGCGTTAGTAAGGGGCTTAAAGGGCATCTTTTGCAAGTCAATTAGGCGTCTTTTCGAAGCCAATTAAGTATTAATAGATTTTTAGGTGTTAGAAAAATATTTACAGCACATTACGCATAGACAAGTTCTTTATTGTTCATTCTTTGCTTTCACTATGTATTAAAACAACCTACTCAGAAAAGAATATTAGGCAGAGAGAGATTGATTACAAAATGTTAAAGCCATTATATTTTATGTCTCTCTGTTGTGTATCTGAAATTATCTTCCTACATTTGACATCCTGAAGCAAAAAATAACATCATTCATTTCTATCTAAGAGTAAAACAACATTCCATTTACAAATTACAATATAAAAAGTAATGGTACACTATCAGATAAGTTAAGGATGAAACCAAAAGACTTACTTCAATGAATGGAGAGACAAGGATGCATAGATTTAAGAACGGGAAAGGGAGAGCAGATTGATTTCTCAAATCCACCATTCCATATTAGTTTCACACATAATAAAGGTAGTTATGTGAAATGGTATGTCTGCCGTGTGACAATTTATGGTCCAGAGTATTTTGTTATAGATGCAGAAACGAAAGAACTTATCAATCATGGAAAGACGTTAAATCTACAATAATGTTTTTATATATACAAGATAAATATTAAATAAGATACAGAATGAAACTATATACTTTGTGTTTATTGCTCTTAATAGCTTCACAGTCATGTATTGCACAAAAGAACAAGAAAACAACAACAATGAAGACAACAGAAAGATTCGATGTACAATATTATAAAAGCAAAATCAAGGAAGTAAATGGTAAAGATGGAGACGATAGCTTTGCCATTTATGTGGAGAGAGATAGTACACAGGTTAAGGTGTATTTTGATAAGGATTATGATGCTTTGGTAACAATCCCTCCTTTTACTTACTACAAGGAGGTAAGAATATTCCATAAAAACGGAGTTCTCAAGAAGTCGGGGAAACGCCTATTCTGTTCATCTGTCGATATTGGTATTTGGCGCGAGTATGACAATCAGGGTAACCTTATAAAAGAAACCGATGAAGATAAGAAGTTTGAGAAGCTGCGCCTGAAACCTATAAACATCCTGCGCTGGCTCGAGCATGAGGGGTATATAGACAGGAAAACGGGAAAAGGTCAGGAGAAGTTCGTAAAAGAGGACGATGAGCCTAATATTGACATCTACTTCTGGCTGTCGACTCGTGCTGACGGATCAAAGACTATCCCTGCGGGTTGGTCTATCGATATTACAGAACATGGAATGCGCACTACACATAGTTTCAATGCGGAAACGGGTGAATACTTGGGAAAGACAACACAGGTCTTATATGAATAAGGCATAGTCTCGTCAATCTTAGAACTATAAGTAGAAACAGATAATGACAAGAATAAAGGTATGAAACATCTCATTCTAATTTTATTAACTGCGCTGTGTTGTACTTGCTGCAATGTACAAAAAGACAAGGAGGCAACAACAATGAAGACAACTGAAAGATTCGATGTACAATATTATAAAAGTATAATCAAAGAGAAAAATAGCTATGAAGGTGCTACATCTGCTCAATATGTAGAGAGGAATGGTACTGAGACCTATGTGTCATTTAACGAAGATGGCTTTGTCTTACAAGAAATCAAGCCATTTACTTATGAGATGATAGTTAAAAACTATTATAAGAATTGTATTCTCAAATCCAAAGGGAAATTGCTTTGTCATTCAAGTGTCAAAATTGGCATTTGGCGCGAGTATGACAGTCAGGGCAACCTTATAAAAGAAACCGATGAGGACAAGAAGTTTGAGAAGCTGCGCCTGAAACCTATAAATATCCTGCGCTGGCTCGAGCATGAGGGGTATATAGATAGGAAAACTGGAAAGGGTCAGGAGAGGTTCGTGAAAAAGGGGGATGCGCCAGGTATTAGCATAAGTTTTGGCAAGATAAGTGCGCCCAATGCTAAATTTGAAAAAGATTCTGTTCTTTGGACGATTACCATAACCGATAAAGGCGGTGATTTAACTTATACATGGAATGCCAAGAATGGAGAACTACTCAGCAAAGAGATATTGCAAGCCATAGAATAAAAAGGTTGAATGAACTAAACAGAGTTTATGTCTAAAATTATAACTCACGGAGCAACAATGTATTGTTCCCTTGGCACAGAGAAACCCAACCTAACTGTGACGAGTCAAACATTCCGTAGGATAGCTGATGCTCTTGTTGGTACAGAAGGTGATAATAACGGGATGGTAATATCCCTAGTTTTGGAGTTTGCAAATGTAGTTCCCCGAATCTTCCTTGTACTCCCCAGCCATAAACAAGGCTGGCAGCAAACAACACTGAAAGACAATATCAATGAACTGCTAATAAAATTATAAAAATGATAAGACGAATAATTACATTATTTACATTACTTGTGGTAATAAGTAGCTGTAAGGCACAAGGTAATAATAATATCAAACAGAACAAAACTTCGGAAAGGACAACCGAGAAATTTGATTCATGGACATATTACACACAAAGACAAGGAAGTGAGTATGTTTTTGAAGATTACTTACGAGGTAAAGTGAGGCAGTTTGGGGGCAACAATGGCTCTAATTATATAGAATATTCTAAAAAAAAGAAAGATTTGTTTGGTACTTATAAGGAGTATTACAATAGAACAGCAACTCTTAGATTAGTAGGAAAATATTATTATAATGATTTTGATTGTGGTATTTGGAAAGAGTATGATGAGAATGGTTATTTAATAGATGAATACGACCAAGATGCCCCTTATAAGAACTACCCATGGGAGAAAGTAGAGAAGTTTGTAAAGGAAGAGTTAAAGCTGGATTTATTCGATAAGAATGTTTCTATAAGGCGATATGTAAGTGATAAAACCAATATACCATTATGGATTATTCATTACAAGGTAGGATCAAATATAGTTTCTATTAAAATAAATGCCAATACAGGAGAAATTATAAAGAAAGGTACAAATCCTATAATAAAGTAGAATGGTGAAAATTGTAACTGATGGGTGCTATTATGTGTTGTACTTTAGGAACTGGGCAAGCCACGTTGACGGTTCTTAGTCAAAGTTTCCGAAGTATTTCGGGAGCATTGGTAGCGACTGAGGAAGATAAAATTAGTTTAAATAATATCCCAAGTTTTGGAATTTGCAAATGTAGTTCTCCGAATCCTCCTTGCATTCCCCAGCCACAAGGATGGCAACAAACAACACAGAAAGACAGTATCAATGAACTGCTAATAAAATTATAAAAATGATAAGACGAATAATTACATTACTTACATTACTTGTGGTAATAAGTAGCTGTAAGGCACAAGGTAATAATAATATCAAACAGAACAAAACTTTGGAAAGGACAACCGAGAAATTTGATTCATGGACATATTACACACAAAGACAAGGAAGTGAGTATGTTTTTGAAGATTACTTACGAGGGAAAGTACGTCAGTTTGGAGGAGATAATGGCTCTGAGTTTGTTGAATATGCAAGGAAAGATAACGAATTATACGGTTCTTACAAAGAATTCTATAATAAAACTAAGACACTCAAAAAAATCGGACGATACTATTATAATAAATTTAGTATTGGTATTTGGAAGCTATACAATGAAGATGGCTATTTAATAGAAACGATAGACAAAGATATTCCTTATAAAAACTATCCATGGGAGAAAGTTGAAAGATTTATAACGGAAGAATTAAAGTTGAATTTGTTTGATAAAGATGTTGAAGTGAATCGTTATATTGATGAAGAAGTTAATCTTCCAATTTGGTATATTACATGGAGATCTGATAGTACAGAAGTATTTTCTATAAAAATAAATGCTCTTACTGGTAAAGTTATATCAAAGGAAATAAATGAGGTGAGAGAATAATAAATTCAAATAATGATAAAATTAACAGAAGATTAGAAGAAGGATACAAAACCTATAATAAAGTAGAATGGTAAAAATCATAACTGGTGGCGCTATTATGTGTTGTACTTTAGGAACTGGGCAAGCTAAGTTGACAGTTCTTAGTCAAAGTTTCCGAAGTATTTCAGGAGCATTGGTAGCGACTGAGGAAGATAAAATTGGTTTAAATAATATCCCAAGTTTTGGAGTTTGCAAATGTAGTTCTCCGAATCCTCCTTGTCTTCCCCAGCCACAAGGCTGGCAGCAAACAACAAAGAAAGACAGTATCAATGGGATGAAGAAGCTGACGGAGCAGTCATTCTGTATGTATGCTAAAGGGGGAAGAATATCATTCGCTGATACAGGAAGTAATTCTTTTGTTGAAAGCGAATAACACGTTCACAATATATTAGGAACAAAGATGAAAAAACTAATATTTTTATTAATTGCTGTAATTGCATTAAGCAATTGCTCAGCTCAAACAACTAATAATAAGTTGAATATTAAAAAAAGAGAAAAGATTACGAATAATAGAAAATTTGATATTGAGGAATATCGAAAAGTAATAAAGAAGAATCCATTTGCAGATCGAATGCTTCGTACTGATAAAAATGGTATGGTAATAGAAATGAATACCGAATATGACAAAAGCGAAATAATAGGTTATCGCGAAGACTACTCATATCCTCATTCTCCATATACTTATAGCTATGAATATAACACTGAGGGTTATTTGATAAAATCATGGGCAACATTTTATGGTAATATGCGGGTTAGTAAAATGATAGAATACGATGCGAATGGATTTAAAATAAAGGAAACAGACTTTGATGCTCCTTATAAGTTTAGTGTTACCGACCTTGTAAACAAAATGCAAAAAGATTACCATATAGACTTGATGGATAAACAAAATGTCTTTAGTATAAATCGATTTGACCATAAGGATTTACGAACAGCTTACTATGAAGTAATAGTTTACGGCAACAGCTGTGCACAGAAGATCTTCTACTACTTGGATGGTACTACGGGTGATTTGCTGTTTAAAACAAGTCGTATCTTTGGAGATGAGGGTATGAAAGGACAGGAACTTCCTTTTGATGAATATCTCCGTAAAAAAGAGGGGAAATAAGTATGTACGACTATAAAATTGAGCTATCAAAATAACTATCTATGGCAAAATTGGTTGTGAATAATTCACAGATGCAATGTTCACAAGGGACAGATATATCAGCAATAAATATAAGTAGTCAGAATATTGTTGCTATAGTTGGAGAGTTTTTGGCTACAGAGGAAGACAAGATAGGCGTAGGTAATATCCCAAGTTTTGGAGTTTGCAAATGTAGTTCCCCGAATCCTCCTTGTCTTCCCCAGTCACAAGATTGGCAGCAAACAACATAGAAAGACAGTATCAATGGGATGAAGAAGCTGACGGAGCAGTCATTCTGTATGTGTGCTAAAGGAGGAAGAATATCATTCGTTGATACAGGAAGTAATACTAGTTTTTAAACTTAACCATTGATGTCTGAACTTTAAATCTTAATGTTTGCTGTCTTGAAATATAATTACAAAATAGATAAATAAAAGTCAGGTAAAGAGCCAGGAAACCTACGATTTTTACACCTTCATAAGTTATTTGATATCAGCGTGTTACTGAGATACTTTTCAAAAGGTGCTTAATTAGCCGTCAAAAGGGCGTTAGTAAGGGGCTTAAAGGGCATCTTTTGCAAGTCCAAAGGGCGTCTTTTCGAAGGCTATTAAGCATAAATGAAAATATAGAAAGTGGAAAATTGTTTACAGTTCTATGAGGATGAACAAGTGGATAAGTAGACAGACTGATGAGTTGACAAGTTTATTCTTATAATGACGAGGTGTTCTTCCTACTCTCGAAGTAAGGTAAGCATTTAGCTTTTAAATGTTAAACTTATGTTATTTTACATCTTTAATTTGTTTTTATAAAATTATATTTTTACTTTTGAAACTATAAAAACAACAGATTGCAAATCTTCCTCTTCTTTCCAAGAGCAAGACTGTTTAACAGCCGTACAGAGGGGACTTCAAGAAGTTGTTGAGGTTTTCTCTTTTTTGTTTTCTGGTTAAGGAGATGATAAGGGTGCCTCGTTTATCATTTTTTTTCTAACAACTTAAAAAATTATCAATTATGAGTTCATTTAGAGCAACTTTGGAATTGGGTGGTAAGGAGTATGACGTACTCTATTCTAACTACGAGTTTAGCCGCACAACTGACAAGAAGGGTCAGCCTGCATCAAGCATCTCTGGCGGTCGAATCAGTGTAACCATCGAGTCTACTGATGACACTTCTACTATCGAGGCTATGCTTAACAGCCAGTTCAAGCCTGTTGAGGGTAAGATCGTTTACAAGAAGAGTGAAGAGGATGCTAAGATGAAGGAGATTTCTTTCAAGAATGCTTACATCGTTCACTACAAGGAGACACTCGACGTTAACAACGAGGCACCGATGACCATCGCTATGACTTTCTCTGCTGAGAATATCACCGTGGGCAATGCTGAGCTCGACAACCGTTGGCCTCGCACATAAGCTTAGGAAACTTAAAGGACTATGCAGAGCTTCCTTGCTCTGCATAGTCCTTTTCGCTTTCAATACTCAAAGGGGACTTAAATCAGTTTTATATTGCAATTATATTCCGTTTCCTAAGACTGGGAATATTATACCCCGACACGCCTATTAGCTTAATTTTATCTCAAAACAAACAACCCATGTCAATTCCTTTCAACCCCATTACTATCAGCGTAGGAAAGAAGTCTCTTTCTTCTTTTATTTCTCTACAAATCGAACAAAACATAGGTCAACACCACCAATTCCAAATGTCTGTTGAATTGGAAACGGGTAGTAATAGATATGTACATAATATCAATAGCAGCAAGGAATGGCTCGGTGAAAGCATCGTTGTGAAGGCTGCAAATACTCCTATCTTCGTTGGTGTGGTGACAAATGTACAATTACACAGAGAAGGAAGTGACTTTGGATGTATCATCGTTTCTGGCTACTCTGCTACTTACAGAATGGAAACGGCACACAGCTGCTTCTCATGGAATGATAGAACCATTGGGGATGTAGTGAAAAAGCTGTGTGAACAAGCTAAGGTGCAATTAGAGTTGAATCCTGCATTCAAGGAAACCAAAGACTTTATCTGCCAGTATGAAGAGTCGGATTTCGACTTTATCCGTCGTCTTGCTCATCAGTATCAAGAGTGGATGTATTTCGATGGAACTAAACTAATCTTTGGTAAACCAAGGAAATTGGCTGACCCTATAAGATTAGAATATGGAACAACACTGTCTTCACTTGACATTGGTTTGCAGACCCTCGCACGCTCTGAGCAGGTGTTCTCTTATCACTCTGGTGCTGACCGTGAAATGCAACGTATGACGCCAGACTTGGCATATGGTCATGACAAACTTGCGGGTGAGGCTTTCCGTGCATCATTAGGTATGTTCTCAAAACCTGCAAGACAGCATGCGCTGCCACGTATCAGCAATGAGACGGAACTCGTTAACTACATGGGGCGTAAGCAGGCGGCAGAGACGGCAGAGACACATTATATCACAGCTGAGAGTCAGGTACCAACCCTGCGTGTAGGTTCCGTCATAAGTCTCTACAGCTCATTCTTGGAACGTGTAGGGAACCTATCAGAAGAGAGCTTGGGTAACTTTATCATTATCGAGATAACACATGAGGTGAGCCAAGGCAGCTACTACAAAAACCGCTTTAAGGCTATCCCTGCAACGATAAAGGCACTGCCAAGTCCAAAGGTGCGTATGCCATTGGCTGAGACACAGATGGCAACTGTGCTTAGTAATGCTGACCCACAGGGTAAGGGCCGTGTGCGTGTGCGTATGAACTGGCAGACGGATGGTATGCAGACAGGCTGGGTACGTGTGATGACACCAGATGGTGGTAGCAGTAGTGACGTAAAGAGCAACCGTGGCTTTGTATTTATCCCAGAGGTAGGCGACCAAGTCCTCCTCGGCTTCCGTCATGGTGACCCTGCAAGACCATACGTTATGGGTAGTCTGTTTAACGGAGTTACTGGTGGTGGCGGTGGTCAAGGCAACAACTGCAAGGGTCTCACCACACGAAGCGGTTGCTCCTTGAAACTTGATGACTCAAAAGGTAGCGTAACCCTACACGATAAAGGCGGTGTAAGCATGAATTTTGATGGTGCTGGTAATGCAAAAACAAAAACAGACTCAAACTTTACCGTTGAAGCAGGAAGGGCACATACAGTAAATGCTGGCAGTAAGTCTACTATTAATGTTGGAGGTGATGCCAGTTGTCTAAAAATGGATAAGGATGGTCTTATAGACTTAACAAGTAGTGGTACTATTACCCTTAAAGTTGGAAGTAGCACGATTACAATATCTGATGGAGAAATTAAACTAGAAAGTACCCAAATTGATATAAATGGGACAACAAATAACATATCTGGTACATCCAATAATATTACTGGTACAAATCATCTTGAAGGAACAACAACAATTGACAAAGGAATAATAAATCTAAATTAAATCTATAAAAAAAATATCTTTATGTTAAGCTTAAAAACTCAAGGGCTTTTTTTCCCTCTAGCTTATAAGATATTTCAGAAGACTTCTTTTTCCGTTAATGGAAGCGTGATTAATGAAACTGAGACAGAGATAGAATGGGATATCGAAGATATTAGTAGCTCTGATGATGAAACCATTATTCATATAAAAACGGGGGTACATAATATTATTAAATATAACCCTCAATATCGTCAACTAATAGAGTTTATGTGTATGTTTAATATTCCCATTTCAGATCTTGTGTTAGTTCTCAATAAGACAGGAATACCTGTTAAGGTTAAGAATCAGGAAGAGATTTATAATCGTTGGAAATCTTTACGTCTTGAATGTTTTTCACAATTAGAGAATGACGAGACAGTTAGACCAATACTTGACGCTGCTGAAAATGACTTCAATAATACAATAAGTTTGATAAAAAAGACACCATTATATGTTTTGTTCTTTTCAGATGTATATGGACAAGAAGTAATCAATAATTCTTCTTTATTTACACTACCGTCACAAGTTTTTACAGGGAAAGATGTAACTTTCAAATCTTCAAGACAAATAAAGGACAATAAGGATGGTCATTTGAAACTTTCTATTGATGCAGAAGGTGTACCAAATGAGGACTTTAGAAAATTATATAATGATAAATTTAAGCACCTTTTCCAAGACACGTCTTATCTGTATAAAAATAAACTGAGAGCAAGCTATTCGTACGACAGCAAACAAGGAATAATTGAGTCTTGTCAGGCAGAGTTAGTAGAGAATCTTGCCAACAATAAAATGTGTTCAAAGCAGGAATTTGAGTTTAAATTCATAAAAGAAGAAATAAAGGTATGGCGCAACTATTAGTCCCAGAAGGAGTTTATTTGGTCTGCACAGATGGTATGACTACTAATCAACTTCAAGTGACAAGTCAGTCATCAGTCTTGATGTATGGAGGGCATCCTGTTGCTACAAGGCATGATAGGATGACCGCAAACTTTAATTGTGCAAAGATGGTTTTGGCAGGTGCCATAATCGGAGCCATAATTGGTGCCATTGCTGCTGCTGCTATTGTTTTATCTGGTGGAACAGCTCTTGTTGCAGCTGCAACAGCGGCAGCTGCAACAGTTGGATATGCAGGAACTGGTCTTCTTGCTGGTATGATACCTTGTATCTGTGCCATGCTTACATCAGACTGGACACCTTTTCACCCTATGATAATTATAAATAAAGTACACATGCCCATTTTAGAGACATCTAAGATGACTTGCTGTCTAGGAGGTACTGTGGAAATCTGCTATTCTAAAGAGAAAGCAGAAGCTTTGCAGGATTATAAACGTTGGAGTACAGGGTTGTCTGTAGCAGCATTAGCAGCTGCCTCTGCAGCTGTAGGCTCTGCTATTGGAGGACTATTGTCTTCAGTAGGTTCTTTAGCAGCTACATTTACAGAGTTTGGAGTACAGGCTTTGGGCAAACAACTCTTAGGTATGGTAAGTGGATTTGCTATGAATAGTGCATTGGGGTTTGGTTATCGGAAAGTAAAAGAAAATACAAGTTTTAATGTTATTATTGATGGAACAGTTTTTGGGGATGATGTTTCTCAGTCAGATTTTAATAAGTATTCAGATATTGCTCAAAATCCATTAGGTAGCGGAACGGGAAGTGAGACGGTATCTCAAATACCGGATGCCTCTACAACAGCAAATACACAAACAGGTGTCTATAGCAATGTTGGATCGATTGATTGTACGAACTATAGGGTTGTTTATGTAGCCTCTCCCGATGGAACTATAACTCCTACTCCAACAGTAGATATACATAATACTACCGTTTTACGAAACACTGTAGGGAATGGAAATGTGAGTAGAACCCAACATCAGACAACTCATACATCTACTAATAGCTATCGCGATAGGAATGGGAATTATCATGTGGTTGTAGAAGGAGAAGTTAATGGGGTTATGAGAAACTGGAATTTAGGGAAAACTCTGTTGGCAAATGCCAAAGAAGCGGGCAAAGGAATCGTAATGAACCTTCTGACAGATGTTCTACGTGCTTCTGGAAACTATTTATTAGCAAGTAAAATTGAAGCAAAAAACGCTGCAGAGAAGAATGAAGAGGAGGAAAAAGCCAAAATCAATGTGTATGAAAACAAGATATAAGATACTAATAGTTTTTCTACAATTATTTGCATTCTTTAGTTATATAGGCTGCTTTGTTTATCTAACCTATAAGGCTGATAAAGAGTTGATTTTTGTTGATATTCCTGTAAAATACACAAAGGGGGACATTACAGGAAAAGAATATGGGATTACAATCACGAAAGATAGAGGAAGCCACACAATTCACTTAGAATCAAACAAGTTTCCTGATAAGCACTTTAAGGCTCACTATTATATGTCCTTTCCTTATCCACAGCGTTCTTTTGATAGTATAATAGAATCCCACCCAAAAACCTTGCAATGCTATTTGGAGCCTGATTTTAGAGAGAAGCAGGGAAAATACACTCCTTTTGTTTATTCTGGGCAGCGAGAGAAAAGCTCAGTTTATTACTTGAACTTAGTATCTTATGTGAAGTATGAGTATGGTTTTTTATGGATTTTCCTATCAATTTTTATTCTTTTGATGTGTCTTTTCACCGAAAAAATAAAATCAAAAATATTACTTGTAGTAATGCTTTTAAGTACGATATTTTTTATCCTTATATAAATTAAAGTAATAACTTATGAAAAAGAAAAAACTATTAGTTGTATTATCCCTACTGATTATAGGTGGGCTATTTGCTTACTTTGCCTATGTTGGTGGTGCATTTCTTCGATTGACTCCTGTTACTGGAAAGCAGTTTGAACAGGCGGCTCTTACCTTAGGATTTACAAAGGCAGCGGTCGATAAGAGTGCAATATCTGACAAGACAGGAATAGCCAATATTACCATTATGATGAAAAGTGTCAAAGACGACCTACATAATGTAATGATCGATATCCCTCTGGAGTTCTATGAGTTGAACAATGAAACTGATGCTACTAAATACTATACCTATATTGTTGAGATGCTGCAAAGAAATATTAAGGATGGTATAGGCGTAGTCAAAGTTGATAGGGTTTTTGGAAATGCTGATGTATATAAAAACTATAACTATAACAACCCAAGTTTTGTCGTAGTACGGGCAGGATCAACAATACTAATTACCAAATTCTATTGTAATACCGATTCTGAAAAGCAAGTAGAGCAACTTCTTGACAAAATAAAATATAATTTTAATTATTCTAGATAGAATCGAACGAGAACAATTATTAAATTCGCGAACTCGTAGATAATGCTATTGAAAAGTCGTTACATAGTTTCGAATAAAACATCTACAAATAAAGGCAAAAATACGTATATAAAGTAAGTTTGCAATCGTTAGAAAATAATTAGTTAAAAAGTCGTACAAGAAAAGATGATTAATAGGACTTCTAAAGAGCATCAGTAACAAGCCCCAAAGGGCATCTATTGTAGTCAATTCGGTGACTTTTAGAAGGCATAAGAGCATGTGATGGTTTTGAGTTGCGTGAAAAGAGTTTGCAAAGATCAATAGATATAGGAATAAGTTGTTTGTATAAGACGGAAAGATATGGTAATGGATAGACATAGTGTTATTCTATTTTCAATCTATGTATTTTTCTGGCTTTGCACCTTGACGTAGCCCACTACGCCTGCGTTGCAAAGCCAAACAATCTGCTTGATAATAAAACAAAAATATGTATAGATTCTAATAACTGATTCGGCTTTAATTTATCTCAAAACAAACAACCAATGTCAATTCCTTTCAACCCCATCACTATCAGCGTAGGAAAGAAGTCTCTTTCTTCTTTTATTTCTCTACAAATCGAACAAAATATAGGTAAACACCACCGATTTCAAATGTCTGTTGAACTTGAATCTGGTGGCAATAGATATGTACATAACATCAGCGAGAACAGTAAAAAGTGGCTGGGTGAAAGCATCGTTGTAAAGGCTGCAAATACTCCTATCTTCGTAGGTGTGGTGACAAATGTACAATTACACAGAGAAGGAAGTGACTTTGGATGTATCATCGTTTCTGGCTACTCCGCTACTTACAGAATGGAAACGGCACATAGCTGCTTCTCATGGAATGATAGAACCATTGGGGATGTAGTGAAAAAGCTGTGTGAACAAGCTAAGGTGCAATTAGAGTTGAATCCTGAATTCAAGGAAACCAAAGACTTTATCTGCCAGTATGAAGAGTCTGACTTCGACTTTATCCGTCGTCTTGCTCATCAGTATCAGGAGTGGATGTATTTCGATGGAACTAAACTCATCTTTGGTAAACCAAGGAAATTGGCTGATCCTATAAGATTAGAATATGGAACAACACTATCTTCACTTGACATTGGTTTACAGACCCTCGCACGCTCTGAGCAGGTGTTCTCTTATCACTCTGGTGCTGACCGTGAAATGCAACGTATGACGCCAAACTTGGCATATGGTCATGACAAACTTGCGGGTGATGCTTTCCGTGCATCATTAGGTATGTTCTCAAAACCTGCACGCCAACATGCGCTGCCACGTATAAGCAATGAGACGGAACTTATTAATTACATGGGGCGTAAGCAGGCGGCTGAGACGGCTGAGACACATTATATCACAGCTGAGAGTCAGGTGCCGACCCTGCGTGTCGGTTCCGTTATAAGTCTCTACAGCTCATTCCTGGAACGTGTAGGAGACCTATCAGAAGAGAGCTTGGGTAACTTTATCATTATCGAGATAACCCATGAGGTAAGCCAAGGCAGCTACTACAAAAACCGCTTCAAAGCTATCCCTGCAACAATAAAGGCACTGCCAAGTCCAAAGGTGCGAATGCCATTAGCAGAGACACAGATGGCAACGGTGCTTAGCAATGCTGACCCAGAGGGTAAGGGCCGTGTGCGTGTACGTATGAACTGGCAAACAGAGGGTATGCAGACAGGCTGGGTGCGTGTGATGACACCGGATGGCGGTAGCAGTAGTGACGTAAGGAGGAACCGTGGTTTTGTGTTTATCCCAGAAGTAGGCGACCAAGTCCTCCTCGGTTTCCGCCATGGCGACCCTGCACGTCCTTATGTTATGGGTAGCCTGTTTAACGGAACAACTGGTAACGGTGGAGGGTCAAATAATAGTATTAAAAGTCTTAAGACACGTAGTGGTATTTCTGTTATCCTGAATGATGATAATAAGTCACTTGAAATAAAAGATGCAGGCGGTAGTTCCATTCATTTGGATGGAAATAGAAACATCTTGATTAATGCCCCTAAGAACATACAGCTCCATGCTGGCAATGATATGTCCTTTATGGTAGGTCACGACCTACAAGTTAATGTTGGGAACTCACAAACAACGAACATTGGTAATATGTTGCTGACCAATGTGATGCAGAAGATATTGGTAAACACACCGTTCATGCAGCAGCTTGTTGCAGACTTCTTCCACACACAGGCAGGAAAGGCATTGCTCAACTCTCAGAAGCAAATAAAGATTGAGGCTCCAGAGACAAATGTAGTTGGTGAGCAAAGATTATTCATACATAGTGCAGAGAAAGCTATTTTCAACTCGCAGGGTATAATAGAGATGAGGGGTGAGCAGGGCGCGAACGAGTTCAATCAGGCGTTCTCTTATCAGAAAGCTGTAGAGGAAAAAGCCAAACGATGTGTTGTGTATTTCAAGCGTTCCGAAAACTATAATGGCGAGTACGGCTTTGACTGGTTCCATCTGGGTAAGGAAGAGGATATGTCGAAAGGAGACTATAAGTTTGTCGATACCATAGGACACCACTATGAAACAGACAAAGACGGAAATAAAGTCACATGCACAGACGGCAATGCAGCATACATGTCTCCTTTTGAGGTGTTACCTACGCAGGTCGACAAAAAGAGGAACAGTTTCGAGTATTTCAACATAGGCTTCAAGTTAGCAAAGGCAAGAATCGGAGTGACACCCCTCGAGGATTTCACCTACTATATTCCTCATATGACAATGATGCCTGACACGGAAGTTCATCTCGTTGTCGAGATTGAACTTGACGGAGAGGAAAACAAACCAAAGGATATCAAACTCCAATTTGACAAGGCGGATGGTCTGAAGCTAAGCCATACGACTCTCCCCGTACGTGCTGGAAAGGTTACTCTCACAATATCTTGTACAGGTGAGTTGAAAGAAAAGCGAACGCTCACTGCAGTTACTGATGATGGAGATATCGTGGGTAAGTTGTTTATTCTGCCCAATAGCAAAAAACACCAAAGAGATATAAATGTAGTATTTGTAAAGGTGAAAACAAAGTTGGACGGACAAAAAGAAAAAACAGGCATAGTAATTCCTGAATCCATAACTTTGTTCCTCAATGTCCTACACCAAGCCCTTGTAAATGTAGATGGAAGTATCAAGGAGGTGGATATTAATTGTACAGAAGACTCCTTTAAGGAAAGATTCTGCACAGACAAAATAATTTATAAAGACAATATCCCACAAAAGCATATCGTAATAAAAGATGACGACATTACAGCAGGGAAGATGAAGGAGGAGATGCTGAAAGTTTTAAAAAGAGAAAACGGTAATCAATTTGATGGATACTATACCGTATTCTTTTTCGGGGATAAGAGCGAAAGTACTAATGGATATGCCTACCCAAACTCCACGTATGGAGTATTCTTTGATGAGTATAACTCCGCCACAGTACCCCACGAGATGCTACACGCAATGGGTTTGCCTCATTCGTTTGACTATCATGGTGTACCATTCGCCTACAAATATCACACAACCGATAATATTATGGATTACAGCCATCTTACCCCGAATCCAATTAAACGTATGAGTTTGTTCTATTGGCAATGGGGAATGTTAAACAACAAAATCGTATAAAAGGTATGAAACTTCTCATTCTAATATTATTAACTGCGCTGTGTTGTACTTGCTGCAATGCGCAAAAAGACAAGGAGACAACAACAATGGAGATTACAGAAAAATTCGATGTACAATATTATAAAAATATAATCAAAGAGAAAAATAGCTATGAAGGTGCTACATCTGCTCAATATGTAGAGAGGAATGGTACTGAGACCTATGTGTCATTTAACGATGATGGATTTGTCTTACAAGAAATCAAGCCATTTACTTATGAGATGATAGTTAGGAACTATTATAAGAATTGTATTATTAAATCCAAAGGGAAATTCCTTTGCCATTCAAGTGTCAAAATTGGTATTTGGCGCGAGTATGACAATCAGGGTAACCTTATAAAAGAAACCGATGAGGACAAGAAGTTTGAGAAGCTGCGCCTGAAACCTATAAATATCCTGCGCTGGCTCGAGCATGAGGGGTATATAGACAGAAAAACAGGAAAGGGGCAGGAGAAATTCTTGAAAGAGGGCGATGAGCCTAATATTGACATCTACTTTTGGCTGTCGACTCGTGCTGAAGGGTCAAAGACTATCCCTGCGGGTTGGTCTATCGATATTACAGAACATGGAATGCGCACTACACATAGTTTCAATGCGGAAACGGGTGAATACTTGGGAAAGACAACACAGGTATTATATGAATAAGGCATAGTCTCGTCATTCTTAGAACTATAAGTAGAAACAGATAATGACAAGAATAAAAGTATGAAACATCTCATTCTAATATTACTAACTGCGTTGTACTGTACTTGCAGCAATGCGCAAAAAGACAAGGAGACTACAACAATGAAGACAACAGAAAGATTCGATGTACAATATTATAAAAGCAAAATCAAGGAAGTAAATGGTAAAGATGGAGACAATAGCTTTGCCATTTATGTGGATAGAGATAGTACACAGGTTAAGGTGTATTTTGATAAGGATTATGATGCTTTGGTAACAATCCCTCCTTTTACTTACTACAAGGAAGTAAGAATATTCCATAAAAACGGAGTTCTCAAGAAGTCGGGAAAACGCCTTTTCTGTTCATCTATCGATATTGGCATTTGGCGCGAGTATGACAGTCAGGGCAACCTTATAAAAGAAACCGATGAGGACAAGAAGTTTGAGAAGCTGCGCCTGAAACCTATAAATATCCTGCGCTGGCTTGAGCATGAGGGGTATATAGACAGGAAAACTGGAAAGGGTCAGGAGAAGTTCGTGAAACAAGGGGATGCGCCAGGTATTAGCATAAGTTTTAGCAAGATAAGTGCGCCCAATGCTAAATTTGAAAAAGATTCTGTTCTTTGGACGATTACCATAACCGATAAAGGCAGTGATATAACTTATACATGGAATGCCAAGAATGGAGAACTACTCAGCAAAGAGATATTGCAAGCCATAGAATAAAAAGATTGAATGAACTAAACAGAGTTTATGTCCAAAATTATAACTCACGGAGCAACAATGTATTGTTCCCTTGGCACAGAGAAACCCAACCTAACTGTGACGAGTCAAACATTCCGTAGGATAGCTGATACTCTTGTTGGTACAGAAGGTGATAATAAAGGGATGGTAAATATCCCTAGTTTTGGAGTTTGCAAATGTAGTTCCCCGAATCCTCCGTGTACTCCCCAGCCACAAGGCTGGCAGCAAACAACAAAGAAAGACAGTATCAATGGGATGAAAAAGCTGACGGAGCAGTCATTCTGTATGTGTGCTAAAGGAGGAAGAATATCATTCGTTGATACAGGAAGTAATTCTTTTGTTGAAAGTGAATAACACGTTCACAAGATATTATTTGTCTGTATGTAGTTTCTTTCACTTTCCAAAAGTCCTTTTACTTGTCCAAAACAAAAAAGCGAGGAGCCCAATAAGGTTCCTCGCTTTATATGAATAGAATTTTGAATTATCCAAAGTTATCGTACATGATTGCATCCTGATCAACACCGATGCTGTCAAGATAGTCTGTAACAGTCTTGATGAGCATTGGAGGTCCACAGAGGTAGTACTCACAATCCTCTGGTGCCTCGTGCTGCTGAAGATACTCATCACGGATGCAGTTTACTGCAAAACCAGTGTAATACTTCACGCCAGCCTCATCAGCCTTAGGGTCTGGACGGTCAAGAGAGAGGTGGAAATGGAAGTTAGGATATTCCTTCTCAAGCTCCCAGAAGTCCTCAAGGAAGAATGCCTCACTGAGTGAACGCGCACCATAGAAGAAGTGCATCTCACGATCGCGAGTGTGGAGGGTCTTTGTCATGTGCATAATCTGCGCACGCAAAGGAGCCATACCAGCACCACCACCAATCCAAATCATCTCCTTACCAGAAGTGAAGTTAGGATGGAAGTCGCCGTAAGGACCGCTCATCATTACCTTATCACCCTCCTTAAGAGAGAAGATATAAGTAGAACCAATACCAGTTGGTACGTTCTGGAAACCAACCTGCGGACGTGGCAGGAATGGAGGTGTTGCAATACGAACAGTCAATGTGATGATATCACCCTCAGCTGGATAGTTCGCCATAGAGTAAGCACGAACAGTTGGCTCAGGGTTCTTTCCCTTCAAAGAAAGGAGGTTAAACTGCTTCCAAGGACCGAGGTATTCCTCACCGATATCGTTCTTATCGAAGTCCTTATCATAGTCGATGCAGTCGTAAGCTGGAATAGAAATCTGTGCATAAGAACCAGGAACGAAGTCCATATGCTCACCAGGAGGCAAGGCAACCTTGAACTCTTTGATAAAGCTGGATACGTTCTTGTTAGAGATAACAGTACACTCCCACTCCTTAACGCCCATGACAGACTCAGGAACCTTGAGTGACATATCACCCTTCACCTTACATTGACATCCGAGACGCCAATGATCTTTAACATCCTTACGGCTAAAGTGAGGACGCTCTGAATCGAGAATCTCACCGCCACCTTCTACTACCTGCAACTTACACTGGCCACAGCTACCCTTACCACCACAAGCAGAAGGGAGGAACACACCGTTCTCATTCAGCGTAGACAGAACTGAGCTACCCTGATCAACGGTCATCTCCTTATCACCGTTAATTGTTATCTTTACCTTTCCGCTTGGGCTGAGATACTTCTTAGACACAAGCAGGAGAATCACCAACACAAGGATGGTGATAAGGAATACCACAATACTTATTGTTATGAATTGTCCCATTGTTTACTTAGATTTTAAGACCTGAGAAGCACATCATTGCCATTGCCATCAGTCCTACTGTAATAAATGTGATACCAAGACCCTGCAAAGGCTTTGGTACATCAGAATATTCCATCTTCTCACGAATAGCGCCCATTGCCACGATAGCCAATGTCCAGCCAAGACCAGAACCTGTACCATAGACAAGTGCGTCCCATACAGTACCGATATACTGTGTGCTTGCTGGGTCAAGACCGATACGCTGCTGCATAAAGAGTGAAGCACCCATGATAGCACAGTTAACGGCAATCAGCGGAAGGAAGATACCCAACGCACCGTAAAGTGAAGGTGAGAACTTCTCAACAGCCATCTCCACAATCTGTACGATACCAGCAATGACAGCGATAAAGAGAATGAAACTAAGATAAGTAAGGTCAACACCCTCTGCAAGACAGTCTGGTCCGAGAACCTTAGTCAGCAAAAGATAGTTGATTGGTGTGGTAACGAGCAACACGAATGTTACGGCTACACCAAGACCCAATGAAGTCTTTACGCTCTTAGATACCGCAAGGTATGAACACATACCAAGGAAGAACGCAAATATCATATTGTCCACAAAGATGGACCGGAAGAATAAACTAATAAGATGTTCCATAATTACTTCTTGTCTTCTTTATAGAAATATGCACGATGAACCCAAATAACACAACCGAGAAGGATGAGTGCCATCGCTGGCATTGACATCATTCCGTTGTCCATATAACCTGCATCATAGAGACTTTGTGGGAGAATCTTGAAACCGAGCAATGAGCCACGACCAAAGAACTCACGAACAGCACCTACAACAACAAGTATCATAGCATAACCCAAACCATTGCCGACACCATCAAGGAAACTTGGCCAAGGCTTGTTGGTCATAGCAAAAGCCTCAAGACGTCCCATAAGGATACAGTTGGTAATGATAAGTCCTACGTAGACAGAAAGCTCTACACTCACGTCGTAAGCTACAGCCTTGAGAATCTGACTAACAACTGTTACCAGAGCAGCAACAACCACCAACTGTACGATAATACGAATACGGTTAGGGATTGTGTTACGGATAAGTGAAATAATAACATTAGAGAATGCCGTGATAATGGTAACGGCAAGTCCCATAACAATCGCCGGCTTCAGCTGTGAAGTTACGGCAAGGGCAGAACAGATACCGAGCACCTGGACCATAATTGGGTTGTCCAGATTCAGCGGATTGCTGAACACCTCTCTATTTTGTTTTGAGAATAAATCCATATTCTTATTGTTCTAAAGATTAGAATATTATTTGCTGTTCAGGAATTTAACGTAAGGCTGAAGTCCACCCTTGTCTGCATGGAACATCTCTGTTACACCATTACTGGTAAGTGTTGCACCTGTTACGGCATCTACCTGCGTAGATGGGTCTTCGATCTTCTTTTCAACAGCAAGTGCT
The DNA here is from genome assembly GCF_013267595.1 of Prevotella melaninogenica. Classification (NCBI taxonomy): domain Bacteria; kingdom Pseudomonadati; phylum Bacteroidota; class Bacteroidia; order Bacteroidales; family Prevotellaceae; genus Prevotella; species Prevotella melaninogenica. The sequence goes on along the minus strand of NZ_CP054010.1, from coordinate 1,216,844 downwards.
ATCTTCTGAGTATCGTTTCCACTAAAGAGATGCTTACCCTTGAACAAATCCTGCCATGCCTTATTGTCTTTGATTTCAGCACCAAGACCAGCAGTCTCACTCTCGTGGTTAAAGTAAGCACCAAAGACGGTTCTCTTATCACCATTGATAGCGATGAAACCATTGATAGGACCCCAAAGACCGTTACCATAAACAGGGATAACATACTTATCCTGACCATCTACCTTGCAACGGAACAATGCGAGTTTGCCTTCCTTGGCATCCTTACTATTCAACTTAAAGCCGGCATCAACGCCACCCTGCTTTCCAGCCTCAACGACCTTACCATCTGCATTGATGATGTCATCTGCCACAATAATCTGCTTCCAAAGCTTAACAGCCTCCTCATTGCTCATATCACGATTCTGATTGAGTGCAAAGAGAATCTGCTTCTGCTGATCAAGCTGTACATTAGCATCCTGCATTGGCTTCAATGCTTGGAACACGAAAGCAAGCAAAAAGGCTACAATCAGCACGAGGATGGCAGAATAGATAATTGTATAAGAATTACTATTTGTTTTCATTTCTTCGTCCTCCTTATTTATTTAGCACGCTTTGCGCGCTTGCTGATGTTTGACTGAACTACACAGTAGTCGATGAGTGGGGCGAACATATTACCAAAGAGGATGGCAAGCATCATACCCTCTGGATAACCTGGGTTCAATACACGGATGATGATAGCCATCGCACCAATAAAGAAACCATATACCCACTTACCTGTCTCTGTACGTGCTGAGGTTACTGGGTCGGTTGCCATGAAGACTGCACCGAAGCAGAAACCACCTAAAACAAGGTGTTCATACCACTGAATTGGTGTTGCACCAGTTGAATGGAAGATAAGTCCCATCACGGTTCCACCAAGGAATACGCTCAACATTGTCTTCCAGCTGGCGATGTTTGTCCAAAGAAGGATTACAGCACCGATAGCGATAGCGATAACAGATGTCTCACCCACAGAACCTGGGATAAGACCTAATACCATATCACATACAGATGCGTTCACACTTGTTCCCTGTGCAATCTCACCCAATGGGGTTGCCATTGTGAAACCGTCTGGCAAGGTATAGCCGAAACCTAAGATAGAATCCTTTGCTACCCAGATGCTATCACCCGTCATCTTACTTGGATAAGAGAAGAAGAGGAAGGCACGTGCAGCCAAGGCAACGTTAAAGATATTCATACCTGTTCCACCGAAGATTTCCTTCGTGAAGATGACAGCAAAGGCCACTGCAAGCACAAGAATCCAAAGTGGTGTGGTCACAGGAATAATCAATGGAATTAGAATACCTGATACAAGATAACCTTCCTGAATCTCCTCACCCTTCCACTGTGCCCAAGCAAACTCAATACCTAAGCCGACAATGTAAGACACAAGAATCTTTGGCAACAGAGCAAGCATACCATAGAGGAACATTCCCCAGCAGGTAGCATCAGCCAACTTACCAGCTGCTAAAGCGTTCTGATAGCCGATATTGTACATACCGAAGAGCATCGCTGGTACCAATGAAAGTACCACCAAACTCATAATTCGCTTCGAGTCAATAGCGTCATGGATAGAAGTTCCGCTCTTTGATGTCTCGTTAGGAACATAAAGGAACGTCTCGAAACCATCGTAGACACTCTTGAAAGCGTGAAGCTTTCCGCCCTCCTCAAAGTTTGGGCGTATCTTATCGAGATAATTTCTTAAACTCATAATACTTTTATTATAGGGTTCTTAAAGTCCAAAGTTTCTGTTTCTTGAATTGTTACCAAACGTTTGTAATGTTTGTACAAGCCGTTTGTAATCGTCTTACTAAGCTCTGCCAACATCATTCTCTGACAACGAGAACTTTCCGTTACGTCAATGACTGCTGGCTGACTGCTGACGGATAACATTCTGAGAAAACTGAACTGAAACTGAAGTTAAAGTCATTGTGGGCTCATAAGACCCTACGCATTCTCTTTTCTAAGAATATCCAAGCCCTCACGAACTATCTTCTGCAAAGGTAACTTAGAACTATCAACGAACTCAGCGAGTGCAAAGTCTTCTGGACTTACCTCATAGATGCCCAACTGCTCTTGGCTATCAATATTGCCAGAGATAATTGACTTGATGAGGTACTCACTGTAGATATCCATTGGTAACACTCTGTCGTACTCGCCACTCATAATCATGTGACGCTCTCCACCCTTGACACGTGCATCGAGATTGTACGCCTTCTTGCCCTGCAACCAAGTGAAGTAGCTGTGAGAAGTAGAGAAGTCATTGAAACGAGGGAGCATCCAACCGAAGATTTCGTGTACGTCATCACCCTCTGGAATCAATGTTACCTCTGAAGTATGTGCACCAAGCACAGACTCTTCATTAGCGATAACACCAGTGAGAGGATTACCATTGAGGATGCGAACGTTGCAACCGTCAGCGATGTTGTCTGCAAGAATCTGCTTCAATGGAGTACCAACGAGGGCATCTACATAACCAGTCTGCTTTACCATACTACCTGCAATGGCTACACGACGAGTGAGGTTTACCTTACCGGTGTTAAACAAGCGACCAAAGAAGATAACGGCTGTTGGCTCAACAGTCCATACCACTTCGCCCTTATTAACTGGGTCGATGTGATTTACCTGTACACCAACATTACCTGCTGGGCAAGGACCATCGAAAACAGTTACCTCAACATCCTTTGCTCCAGTCAACGCTGAAGCCGACTGCTTAGCACCAATACCCAAATAAACCTTTGCAATCTTAGCGAGAGCTGTCAAACCTGTCTGGAAGTCTTTCTCCTGACCATTCAACTCAAACTCGAAGTCATTCTGCAAAGGTTTATCACGAAGTGCAGACACGAAAATTGCCTTTGGTTCTGTGTCTGGACATGTAGCAACAGCATAAGGCAGCTGGTTGATATAACCAAACAATCCCGCCTGCAGCAATGAAGCCTTGACATCATCAGCGGATAAGCCCGCCACGTCCTTCACGCCGAAGTCAGCATATTCCTGCTGCGCATCGGCAGCAATCTTCACACGCAACACCTTACGTCTTTCTCCGCGCTCAACAGCTGTGACGGTACCGCTCACAGGAGAAGCGAAGCTAACTTCAGTGCACCCTTTGTCAACAAACAATGGGTCACCAGCTCGGACATGATCACCTTCACGAACGGTTACCTTAGGTGTCAATCCTGGGAAGTCATCTGGAACCAAAGCGTATTCCGTAGATGATTTCACAGGCAACATCTGTTCCTGCGCGCGTCCTGTAAGGTTAATGTCTAAGCCCTTTCGTAACTTAATTACATTTGCCATAACAATGATAAAGCGATTTTTATATTATTTCATCTTAATATTTTCCACCCTAAATAAGCTTCACAAAACATAAGGTAAACAACCCTTTGCTTGCCGAGCGTAGCTTATTTTCTGCCAAAAATAATGCAAGCGAGAGCAAAGAAAGGTGACTTTCCATTTGCCGAGCGTAACTTATTTTCTGCCAAAAATAATGCAAGCGAAAGCAAAGAAAGGTGACTTTCCATTTGCCGAGCGTAGCTTATTTTCTGCTAAAATAATGCAAGCGAGAGCAAAGAAAGGAGACTTTCTATTTGCCGAGCGTAGCTTATTTTCTGCAAATGTAGCAAATTTTAAGCAGATTTGGCACATTTAGATATAATAATTTCAGTATAAAATGGTTTTTTTGTAGTTTTGTAGACGCATTGAAGAAACTTAGAACAATTATACGATGGGTTATATGGACCATAGCGGGTCTTTATATAACCACAATCGTACTGCTGCACATACCAGCAGTACAGGGTTTCCTTGCCCAAAAAGTAGGCGACGTAGCGGGCAACAAATTGGGTACAGAAGTGCACGTAGGACGTATTGATTTAGGCTTTATCAATCGCTTCGTATTAGACGATATTCTCATCTATGACCAAAGTCACAAGAAGATGTTATCGGCATCACGAGTAGGAGCAAGGGTCGACATCTGGCATCTCTTACGTACAGGTGAGATTAATATTTCCTCTGCACAGCTTTTTGGTTTGCGGGCAGAACTATACAAAACCAGCAAGGATGCCAAGCCTAACTTCCAATTTGTGTTGGATTCATTGGCATCAAAAGATACCACAAGTCACACCCCTTTACACTTGTCTATTAATAGTCTTGTGATTCGACATGGCAGCATTAAATACGATTGTTTAGATGCACCTACCACGCCTAACAGACTGAATCTGAACCATATCAACGTAAGTGACATTTCGTCTTATCTCATTCTTAACAAGTTGGATGACACGAGTGTGTGGGCTGACCTTAGGGCATTGGCTTTCAAAGAAGCCTCAGGTTTAGAGGTGAAGCAGTTGGCTTTTGAATTAAAAGCTAATCAGCAGCAAGCCACATTACGTGACTTTATCTTCGATGGGACTAACAGTAAGATTGCGCTAAAGGAGTTATTTACGACCTACAAGTTCAATAACAAGAATTTGGATTTCAACACTTTACGCTACACCATCAAGGACTTTAAAGCTGCAATAAAGCCTTCCGACTTTGCCCCTATCCTACCCGATTTAAAGCCATTGACAACTAACTATACCTCTACAGTTGATGTAGAAGGTACAAGTCAGTCTGTATTGGTAAAACATCTTAACGTCTCTGACCAGACTCTTTCGACTCAAATTAAGGCAAAAGGATGGGTAAGAAACATCCAAAAGAGTCCTATTTGGAACTTCACTTTCAGCCCACTGAAGGTTAGCAAGAACACCCTTCAATCCATCACAAAAGTTACGCATAAGCCCCTCCCTAAACCATTGAGTAACATTGGAAGTATCTACTATCGTGGTACTTTCGCCCATAACATGGGGAAATATACAGCAAAGGGACTGCTAAACACAGATGCTGGTAACGTTCAGTTGGCTACTGTTATTCACGGAAAGAACATCCAAGGAACAGTTAGTACTGCCGAATTGAATCTTGCGAAAGTACTTGACAACAACGACTTTGGTAAGTTAAGCACGAATATCAAGGTGGAAGGCAACACCGACCTATCTTATATTGCCGCAAAGGGTGACGTTTCCTCCTTCTATTATAAGGGCTATACCTATAAGAATATTCACCTTGACGGAATCTATAAGAACGATATTTTCACAGGTAAGGCAGCGATAAACGACCCTAATGGAAAGCTGAATATTGACGGAAAAGCTGCCAACATAATGGCTTTCATGCAACACAAAGGAAAACTGTCTACCGACATTTCAATCATTGCTGATGCCGTCAACTTACACAAACTTCAGCTAACAGAGGCGTTGGGCAATAGAACAATCTCCTTTACTTCTAAGATTAAAGGACAGGGTGCAAGCCTGAATGATATCATAGGAAATCTCGATGTCAGCAACTTTGCTATGATTGGAGAAGGTCAGAACATTATCCTTAACCAGGTAAGTATCAAGACAAACAACGGACTCTTAGGTAAGTCGCTTGACGCAGAGACTGACTTTGGTGAGCTACACCTCGCTGGACAGTACGATTATAACCAACTCCCACAAAGCATAAGACGTATCTTAGGGCATTATATCCCAAGCCTTTTCCCACCAACTCCACGCTTTAACATGGGCATTGGCAAGGCAAACTACGCTTTCACTTTGCGCCTAAATGACACAAAGTTTATCAATAGTTTGTTGAATACTAATATTGTTTCTTCACATGCTATAAGGCTCGCAGGACTTGTAAGGGAACGCCAGAACGAAATAGACTTACACATCAATGCGCCTAATGTAATCTACTCAGGACACCAGATAAAGAATCTCGTCTTGAATATTAAGAGTGAGCCACAAGGCTTGCAGACCACTATTTCTGGTGAACGAAAGGGAGAAACAGGACCGCATGTCCTTATCAATGCACAGGGATTGATTGCAAACAATACGGTTAATTCCAATATTTCTTTCCGTATACCGGGGCTTTCTCCTATATACGGAAATGTCAATAGCATTGCCTCTTTCTCTCGTCGTCATGGCGACTTAGAGACTCGCTTGCACCTCAACCCATCGGAAATCAACTTTGATTCCATTGCGCTACAAGTGCAACCTTCCGATATTTCTTATCATCGGAACAATCTTACCATCGACCATTTTGAACTTTCCAACCACGATCAGCATATCATTGCTAATGGTCAGACGTCTGGAAATCAAAGCGATTCTATCCTTGTAAGATTTAAGGATGTCAATGTCCCATACATTCTTAACCTTGTTGACTTCCAAAGCGTTAAGTTTGCTGGTACGGCTTCTGGTACAGCTTCTATCAAGTCATTCTTCCATCATCCACAGATGCAAGCGAAACTGGAGGTGCAAGACTTCCAATTTGAAGATGGAGATATGGGTACGCTCTTTGCGGAGGCAAACTATAATGACAAAGAAGGTAAGATTAATATCGACGCCTATGCTGACCCTGGTGATGGCACACGAACAGACATCCAAGGCTATGTGGACATTAAGAAAAGCTATATCAACCTCCCTATCTTTGCCAATAACACGCATCTCTACTTCCTAAAGAGCTTCTGTGGCTCTTTCATGGACAAGATTCAAATGCAAGGAAACGGCTGGTGTAAAGTCGTCGGACCCCTTAGTGCCATCAATCTTGAAGGTGACATGCAAGTGCATGGAAGCGTATATGTAAAGCCAACAGGTGTTACCTATAAGATGCGCGACGCACGTGTTCGCATGATTCCAAACGAGATTATCTTTGGTAACGACACCATCACTGACCCACAAGGACATATCGGTATTGTTACAGGTGGATTACATCACAAGAATCTTAGCCACCTCACTTTCGACATCAATATCCTCGCACAAAACCTCTTAGCTTATAACTTCCCTAAGAAACAAGGGAAAGACTCGTTCTGGGGTGTGGTATATGGAACGGGCAAATGTAATATAAAAGGTGAACCGGGTTCAACAACAATGAACATTGATATGGAACCGGAAAAGAACACCTATATAACTTATGATGCCTCTTCAACCAATGATGCAAGTACAAGTAACTTCATTCGCTGGATTAACGTACCAAAGGATAGCACTGGAGTTTTAATCCCTGAGGCTGCGGACACACTCAGTTTTGCGGCAAAACCAGCTCCAAAGAAGGTATCGGATATCGTCAAATTCAGAGACATACCGAGCGACCTACACATCAACTTCCTCGTACATTCAAATCCGAATCTTACGCTTGGCGTCTTACTTGATGATGCCACTGGCGACAATATCCGTCTGAATGGTTCGGGTATGATTCGTGCGTCCTATTATAATAAGGGAGCCTTCCAACTCTTTGGAAACTATAACGTAGACTACGGACAGTATAACCTCACGATTCAGAATATTATCAAGAAGCAGTTTATCTTCCAGACGGGTTCAACGATTGCCTTCGGTGGCGATCCGTTCAATGCTGCGTTGAATCTAAAAGCTAACTATATCATCAATTCTGTTCCTTTGGGCGACCTTGGAATGGGTAAGTCCTTCACATCCAATAATACAAAGGTTAACTGCTTGCTGAACATTGAAGGAACGCCAGGCGCACCGACTGTCTCTTTCGGTCTCGACCTCCCAACGCTCTCGCCTGATGCACAACAGATGATACGCTCTATCCTCAACTCTGAGCAAGAGCTTAACCAGCAAGTACTCTACCTTTTAGCAGTCGGACGCTTTTACCCACAGAGCAAGAATAACAATCCAGCACGAGACAGTGAATCGCCAAGTCGTGCATCTCTTGCTATGCAGAGTCTACTCTCTGGTACAATTTCACAACAAATCAACACCGTATTGTCCAATGTTGTGAAGGATAACAACTGGAACTTCGGTGCCAATATTGCGACAGGTAATGAAGGTTTCGACAATGCAGAATACGAAGGACTACTCTCAGGAAGCATGCTTAACAACCGTCTGCTCTTCAACGGACAGTTTGGTTATCGAGACAATGTAGCCAAGGATAAATCGTCCTTCATAGGCGACTTCGACATCCGTTACCTCCTCCTCCCAAGCGGTAACGTAGCCTTCCGTGTCTATAACCAAACCAACGACCGTTACTTCACACGTAACTCTCTGACAACTCAGGGTATAGGTTTGATTCTGAAGAAAGACTTCAACAGATTGAGTGATATTTTCGGAAGTAGAAAGAAAAAAACAAAAAAACAGAAGCAAAAGCACTAATATACAGAATATTATTCGTAACTTTGCACCCGATTTGGGCGAACTACGCCCATATTACAGGTAATATAAAGTCGAACTTTATTAATTAAATTATTTTTTAAACACTTTATGACAAATTTCAAAGACGTCCAGAATGTACAGCCTTTAGCTGACTTCAACTGGGATGAGTTCGAGAACGGCGCACACGCTGAGGCAAGTAAGAACGATCTTACTAAGGCTTATGACGAAACTCTTAACAAGATCCAGGAGCACCAGGTAGTTGAAGGTACTGTTATTTCAGTTGACAAGAAGGAAGTAGTTGTTAACATCGGCTACAAGAGCGATGGTATCATCCCTGCTTCTGAATTCCGTTACAACCCAGAGCTCAAGGCTGGTGACAAGGTAGAGGTTTATGTTGAGAACCAGGAGGACAAGCGCGGTCAGCTCGTTCTTTCTCACAAGAAGGCTCGCCTCCAGAAGAGCTGGGAGAATATCAACAAGGCACTGGAGAACGACGAGGTTATCCAGGGTTACATCAAGAGCCGCACTAAGGGTGGTATGATTGTTGACGTATTCGGTATCGAGGCATTCCTTCCAGGCAGCCAGATTGACGTTCACCCTATACGCGACTACGACGTATTTGTTGGTAAGACAATGGAGTTCAAGGTTGTTAAGATTAACCAGGAGTTCCGTAACGTAGTCGTTTCACACAAGGCACTCATCGAGGCTGAGCTCGAGGCACAGCGTAAGGAGATTATCTCTCACCTTGAGAAGGGTCAGATCCTCGAGGGTACTGTTAAAAACATCACATCTTACGGTGTATTCGTTGACCTCGGTGGTGTTGACGGACTCGTACATATCACTGACCTCTCTTGGGGCCGCGTAAGCGATCCACATGAGGTTGTTGCTCTCGACCAGAAGATTAACGTTGTTATCCTCGACTTCGATGAGGAGAAGAAGCGTATCGCTCTCGGTCTCAAGCAGCTCACTCAGCACCCTTGGGATTCTTTGGATCCTAACCTCAAGGTTGGCGACCACGTTAAGGGTAAGGTAGTTGTTATGGCTGACTACGGTGCATTCGTAGAGATTCAGCCAGGCGTAGAAGGCTTGATCCACGTTTCAGAGATGAGCTGGAGCCAGCACTTGCGTTCTGCACAGGAGTTCATGAAGGTTGGTGACGAGGTTGAGGCAGTTATCCTCACACTCGACCGCGACGAGCGTAAGATGTCTCTCGGTATCAAGCAGCTCAAGGAAGACCCATGGGAGGCTATCGAGGTTAAGTATCCAGTAGGCTCTAAGCACACTGCAAAGGTTCGCAACTTCACTAACTTCGGTATCTTCGTAGAGCTTGAGGAAGGTGTTGACGGTCTTATCCACATCAGCGACCTCTCTTGGACTAAGAAGGTTAAGCACCCATCTGAGTTCACTTCACAGGGTTCTGAGATTGAGGTTGTTGTTCTCGAAATCGATAAGGAGAATCGTCGCTTGAGCCTCGGTCACAAGCAGCTCGAGTCTAATCCTTGGGATGAGTACGAGGCAATCTACACTCCAGGTTCAATCCACGAGGGTAAGATTACCGAGTCTATGGACAAGGGTGCTGTTATCACTCTCAGCGAGGGTGGTGAGGGCTTCGCTACTCCAAAGCACCTTGTTAAGCAGGACGGCACACAGGCACAGCTTGGTGAGGTTCTCCCATTCATGGTAATCGAGTTCGTTAAGGACACTAAGCGTATCATCCTTTCTCACTCTCGTACATTCGAGGAGGTTAAGGAAGAGCCACGTCGCCAGCGTCCAGCAAGCCAGAGCAAGCCAAAGAATGACGCAGCTGCTATCAACAACGTTGCTGCTGGTACATCTCTCGGTGACCTCGGTGTTCTCGCTGACTTGAAGAAGAAGATGGAGGGTGGCAAGTAATTTGCACTCTAAAATCTAACATAAATAAAAAGAGTATCAAGTTTTCTTGGTACTCTTTTTTTATTCTCTTAGCTCTTTGTTGACCAGAACACCTATTCATATATAGGACTATCGTAATTGCATATCGGCTGTGCACTACAACGGAGCCTTATCTTTACCAATCTTATTCTTATGTAAAACGAAAAGAATATACGCACACAAACACCAGCCCACTCCCTAATAGTTAATCAAGAAACTGCTTGAAACTTTCCATTAAATTTAGTATCTTTGCAAAAAAAACGGAATGCAGGAAAATAACAATCAAACTTTATGGCAGATAATTAAGAGTTATTTCAATGTCTTACCTGACAAAGACGGCGAAAAATATGTTATTAAACAAATAACTAATGGCATCAACTTTCAAGGTTCTAATCTCTGGATACTTATCTTTGCCGTATTTATTGCATCCTTAGGCTTAAATGTCAATTCAACAGCAGTAATTATTGGTGCTATGCTTATCTCTCCACTGATGGGACCAATCATCGGTATGGGATTAGCTCTTGGAATTGCTGACTTGGACTTGTTCAAACAGTCCATAAAAAACTATTTGGTAAGTACATTCATTAGCGTTGTTACTGCAACAATCTACTTTACACTTTCACCTATCACGAATGCTCAATCCGAACTCTTAGCACGCACATCGCCTACCCTTTATGACGTATTGATAGCTCTTTTTGGTGGTGCTGCTGGATTCTTAGCTACGTCAACAAAAGGAAGAAACAACGTGGTGCCGGGTGTTGCCATTGCCACAGCCTTAATGCCACCACTTTGTACAGCAGGTTATGGACTGGCCGTACAAAACACATCCTACTTCTTTGGGGCATTTTACCTTTATTTCATCAATACTGTTTTCATTGCTTTTACAACCTGTCTTGGTGTACGCTTTCTGCATTTTCATAGAAAGCAGTTTATCAATCTTGAAAAAATGAGACGAGTAAATTTTTACATCGTTAGCATTATTATTATCACAATTATCCCTGCAAGCTACATGACATGGAACATCATTAAGCAAAGTGTATTTGAAAATAACATAGAGAATTTCGTTACAAAGGAACTTAATTATAGCGGAACAAACATTCTCTCACACCAATACGACCTAAAAACCAAAACCCTCCATGTGGTAGCGGTGGGCAATCCGATATCAACTGATTCGATAGCTAAAGCACAAAAAACGATGACTAATTATCAGCTTGATGGCTACGTACTAAAGGTGATACAAGGATCTAACTCTGATAGCTTATTACTCCTACAGCACAAGAATAAAGGTCAGTTGATGGTAGGAGAAAAAAATACGGCTGAATGGCAAGAACTTGCATATAACAACGATGTGCTAAAGAAGGAACTAACTTCTTATACACGTTATCCAGTACTTGCTAACGACATGCGAGAAGAACTTAAAGTCGTATGCCCCTCAGCAAAGAGTATTATGCTTTCGAAAGCATCTGAGTCTTTCGTTGATTCTGCTTCAATTAAAAGTCACATCGTGGCTATAGTCAAAACAAACAAGACACTTGCCAAAGACAACAGAAAGCAGCTTTATGACTGGCTGAAAGTGAAAGTCAAATCTGATAGCCTTGAACTAATTATTTTACCATAATAATAGTACTATACAAGAGTAAGAAGTACCAAACCACCACGGGTTTGGTATTTTTTATGTTCTTCTGGAATTTGGAGTGATGCGATAATATCCTTTATGCCACTTATTAGTAAAAAAAATTGTAAATAGTTCATTATAAGCATTTTGTAGCGTGTATAACCCATGTGATACAACAACAACTTTCGTAACCTTTAAATTAGTACTTTGTATTCTTTAACATCAGTAAACAAAGGGGATGTAAAAGTATATAAATTATAAAAGTTATTGATAATCAGATATTAAACACTATCACTCCAAAATCCTGAAGAACCTTAAATAAACCATGTTTTATCTATTCTATCTATAGATTCCTTAATAATTTTAGCATTAATTTTTTGAGCGAATGTTTCAACAGAAGCACCAGCATACTTGTCAATAATGAAAGAAGGTTTATTTTTGTAATCGAAATTGTCCTTTATCATTTCATTTATCCCTTTATCTTTACAACCATATCCAATGATAATCAAGAAGTTTGCTTTTGATAAGTTATTTCTGAATTTCTTAAAAAGCTTCTTGAAAAGCAAGGCTTCATCATACCTTTTAATCTTTAAGGTAGTACCAGTCAGAAAGTCTGCATGATATTCAAATGGTGAGGCATCATACCCATATTTGGATTTTCTACCTTTGATAATATTACCCGATCCTATTCCCCATTTTATTTTGACATATTTCTCTGGTTTCATAAAACCATTTTTATCTCTTCGATAGAAAGGTACATAGTCAATACTTCCATGAAGTTTATATAGTCTTATCGACGTATTGTACCTACCTGTATATCTTTCTAATCGACAATTGTAGTTTCTGTGCTCATGTTCAAGTATGCCATAATACTCAGACCCATATTCGTCAAACCCATCAGATATGTTTCCATTGATAAACCCCGTGTTATTGAATGATTCGAATAACAAGTCATGGTTAAGGGTGTGCACATTAACAATGAACTTGCGACTCAACTCAGATAGGTATGTGAGGAAACCATTATATCCATCATAGCAATTTATCTTGAATGGTTCATCATCATACCAAGACTTGCCTGTTTTGTCTTTAAGCAGATGAGCTACCATTTGGTTATATATGTGTGAGATATTTGATAGATAGTACTCATAACTCTCACAATCGTCAAGCAAATCATCACAAAGCCTTTGATAACGTTCTTGTTTTGCTTCCTCCGTTTTTATAAAGTCATAAAACTGTTCGTAATCGAACATGCCGCTATGCGCCTCTGTGTATTCTTTGATTAAACGCTTACAAAAAATGAAATACTTTTGATGATTATTAAGGGCTCCATCCATCTGGAACAATGGTTTTATGCCATCTGTTGAAGATGCCAAACTTCCACAGGGTGCAAAATTAAGAGTACTATCGTCGAAATTAAGCAAATTCTTATTCATGTCATTGCCAACTGGATAACCTTTAGGGGCAGAAAAACCTGCACCTAATAGAATTGCTATTGATTGCCTATTAGACAAAGGAAGTTTGATTTCTTGTTCATCATCAAAATCAACATCCCAAATAGTTTTATTTATCTTAATCATACTATTGCTTAAACTAGAATATTGTACACTATTTAATTAAAAAACACATAAAGGTTTCAATGAAACACTTTTACGAGGGGATTTTCTTTATACATGCAAATTTAATATTTAATTTAAAAATATACTAAATAAAATTGTTCAATCTGTGTGCGTAATCATTTTTAATTTGGATTTTTACTATTTATAAGAGTACCTATGAGCAAAGTATAGCAGAATATAGCAAAAATCGTTACCCGAAAATCAGCTAATCGCACAGAATGCTCTTGTATAAAGGGCTACCAATTTTCTATCCAAAAATACTGAAATACTTTGTATGTCAGATGATTTCTGCAAGTTTTTTAACGATATGACAGCAAAATATACGCTACGCCCTACTGAAAAATATAGTAAGCCCTTAGAATACAAAGTGTTTGTAAAATTAATATATGACAAGCTGATCGACGACAAGGGTTACATCGGCAAAGATCTTTTCCAAAGATTGTTCGTAGATGAAATACAACTTATTACTAACCTGAACTCGGGATAAGAAAAGTCTGCACAAAGTTGGTAATCTCATTATGTTTTTGTAACTTTATAGTTGAAAATCAATTATTTACAATAAACATAACGATGATTACCAAGGACAAAATTACTGAAATTTTCTGTATTGCAGATGATTTCTGCAAAGAGTTTGAGTTAGAAACTGATAAAATAGGTCTCTCAGAAAAGAATAAAGGATGTCATCGCCATCGCAGGTGGCGTATAAGTAAGTCTGAAATCATAACGATTTTAATTTGCTTCCACTTTAATTCCTATCGTAATTTTCGTCACTATTATACCTTTTTCGTAAAAGAGCATTTAGCAGATTTATTTCCAAATCAATTGTCTTATAATCGTTTTCTTGAATTAGAGGCAAGAGTCTCTGTAGAGATGATGATGTTCCTGCAGATATGTTGTTTTGGGAGGTGTACTGGTATTAGTTTTATTGACTCAACTTGTATTCCAGTTTGCCATAATAAACGTATTTGTCGCAATAAGGTTTTTAGAAATTATGGTAACTATTCAGCGATAATAGATATATAAGTGCATCTCAATTTCTCAAACCTTAAATAAGGCTTGAATCGCATTATATGGAGTTTTGTCGTGCTTCTTAGCTGTTTCTACAATCGAATGAAGTTCAAGAAAAGCGTCTGCTCCGAAGTCTGAACGAAATGTACAGGAGTTCTTCAGTTTGATTTTTAGCTTGCGTATTCCACGTTCGCTTCCATTATTGTCAAATGGTATCATCGGATTTTCAAGGAAATTGAAAATGTAATCTCTGCATTTGACTAGGGCTTTTTTGAACGTAATAAACTTTTTACCAAACTCCTCTATATTCTGTTTGAGCAGATTGTCTAAACGTCGGGTCCATGACACCTTGTCTATAACGTCGTTCGGATTGCTATTCCGCTCGTGAATGGCTTCACGGAACAGATTGGTTACTTTCCCAGACCACTCTTGCTCAGTGTTCAACTCTGATAGATATTGCAGTTTGCGGAGTAAGTGAGCAAGGCATACCTGGTGATTGAGGAAATGGAGTGCAAAGTATGCGCTATGGCGGTCGGTAACGGCAGTCATTCGTTCCAAGCTATCGCCAAATTTGTCTACTAATACCTTCGATCCTCTTCCATCAGCACGGAAAAGCAGTGTGTAATAAACGGTTTGTGCAATCCATGCCCAGTCGAGTCTTTTCTTACAGTACAAGCCGCTCTCATCGAAACCAACAACTGCTGATGACTTGATATATTCTTTAATTTTATCAATCACAGGTTGCGCATTTCTCTTTGCCTCATTTACCCAGTTCACCAGCGAGCCTTCGCTTGGAGTGAGTCCAAATACCTCACGCAAAAAAGTTGCTATGCGACCATAAGGAAGAAATTGCACGACACTCAGATAAACCACTAAGGTCTTTACGCTTGAATCATATACCACGTTGTTTGACCGCCGTCTCGGTGCTGTCCGAATACGTTCACCACAGTTCTTGCATACCATCACATAGTGTCGGATTTCCTTGATTACGGGCTTCAACTCTGGAAT
Organism: Prevotella melaninogenica; assembly: GCF_013267595.1. NCBI lineage: Bacteria > Pseudomonadati > Bacteroidota > Bacteroidia > Bacteroidales > Prevotellaceae > Prevotella > Prevotella melaninogenica. Next base: position 1,201,494 of record NZ_CP054010.1, on the reverse strand, counting down.
GGAAATAACCTGCGTCACATAATCAAGCACACGTTCCGTATCTGATAAAGATTCTCCGCAACGAGTGCAATAGTTGGGTACCTCATCGATTATCTCGTCAGGTATGGAAGAGCAAGACAACTTATGCCCATCATGCCCCTTTTGTCCTCCCGGCTTCTTACCACTTGGCTTACGGAGGCTTCTTGTTCTTCTGATAACCTCATCCTTTATACGCTCCTTGCTTGGCGGAGTGCTGCTGTTATTAGAGTTTTTGTCAGGTTTTTCATACTTAGCCAAGCGTTCCCGTAAGTTTATAAGTTCCGTATCTTTCTTGCGAATTTCAAGGTTCAGAGCATTTATGTTACGATTCAATTTAATAATCTCGGCATACTGCTGATTGACAGTTGCACGCAATAATCGCATCTCTTCCGTCATGGCTTGTAATACTTTTGATATGTCCGTAACCTGCTCTTTTATAGGTATAAAGGTACAAATAAAATCTGAAATACGCAAGAAAAATAAGTATCTTTATAGCCTTTATACGAAGATTTTAGAGGAGAGAATACAGACTGAACAATACCGCTGAATAGTTACAAATTATGCAACAAGGGGTAAGAGTACAATGGGATGGTATTTTGGATTCAAACTACATCTTATCTGTAATGAAAGAGGTGAGATTCTAAACTTTATGCTCACTAAAGCAAATGTTGATGACCGAGACGAAAATGTATTTAACAGGTTGACAGACAATGTGTTTGGTAAATTGTTTGCAGACAAAGGGTACATTTCTCAAGGATTATTTGAGCGATTGTTTAATGATGGAATAAATTTAGTTACTGGCATTAGGAGTAACATGAAAAACAAACTAATGCCACTTTATGATAGACTTCTTCTAAGGAAAAGATCTGTAATAGAGACTATCAATGATGAGCTAAAGAATGTAGCTCAATTAGTGCATTCAAGGCATAGAAGCATATTTAATTTCGCAATGAATGTTCTCTCTGCTATTGCAGCCTACAGCTTCTTTGAGAAGAAGCCAGCAGTGAACATAGACTTTGCTATAGAGCAACATTCGGGACAGATTACATTATTCTAAAGTAATCTGTTTTATTATTATCTTTAGACCCAATCAAAAGATTGAGTCTAAAGAGCCGTTGTACTAAACCAAACAGAAGAGTGGGATGATACTTAGCCCGAGTTCAGGTTAATAAGCTGAAAAGCAATATGAAAGGAGCTTTAATGAGCATTTCTGACAGACTCTTACTAAGAAAAAATATCATTATTGAAACTGTGAATGACGAACTTAAGAATATTGCGTAAGTGCGTACTCCAGACATAGATGCTTTGACAATTTCATTGTCAATTTTTAGGCACTGTTGCAGCTTATTGCCTGTTCCCAAAGAAGCCGTATATCAATGTACAAAGGACAATTGACACACAGTTTGCGCTGTTCTGAATTCGTCGAACTTACATTAATATAGAAGAAAAAGCTACACCACATATACAGCGAATTATATTTACAGAAAATAAAACTCACCATAGCTGAAATCTTAGAAAACATTAGTTTTTTTTGTTTCCTCATAACTTATTGACTATCAGAATAATAAAAAACAGAATTTCAATAGGTGCTCTTTAAGCCTCTAAAAGGGCGTCTATTGAAGTCTTAAAGAGCACCTTTTACAAGCCTATTGGGCGTCTTTTAGAAGCCAATTAAGCATTAATTGGGAAAGGAGAGATTGAAAAGTTAGGACAAAAGGGAAAGCCCCTCCCCCATCCCCTCCCCCAAAGGGAGGGGCGTGATTACCGTGATAGTATAACTATTGGGCTAATTAACTATTAGGCTTATTGGGCTAATAAGGCTAATTAATTATTAGGCTAATTAATTATTAGGCTAATTAATCAAAAAAAACAGGGACAAGCAAAGAGCTTATCCCTGTCTATTAGATTCTTTTCACTGCCTTCCCCGAGGGGAAGCAGGAAGTTAGTTATTTACCGTACCGCCAACAATATCGAGCAACTCAGACGTAATGGCTGCCTGACGCGACTTGTTATACTGCAAGTTGAGTCCACGAAGCAGGTCGTCAGCATTATCTGTTGCGGTCTGCATGGCAACCATTCGTGCTGCATGCTCAGAGGCATTACTGTCAAGAAGAGCAGTATAAACCATGTTATTCAGCAGTTTCGGTACTAATGCTTTCAAGACTGTACGCAGGTCTGGCTCAATGATAAAGTTATCATTCAGAGGAACAACAGCCTCATTATTAGACTTCTGTGTTCCAGACTGTCCTTTCCTCTTGAGATATTCCTGTGCAGCCTTCGTTGCGATATTTGATGAAAGATCGCGCGTAGAGTCGGCATTGACTTCTTCCTCAAGGTCAATTGGAAGGAAATTCTTACGTTGGAGAATCTGGCTTCCTGCACTCTTGAAATGATGGTAGATAATCTCCACCTTGTCAAACTCGCCCTTCAACCATTTCTGGCTTAACTCCATGGCAATACTGCGGCACTCCTCAAAACTTGGTTTATCAGCAAGCTGCGGATAAGGATATACACAGGTATACCCACGCTTCTTTGCTGATTCATACACCTTACGTCCTACAGGATAGATGACAATATCCTTGTCGGTCAGGCCCTGCGCATGATATTCGTCTATCGTATGCTGCATCAGCTTGATGACATTCGCATTGAATCCACCACAGAGAGAACTGTTTGAGGAGAACACGAGTAAGGCAACACGTTTCACTGGTCTCTGCTCGCCGAACGGAGTATCCGTATCGGGCGTAGAGACAAGGAAAGCCTTAAGAATGTGTTCGAGCATAGCCGCGTATGGAAGCATACTCTCGATGGCATTCTGGGCATGGTGTAACTTACTCGACGCAACCATCTTCATCGCACTCGTAATCTTACGAGTACTCTGAACACTGGCTATACGAGTCTTGATTTCCTTTAAGGATGCCATTCTGTATTGTCTTTATTTATATTGTCCGGCAATATTGCCCATGACTTCTTCGATTACCTTGATAGAAGTGTCTTCGAGGTTACCAGCAGCCAAATCGATGATGACATCGGCATGAGCAGTGCGCATAGTGTCGAGGAACTGGTCCTGGCACTGGCGAACCTGCTCAACAGGTACGTCGCGCATCAAGCCGTGTACACCGCAGTAGAGGATAGCAATCTGCTCACCCACAGGCATTGGACTGTACTGTGGCTGGATAAGTAACTGGTTGTTCTTACGTCCACGGTCGAGGGTCATCGCTGTGACCTTGTCCATATCTGATGAGAACTTAGAGAATGCCTCCAACTCACGATACTGTGCCATATCAATCTTCAACGTACCAGCTACCTTCTTCATACTCTTAACCTGTGCTGAACCACCTACACGAGATACGGAGATACCTACGTTAATAGCTGGACGGAAGCCCTGATTGAAGAGGTCTGACTCAAGATAAATCTGACCATCGGTAATGGAAATCACGTTAGTAGGGATGTAGGCTGACACGTCACCTGCCTGTGTCTCAATGATAGGCAATGCAGTGAGTGAACCACCACCACGTACATAGCCCTTCATACACTCTGGGAGGTCGTTCATCTTCTCTGCAATCTCCTGCTGGTTGTTGATACGTGCAGCGCGCTCAAGCAGACGAGAGTGGAGATAGAAGACGTCACCCGGATAAGCCTCACGACCTGAAGGACGACGGAGAATCAATGATACCTCACGATAGGCAACAGCCTGCTTTGACAAGTCATCGTAGATAACGAGGGCTGAGTAGCCACGATCGCGGAAGTACTCACCAATGGCAGCACCGGCAAATGGAGCATAATACTGCATAGCAGCAGGATCAGCCGCTGTAGCACTTACGATAATTGTATAAGGCATTGCGCCATGCTCCTTGAGGTTCTGTACCAATGTAGCAACGGTAGAAGCTTTCTGACCGATGGCAACATAGATACAATAAACAGGATTACCCTGCTCGTAGAAGCTCTTCTGATTGATGATAGCATCAACGGCAATGGCTGTCTTACCTGTCTGGCGGTCACCAATGATAAGCTCACGCTGACCACGACCGATAGGAATCATTGAGTCAACAGCCTTCAGACCCGTCTGGAGTGGTTCCTTCACTGGCTGACGATAGATAACACCTGGCGCCTTACGGTCCAATGGCATTTCGAAAGAGTCAGTCAAGTCGATTTCACCCTTACCATCGATAGCCTCTCCAAGCGGATTGACTACACGTCCCAAGAAGTTGTCATTGACACGGATAGAGGCAATACGGTGTGTACGCTTCACGCTCTGACCTTCCTTGATACCTTCAGTAGGACCAAGAAGGACACAACCTACATTGTCTTCCTCCAAGTTCATGACAATAGCCATGGTGCCATTCTCAAATTCAAGCAACTCGTTGGCTTCAGCATTGCGAAGACCATAGACACGTGCTACACCGTCGCTGACGGTCAGTACGCTACCGACTTCATCAAACTTCTCCTCAGAGTTGATGCCTTGAAGTTCTTTCAAAAGAATCTCAGACACCTCACTTGGTTTAATTTTATCTGACATGTTATTAATCTAATTACTTTTTTAATTGTGTGAGGATAGCATTCAGTTTGCTCTTCACGCTGGCGTCCATTCTGTAAGTATCGTACTCAAGAATAAAGCCACCTATGAGTGAAGGGTCAACCTCAGTGTTGAACTCAACGGTTCCCTGTGCTCTGGATTGTACCAGTGCTTTCATCTTGTCTTCCGTCTGGGAAGAGACAGGCGAGGCTGTGATGACCTTTCCGCGAATGATGTTCTTCTGCTTACGATACAGAGCGACATAGTCATTCGCCATAAGCTGTAGCAACTCCTCTCTATCACCCTTCAAGACAAGGGAAAGGAAATTACCAACAAGCTCAGGACAGTCGTCGCCACAGGCTACTTCCAATAGCTTGCGCTTCTTGTCCTTCGGAAGCATCGGGCTTTCAATCGTCATGCGGAGTTCGGGCACCTGAAGGTAATTCTGGGCAAGTGTTTGCATAATAGCATACACCTTGTCCTCGATACCTTGCTCACAGGCAGACTTCAATAGCGCACGAGCATAGCGAACCGATATTACACCTGTATTCATAAGCGATTATTTACTTTCTGTTCCGTTAGAAGAAGCAACTTCATCCAATAAGCTGTTGATAAGCTGAGTTTGCTCGGCAGAAGTAGCCAGTTCCTTATGCAGAATCTTCTCGGCAATCTGCACAGAAAGCTCTGCAACCTGCGAACGGATGTCGCGGATGGCAGCCTGCTTCTGACTTTCAATCTCTGCCTTGGCTTCAGAAAGGATGCGAGCACTCTCGTCGCGTGCTTTCTCCTGTGCCTGTCCGACTATGGTGTCACGTGTCTCAGACGCCTCTCTAAGGATTTGCGCCTGTTTCTCACGTGCCTCCATAAGCAGATCCTCACCTTGTTTCTGAATGTTGGCAAGCCTCAAGTTGGCTTCTTCTGCCTTTGCAAGACTCTCGTCAATATACTCCTTGCGCTCGTTCACCATCTTAATGATAGAAGGGAATCCCCACTTCCATAAGATGAAGAAGACCACTAAGAAGACGAGGGTCATCCAAAAGAGTAAGCCACTATCTGGCAATAATAATGACATAAGCTGCTAAATTACTTTTCTTACCAATTTGTTTAATAATTCTCTGAGTAGTTTAGAATACACAGAGGAGAGCGATAATTGCAGCGAAGAAGGCAACACCCTCAACCAATGCGGCTGCAATAATCATAGCAGAACGAAGCTCACCGATCTTCTCTGGCTGGCGAGCCATAGCGTCCATAGCCTGACCACCGATACGACCTATACCAAGACCTGCGCCTACGGCTGCGATACCTGCACCGATAGCGGCGCCTAACTTTGCAGTTTCTGCTGCTAATAACAATGATGTCAACATAGTTTCTTTCTTTTAATTATTAATTATTTTTTATTTCTTATCTATTAATAGGGGGATGAGAAGTATTTATCTCCTTCACTCCTTCTTATCCTTCTGCCTCATGAACACGTGCCAAAGAGATAAACACAGCACTCAACATCGTGAAGACCAGAGCTTGAATAAAGCTAACCAAAATCTCCAAAAGCATCATGAAGATACTCATACCCACACTCACAATCGTCATGGAAGAACTTAGGACAACACCCATCGTTGCCATGATGAAGATGATACAGGTTAAAGCCAGCGCAATAGCATGTCCTGCCATCATATTGGCAAAAAGACGAACCATCAATGCGAAAGGTTTTGTGAAGATACCAAATATCTCTATCACAGGCATCAAAGGCACTGGAACTTTCAACCATGCGGGTACGTCTGGCCAAAAGATATCTTTCCAATAATGCTTTGTTCCTGAGAAATTGGTTACTAAGAACGTACAAATAGCCAAGAAGAAAGTGATGGTTATATTACCCGTAAGGTTACCACCTCCTGGTGGGAATGGCACAATACCCATGACATTAGCCACGAAGATGAAGAAGAAACACGTCAGAAGATAAGGTGCATACTTCTCTGAGTCCTTACCTAATGTCGGTTTAATAACCTCATCATAGACATACATCACAAACATATGCATCAGACCAGTGAAGCCTTTTGGTGCCTTATCGGTAACCTTATGGCGACGACACCAGCGTGCTGGAATCAAGATACACAGTAAGAGAATGATGGCATCAATGAAGAGTACACACACCGACTTCGTGATAGAGAGGTCAAGAGGGCGCACTTCTGTGCCGTCCTTCTGCAACTCAACGATGCGACGTTCGTAGTTCCCCTTCGTTGCAATGAATAGGTCTGGGTTGTTTTTACAAGGACGATAGCCCGCATGTGGACCTTCTTCTAACGGCTCTTCAGCAAAGTCCTCAGCACAACCCGTGTACCAACCATTTGATGTCTTCACAATGACTGGCAGGTTGATGATGATTGGCTTATCACCGATATTGGTTACATGCCACTCGTATGAGTCCTTAATATGTCCCCACAATATCTCCTGCAGGTTAACACCCTCCCCTTTACTCTCTGATGCGGCAGCACCAGGCAGAAGCAGGAAGAGCATCATCACCATACAAATCAGATGCTTGAGATATTTCATTCGTTAATTATTAATTTTATTGTTCTTTTCCACTTTGTAAAAATAGACGGTATCGAATGCCAACAGCACAAGATAGAATATCATAAAGATAACGACAAAGCCGATTACCATTGCGCGTTCTTTCACCACCATTGCATAAACGACAACAGTCAAGAATGCCAACAGCATGCGAAAACCAGAGCCCGCAAGATAGAAGTTATTCATAACCGTGGGCGACTGACTGGCTATCGCTTTCCATGCTCCTCCATAGATGGAAGAGGTGATAAGTGAGTAAACAGCACTGATAGTCAGCAAATTGATATAAGCCGTTTGCTGCGTTAGCTGCACAACGAATAAGCCAATAAGATAAAGACCTGCGATAATCCACAAGTTATTCTTATAGTACTTCTTATACACTTTGTTAACATCCATCATCCGTATTCAGCTGTCTGTCGGTTATATCTTTTAGATTTCTACGCAAAGACTGACCAAGTTCTTCTTCACCTCAACGAATCCGCCAACGATATGAAGTTCCTTAGTATCACCTTTTACGCTGTAAGCTACCTTGCCTTCAACGAGTGTAGAGATGATAGGCGCGTGATTATTGAGAATCTCAAATGGTCCCACTGTACCAGGAACCAGCACACTATCCACCTCGCCTGTAAAGACAATCCTTTCGGGAGAAACTATTCTAAGTGTCAACATAGACAATTCAATTATTATTCAGTTTGTGCAAGAAGATGATTACTTAGTAGCCTCCAAAAGACGCTTAGCCTTCTCCTTGACATCCTCTATCGTACCAACGTTCAAGAACGCCTGCTCTGGGAGGTCGTCAACCTCACCATTCAAGATAGCGTTGAAGCCCTTGATGGTTTCCTCGATTGGCACCATAACACCCTTAACACCAGTGAACTGCTCAGCAACAGTAAATGGCTGAGAGAGGAAACGCTGTACACGACGAGCGCGGTTCACAACCAACTTATCCTCGTCTGACAACTCGTCCATACCCAAGATGGCAATGATATCCTGCAATTCGTTATAGTGCTGAAGCAACTGCTTTACTCTCTGCGCACACTCATAGTGGTCCTTACCAACAATCAGTGGGTCAAGAATACGTGAGGTACTACCCAATGGATCTACCGCAGGATAGATACCAAGCTCGGTAATCTTACGGCTCAACTCTGTTGTTGCATCCAAGTGGGTAAAGGTAGTAGCTGGAGCAGGGTCGGTCAAGTCGTCAGCAGGCACGTAAACCGCCTGTACTGAAGTAATTGAACCATGCTTTGTAGAAGTAATACGCTCCTGCATCGTACCCATCTCACTTGCCAAAGTAGGCTGATAACCTACGGCTGATGGCATACGACCCAACAACGCTGATACCTCAGAACCAGCCTGCGTGAAACGGAAGATGTTATCGATGAAGAACATGATATCTGCTGCCTCACCATTCTTACCTCCGTGATCGCGGAACTCCTCAGCAACGGTCAGACCAGAGAGTGCCACTGATGCACGTGCCCCTGGTGGCTCATTCATCTGTCCATAGACAAGTGTTGCCTGCGACTTCTGCAATTCTTCCTGATCAACAAGCGAAAGGTCCCACTTGCCTTCATCCATTGCCTTGCGGAACTTCTCACCATAACGGATAACACCTGACTCCAACATATCGCGAATCAAGTCATTACCCTCACGTGTACGTTCACCTACACCGGCAAATACAGAGTAACCATTGTGACCCTTAGCGATGTTGTTAATCAACTCCATGATAAGCACCGTCTTACCTACACCGGCACCACCAAAGAGACCAATCTTACCACCCTTCATATAAGGCTCAAGCAAGTCGATGACCTTAATACCGGTCTGAAGCATCTCCTTATGCGTAGAGAGGTCTTCAAACTTTGGCGCCTCGCGGTGGATAGGATAAGCACCTTCCATACTCAGTGCCTCCATACCATCGATAGGCTGACCGATAACGTTCATCATACGACCCTTAATCTGGTCACCAGCTGGCATAACGATAGGACTGCCTGTTGGCACAACCTCAAGGTTACGCTGCAGACCATCCGTATTATCCATAGCCACACAGCGCACGGTGTCTTCACCAATATGCTGCTGTACCTCGATAATCAAATCCTGCCCATTCGCACGTTTTACGCGTAGGGCATCATGAATCTTTGGCAGAACCTTCTCAGGATTCTCTCCCTTAGTATCAAAGTAGACATCGATAACTGGACCGATAATCTGGGAGATGCGCCCATTAATCTGTGACATAAATATCTTTGTTGTTTTTTATTATTATTTCCTCTATATATAAATAAGGTGGAAAGACCCCTCTTAGATGCTCAACTCGTCGAGAACCTTAATAAGTTTCTTGTCGAAAGGCTTATCTGAACGGATTGCCTCAGACAATGGAACATAAACCACCTCATTGTTTCTAACACCTACCATAATATTACGTTGTCCCTGCATAATGGCCTCAATAGCACCAACACCCGTACTACTTGCAAGGATACGGTCGCGTGCTGAAGGGCGACCACCACGCTGCAAGTGGCCAAGAATTGACACACGTACGTCATAATCAGGGAACTCCTTGCGTACACGGTCAGCATAATACATAGCTCCACACTTAGGGCTCTCAGAGACAATGACGATACAACTTCTCTTAGACTTACGAATACCACGTTCCATGAAGCGACCCAACTGGTCGACGTTAGTAGAGTCTTCTGGAATAATCGCTGCCTCTGCACCACTCGCAATAGCCGAGTTCTGTGCAAGGAAACCAGCATCACGTCCCATCACCTCTACAAAGAAGATGCGCTCGTGGCTCTGGGCGGTATCACGAATACGGTCGACACACTCCATAATTGTGTTCATCGTCGTGTCATAACCGATGGTGCTGTCCGTACCATAGAGGTCATTATCTATCGTACCTGGCAGACCGATGCAACAGAAATCAAACTCCTGTGCAAACATCATCGCACCCGTCAACGAGCCATTACCACCAATGACAACCAGCGCATCAATACCCTCCTTGACAAGGTTATCGTATGCCTGCTGACGTCCTTCCATCGTTTTAAAACCTTTTGAGCGTGCCGTCTTGAGTATTGTACCGCCCTGACCGATAATACCGCTAACATTCTCAGTGGTAAAAGGCTTAATGTCATCCGTAATCAATCCCTCATAACCACGATAGACACCTTTGATTTCAAAACCATTATAGATGCCAGCTCTGGTCACAGCACGTATTGCTGCATTCATTCCAGGGGCGTCACCGCCAGAGGTCAGAATACCTATTGTCTTTATTTTGCCCATATATAGTCTTAGAACTCTTTTTTTATTAAATCTAAGCGCAAAGATAACAAATAAAAAGTACAAAAGCAAAGTTGATAAGGAAAAAAATTGGAATTAAACCCAAATCGGTCATTAAACCACAATATATATCGTTCTTATTACTATGGTATTGTTTCCTAACAACCGATTTGGGTTAAATCAGAAAAGGGGAAGAAGGTATATCTCCTCCCAATCACACAAAGAGCCACCAGCAACCACCAAGCAGTCCCTTCCCTTGAGGGTATATCAAAATTGAGACACCCTCAAGGGAAGGGACTACTACTCTTTCTGTGGATTCGATATGTACACAAACTACCTCAACTCATGCACTGCATATGGTGCACCAGAGGTTTTTACCTTGAGGATCTCGTAGGTGGCAGTGGCTGGATGATAGACGGAATAGCCCATACCTTGGTCGGTGGACATACCGAAGATGATGTCATTACCCGACTTACAGAGGGTTGCAGCCCACCCAGCTGTGGCAGAGAGGTCCAACTTTGTACAGCTCTTATTGTAGAGATTAATCTCGAAAGGTTGGAAGCATTTATCGTGGACATAGTCTGGTGGATTGCTTGCAGCACCTGGTATGTTGAGGTAAGCATACACCTTTCCGTTGCCGCCATACACCTTCACGTACGCATACGACGTCTTATTACCTTTGACACCCACTAAGTTAACATCCGCAAGGGTGAAGCAGTAGGATTTATCAAAGTCTGTCTGACCTTTCTTAATACGCAGAAATCCCTCCTTGACACCAGGCTGATAGCCAAACATCGCTACACAATAAAAATAGATATCACCCTTCTCATCGATGAAAGGGTCGCCAGCTGGCGACTCACCAGAGGCCATTGAGACACGAGGATCACTAACGACTTTGATAGGTTTATCGGTTTTTGTGTCAATCAAAGCCACGTAAGCCCCTGCTTCACAGACGTATGTAGACTTCATCTGACTAAGTGCCACGTAGAGTATTCCGTCTCTTATGACAGATGCGGCAGGCTCAGGATTATTGTCACCAGCGGCTTTCCCCAAGGAGTACTCCGCCAAATCAATCTCTCCAACCTTCTCCATTGTGGTAGGATTGATGATGATTACCTTTCCTAACCCATGACAAGAGACGTATGCCTTATGGTCGGAAGCAAAGGTGATGTACATTGCTGCAGCCCCACTTGGGAGTAGGATAGTATTCCCCTCCTGCACTAACTTTCCCTCTTTCTGGGCATATTTATAGATGTGTTCGGTGTCGGTTATATACACTTTCCCCTTATATACGAAGGAAAAAGCACCCTTCGGCATCACCAGCGCATTATCGGTATTGAGCGAGCCAACGTTCATGTCTTTGAAAACACTTACGTATGTATTGTCTCCGATGTTAACACTATGGACGAAGCCCATCTCCGTCTTTGCCGGTGCAGGCGGTGTGTCAGGTGAGTCTTTGTCGCAAGATAGTAGTCCGACGGTCGTTAGCAGCATGATAGCTGCAGTTAAGAAATAATGTTTCATTGTGTTTTGATTAAAGAAGTTAATAATTATAAGCTCATTGCCCCACCTGCCAGTTTGTCTCTGAACAGGTTGAAGCGTAGTTTTGCCTTTAATGTTCTTCCGGGCAGAGGCATCTTAAATTCCATGTAGTTCTCCTTGTTGAAGACGTTTTCTAACTCAAGGCTCAGTGACATATTATTATGCCATAAAGACTGTTGGAGGCCTATCGTGAAGACATCATTGGATGGGATACGCCATTTCCTACGCTCCTCTGCAAGCGAACTCATCTGCCATCCCCAGTCAAACTCGCCCACATGCGACACGTCGATATAGACTCTCGACAGCTCTCGGCGCCCTATCAAGCCCTCTGCATGGTACTCCATGCCATAGTTATAGTAAAAGGCAGGGATGTTAGGGACGTGCTTATTATAGGTAGGGTTGCTCGTTCCTTGTTCGTCATTAAACCATCTTTGCCTGTCTCGGATATCCTGTAAGGTGAGATTAAAGTAGAGATAGACATTGCGTGTGACGTCCACCTTCACGTCAGTGTCCATTCCGATGGTCCTTGTCTTCCCTAAGTTCGTATAGATAGAACGTGTGTCAGCAGGGAAGAGTCTTATCATGTTCTTCATCATCATATAGTAGAAATTCGTCTCCCACTGCACCCTCATAAGTCCGCACAGTCCTCTTCTATCGACGATGAAACCAAGGTTCAGATTATTCCCCACCTCTGGCTGCAGGTTGACCGACGGCTTGATGCTCACCCCATTACCAAAGAGTTCGCCCGTATCGGGTATCCTCACGTTATGCGAGAACGACAGCTTCGCCCGCACATCCTTCCATAGTTCATAGCTGAAGCCCTCACTGAAGCCATAATACGACCGTTCCACACGGGTCTGCTTCGGTGCTAACTCGTCTGTTGCCTGCCCTTTCGCCAGCGCGTCACTGGTTCTGTAAATCCTCGAGTTAAGGTAGTAGATGCTGAGAGTCAATGCGTTTTGAAACCGATGATTAGCCGAGACAAACAGATGACTGAGACCGATGTTGTTAGCAGTCATCCTACTTGGATAGGCACTGGGGTCAAAGCCAAGATAGTCTTTCATGCCTTCGTCCTTAGGAGTATAGGCCGAGTAGGCCGATTGGTCATTGAGATTAAGAGTGTGCCGACCCCGTGTATATTTCAAGTTAAACTTACTCCTCACCTCAAACTGCCGATCATGCGACTCGTTAAAAAGATTGTCGTCCGTCTCTCCTACGGCTTGTGTGACTGTTCCGTCCCATTGTCTCCTCGTCGTGGCGGTGTCTGTCATATTCGAGCGGATGATAGGTGTGACGATAGCATACTTCATATCCAGTCCTTTAACGAGGAAGTCTTGTTTCTCCAACACGAGGTTTGGCATGATATTTATCCCTTTTGTATAGGCATGGCGAGCGTCGAAATTAAGCGACTGTATCCCCTTCTTGTTCTGATAAAAGGCACATTCTAAGTCGAACTTATCAAAGTAGAGCTTCCTAAACCCTATCCCTACATGATAGAAATTGGCTTCGTAATAGTCGTTCCGACGTCTCACCTTTCTATATGCCGACGCAGGCAGATTAGTCTCGAACACTGGCCACGACATCATATAGTCGTTTTTCGACTTATTCTTAAAGAATGCCACGTTAAATAATATCCCTGGTCGGGTGAAGAGCTTTTGTCCACTTACGAGCGTCTTCACCGTCCCAAAGGATGCCAACTCCTGTGTAAAGCCCACCAGGTCGCACTCGTCTTCTCGTGTGACGATGTTGATGGCGCCTCCTAAACCGTCTCCGCCATACTCCGCAGGGACAATTCCTTTATACACCTCGATATACTTGATGACGTCTATCGGGATGTCATTAATATCGAACGAACCGTCAGGACTGTTCAGTGGGAACCCATCGATATATACCGCCACACGCTTCCCTTCTAAGCCATGAACCGAGATGCGCGATGCACTACCCAGTCCGCCTGCCTTCCGAACCTTAATTCCTGATGTCCTCGTCAGTATCTCCTCAATGCTACTCGACCGTCCTCTTAGTTTCGCACCGTCCACAACTGTCACGGCCATAGGGCTTTGCCGTATCTGGTTTATCTCTGCACTCTGTGCCGAACTCCGCACGACAACCTCACGCAACGAGGTCGATGAGGGTTCAAGATAGTAGTCTCTTGTCACATCACCACCCGCCGCAACGACCTCCCTCAGCCGTTTGTAGCCTACTGCCGACACCTCTATCGTGTAAGCACCCCCTGTGGCAACCGTCAGCTGATAGTCGCCAGCCTTGTCAGAGAGGGTCTTCTGCCTCGTTCCCTTGACTGCTATGCATGCTCCACAGATAGGAGTCGACGTCTCTTTCTCCATTATCTTACCCCTTAACAGCCGTTGGGCCGTCACGAGCAGAGGGCACAGACATAACATTGTAATAAGGATTAATCTCTTCATACCTAACTTATTGTTTTATGAGTTCTTGCCACCCTGCCGTATTATAGCATATATATTCGCCCAAAGCCTGCCTCACTTCCTCCTTCCGAAGGTCGGGGGTCATCACAATCTCACCGATGATGGTCACCCATGTAGAGGCGTTAATACGAAAGAAGAGAGGCGACACTCTCGTCCCCACCTGCTCCATGTAAGTTTTACTTATCGCCACTTGTGCGTCGATAAAGTTCTCACGGAAATTCTCCAAGGAGGTACCCTGCGACTCAAAGAGCAGTAGTCTCAGTTCTTCCTTATATAAGAAAATGAAACGAAGCATTTCCTTTAGAAAATCCTTCTGCCGTTGTGGGGAGAAATCAAGGTGCGTTTCTTCGTGTTCACCCTTGCTATACGACGCCATTCGTTCGCCTATCGCAGAGAGTAGCGGATGCAGGACAGCACATAAGATATCGTCCTTTGTCTTAAAATAGTTGTATATATTCCCCAGCACAACACCGGACTTAGCCGAGATTGTTCGCATCGAGGTCTTCCTATAACCACACTTAACAAACTCACTGCGGGCGGCCATGACAATCCTACTCCGCACATCTTCTTTTAATGTTTTCATAATAGCATTATTAACGGACAATGTCTTGTTTTGTTCATAAAAAAAAGCGTATTGCATTCAACCTGCAATACGCTTTCTTCCACTTGACGTTCTATGGCATACTAATCGTTTCTCCATTCTGTCGATTTTTGCTGCAAAGATAGGCAAAGATTTCCATCTTGTCAATACTTACTAATAGGTATTTTAATCCAAATCGATTATTAGAGCCTAAACATATTTTGTTTTATCATTGAGCAGATTATTTGTCTTTTAGGCGCAGACGTAGTGGGCTACGTCAAGTTACAAAGACAGACAAGATGCCGATAAGAAAATAAAATCTGTTAGGAAACAATATCATATCATCGCAAATCTGTGCCCTCTGTGAGAAAATTCATCCGCACAACATTATGAAATATTGTTACAAAATAGCAAGAAAAAAGGTGGAATAAAAGACTAAAAACAAGTATTTTAAACATCGTTATAACTCTCTCGTGTTCAGGTAGTTGCAAAAGCGGTTTTCAAAAGAGCGTTAGTAAGGCGTCAAAAGGGCGTTAGTAAGGGGCTTAAAGGGCACCTTTTGCAAGCCAAAAGGGCGTCTTTTCAAAGCCAAAAGATAATGTCTTGAAATCGAAGATATGAAAGATTTTTACAATGATGCAGAAATACAGAAGACAGAAAGCGCGTAATTACTTTCTGTCTCCCATATTATTTCCTCCTCTCTCGATATTAAGAGAGGAAGGAATAAGTCTTTAATTCTTGCGATTAGAACCAGAAACCAGCATCGCTGTGCTTGCTATCTCCGTGGAAATTCCACCAGAAATCGAGGACAGCAGTCTTGATATCGGTTATTCCAAAGGCATCCATCAGTGAACGAATTGACATCAAGTTGCTCTCTGAATAATCCTTTGCATTGTCGCTTAACTTATCGTAATCAGTATCGTAAACCTTTTCATCCAGTTCGCGCTCATCGCTGTCCATATAGATATTCATCGGTACGACGATGGTTGGCAGCCACGCTTCCTCCTTCAACTGACGGGCAGTTGGTGCGTAGAAAGGACTTGCTTTGCCATTGATCAACTTAGAGTTACGAGCACGCATCAAGCGAATTTCGAGGTTAAACTGCTTATGCGTACGCAAGAACTTAAAGTAGCCTTTGTGTCCGATAGGGTTCGACTGACCAGTGAATTTAGCACCATCAAACTTGTTAGTCTTATTCCATGGGTCCGTATCACAGTAGACATAATCGAAGAATTCAGTAGAGTTAACATCGGTTGCCTCCTTCTTTCCGCCATAAGAAGGGCGAATATCGTCTACCATAAAGAAGTGCTGATAGTGGCTGTCTTCGCCATTATTGACGATTTGAGAGGTAATTTCGTTGCCCGCCTTATCATAATAGTGAATGACAAAAGCCGACACATAATACCCCTGACTACTTCCCATAAGATTCACACTCTTACCATTCTGTGGATCAGCCACCCACTTTCCATTCTCCAAAGTATAGGTAAGCTTGTAGTTACGTCCGATATACTTCAATTCTTTTGGTGTTGGGTTCTGATGAAAAGCCTTTGGTCCATGCAGGTGACCATTATAGATTTCAATCACAGCCTTTGCAGGATTGATAAGTGAAGGGTCGGTAGTACTCTCCTCAGTTGACTGCCCATCAATCACGATAGGCAGTTTAACGTTGATATCCCAAAGTCCAGTGCTAAGCAACTTTCCAGCTGGATTGTAGAAAGGAGAGGCCTTTCCGTCGTCACCAAACTTACTTCCTGCAGCGTGGAGCAGGTCGACAGAGAGCGTAAACTTACGTCCCGGCTTCACAAATTTGATAAGACCTTCGAAGCCCATAGGATTCGTGTCGCCAACGAAGGTACCGTTCAACTCGTCTATATAACGGTAGTCATAAGGCAGTTCTGCCTTGTTTGTGACACGCACAGAACTCGTCTGTCCCTCATACATCACCTGCTTGAACATTGAGAAGAAGTGCTGATGAATCTTGTCCTGACCAAGGTTATAGAACTGACTGTTCATCATTTCGCCCTTTGCATTATAATACTCCATCTTCAGAAGATAGACAACTGAAGGGTTGTCCACGCTATTCTTTACGTTAAACGACTTTGTTGCGCTCGTCACGTGCCAACCCTGACCAGCCGTTGTCTCCCACTCTATCACTTGAGCTGGAGCAGAAGACGCCTTGAAATTAGCCATCTTTGGCGTATTATCAAAGGCAGAAGCATTGTTGAGTGTTCCTTCCTGCAGTGTAAAGACAGCACGAACAGGGTCTTCATGGAGTTTATTTTCTTTCTCATTCTCTGGCTGTTCTGGGTTACAACCCACGAACAGCATGGTCATTACTGCACTAAAAGCAAGGACAAGACCATTTATGAATCTCTTTGTTTTCATCGTTTTTATGTTTTTTGTTAGAAGTTCCATGTAATCATACAACGCACGTCACGACCCATATCATGGGCATAGTAGCGACTGCGATTAGTGTATTCCTTGTACTCGCGGTTAAGGATATTGTCGCCCATCAGTCCTACACGAAGCGACTGACCCTCACGCATTGGCACCGAGAAGTTGACTTCAAAGCCCATAAGATGATAGGCATCAGGACTGGTTGCAATGAGGTCTGTTGCCGGGTCGAAGCGTGTTTGCTTTGCCACAAAGCGATGACTTAACCCTATCTTAGGCGAGAATGCCTTGAAGAAAGGCAGCGACCACGTCAGCGAATGGGTCAGACGGAAGCTCGGAATATAAGGTAAATAAGCGTGAGAAGGCATCTCACGTGCCCAAATCATTGCCGTAACAAGATGATAATCGAGCGATGATAGTGGTCGGACATGGGCATCTAAGTCGACACCTTGGAAGAAAGCACGTGTCTGTCTGTACTGGAATACAGGATAAGCACCTGATACAACCGTGATATTCCGTCCTGTTGGCTGGTCGAAGATGTAGTTATTAATCCACTGAAGGTAGCCATCAAGCTGAACATCAAAGTACTTACTTGCATATTTCAATGAGGTTATCCACTTGTAACTCTGCTCTGAAAGGAGGGTTGAATCGCCCTTCACAAAGATACCAGAACTAAGTTCATTGCCATTACTATACAGTTCATAGACATGTGGGGCACGCCAAGCTACACCAAAATGGGAGGTCAATTTCAGTTGTTTATTGATGTGATAATGACCACCAAGACTATAAGTAAAGTTCGCAAAGTCACGCTTTCCGCCATATCTTCGTCCTGTCCAATCATAGCCATCAGCCTTTGTTTGCTGTCCATCGAAGCGCACTCCAGCCTCCATTCCCCATCGATCAGCAGTGTATTTCTGCAGCGCATAGAGTCCGAAAGCTACCTCCGTGTAATTCGGAATGATAGGAACAACACCCGTTCCACGCTCGTTCGTATTGTCGGTTATCAGCAGTTGCGCTCCTGCTTCACTCTTCCAATGCTGATAACCCTTGTTCCAAACGAGTGAGTTCTGCAACGAATTCAAGTGCAAACTGACGGTAGGAATGTCCGAATGGTTCAGACGTCGGATGCGGTTTTCGCGTCGATTGTCCTGCTGGAAGGTTGATTGAAAAGCGAAATGTCCTATCTTTTCGTGATCAAAAAACGCCTTAAAATAGACATTATGATGAGTTATCTGCTGAAAAGGATAGTCTATATGGCGACTGAAAGGGGTAAAATCGACTGGCTGACCGAGTCTGATACGCTCTTGTAACAGCTGTTCGTTACCCATCTGTGCACTCTGCATAACACCTAATTTCTGTGCAAACAGACTATAACCTGTTTCTAATCGCCACGCTCCACGTCTATAACCTAAGGCGAGGGATAGGTCGTTTTCACGCATTCCGGTATTGTTTAGCAGGTAATGAGCCGTACTTCTGTCGCCTCCATTCTCGGTATTCAGATGTAAACGCCATGCCCAGTCGCCATGCCACTTAAAGCTATTTTCAACATAACCTGAGACTCCAAAGCGTCTGCCATTGGTGCCATAAAGTCCCGCTACCATACCGTGAAGACCACTGACGTCATAAGGTAAGGGGGAAGGTTGCATAAGCACAATACCGCCAAGAGCCTCTGAACCATATCTTACAGCATCTGCTCCTTTCACCACTTCGATGTTACTATAACTGTTTTTATCTACTTCTGGGGCATGATCTGCACCCCATTGCTGACCTGTCAAACGTGCACCATTGCTCACCAAGAGTATGCGATTGCCATACATTCCATGTATCACAGGCTTTGAAACAATTGTTCCTGTCTGGATAGAGCTTATACCACTGACCCCCTCAAGCAATGAACCCAAGGAGCGTCCCATAGCATTTGTAATGGCGGTTTGATTAATTTGACTGCCTATTTGGTTTACACTCATCATCTGGCGACGAGTAGAAACCACAACTTCACTTAGGCAAATGGAATCATGAGTAGGCTTAGTGGTATTCTCATGCTGTGCAGCTAACGGCATAGACCAACACAGCAATGCGAATAAAACACCTGCCCACTGATGCCTGTCTAATTTTAAATTAAGCATCATAGACTAAATATTAAATGTCAATAGACGGCTCTTTCGCCCCCTTAAATGGGCAAAGAACCTATGAAAAGTTTGTCATACGGACATGTATGCACACCTTAGTGCGCACCTATCCCATATAAATAAGGTGATGATTAGCCCACTGTCGGAGGCGAATGGCTATTGATTGAGACAACAGCCTGATAGACAGTTTGTTCTGTAAATATACGTTTTGGAACCCAACTTATCGCTACAACAGGCTGGAAAACTGTTGCTTTAGCTTCGACAGACTCGTGCATTGTGAAGTCACAAGTGTTACAAACCTGCTTCAACGAAGCATTATGGCTTACAGAAGCCTTGTCTGAACCGTGATAAGAAGTGTTATGATAATGGAAATCTTTGAGCAAAAGCATAGAAGTGAACACAAAAAGAAGTGTCCACGCATAGATAAGTTTTATCGTTGTCTTTTGCTTCATCTATTTCCAATATGCGGCATGTAAGTGAGTTGTTACTCATGCCTTAAATGAATTTTGGGGATAAAATTACAAAAAAAACAGCAGGTATTTCTCCACAACCTATTTATTTTTGCGATTTTAAACATAGTTAACACAAAAACTACTTAGTAGTTCTGCAGTCACTTTATAAACAAGAGGGGTTCGTCTGTTAAATTCATAGAGTAGAGATAGGGTAAAGATTTATACGCTTGTAGGGTATTAATATCTCAAATGACTTGGTCTTACAAAGGAGGATAAACTAAAAGATAAAATGCAAATAGATATTAAACCTATCCGTCTTCTGCAAACAACTGGTTCCCATATATTGATATTTGTAAACTATTTTCATACAATTCAAAACCAATACATGCTCTTTTGGCTTCTAAAAGATGCCTAATTGACTTGCAAGAGGTGCCCTTTTGAGGTCTAACTAACGCCCTTTTGAAGTCCAATTGGGCACCTTTTCTAATACTACTTTATAACTAATTGATTTACTGTTGGTTGCAAACACGCTTTTTATATGTGTTTTTATCCTTATTTATAGGGGTTTTATTTGAATTTATGTAATGATTTTTCAAAGCCTTATCGCTGGATTTTCGAGTATCAAAAAGAAAAAGGGTTCAGTGTCGGAAGATAAGAAAAAAACAGATAGTGAGAACAAAAATAATAACAAATACTTGCTTATTAATGTAGAAAAACGTAAATTTGCCACATAACTAACTTTAACAATAACAAATGATTCGTGTTATTCGAGAAATTCGTAGTCGCTAATCATAAAGTTCAATGTTCAAACCTCAAAGTTCAAAGTTCTATGCTCAACGTTCAAAGAATTAAAAAGTTCAACTTTAAACAACCTATTTACCTTGTCGCAACACTCCTCTCTATAACACTTCTTGGCAGTAGTTTCAGAAGTGGTAAGACTGATGTGTACGAGATGCCAGACAGCATTCAGATGGCTATCGACTCCATAAACAAGCATGGTATATTTGCCTCTACCTACGTACTCGGTCCAGAGCATCACCGATCAAAACAATATAATTATGCTGATTGGCTGCGCCGTCACGCCACACCAGACCAATTAGCCGAGATAGCTAAGACAAATCCTAATCCTGCCACACGTCTTTGGGCTTTCAGAATCTTGTTAGAGAAACCTAACAAGCAAGTCTATGATGTCCTGAAAGCAACTATCAACGACACCACAGAGACTGAGCAGATGAGTTATTGTTTCTATAGCAAGGAACCTTATAACCTCAGAGCTTTCTCCCTCTACTATTTTGATCAAGTGAATAGTCAGACACCAGAAATGCAAGAGGCGATTGATAGTTTAGCTTTCTTCGACTATATGAAGCGTTATGGATATTCCTATGGAATACTCGAACACTTCAAACCCAGACAGAAATACTATGCAGCTGTAGTCGAAGCTGCCGACAACGGACAGGTAGAAGTCCTGCCATTGCTCATCAAATATAAGAATCCTAACGACTTACAGCACATCCGTAAGTTGCTGCAAGCTGACTTTGAGGAGAACAAGCGACTGACATACGATACCCGTGAAATCCTCGAAGAATGGGGCAAACCAGACTTTGAAGAATACGCAAAAAGCGTTTGTCAAGCCGTTATTGGCAAACCAGATTACTTTAGCGTAGAGGATTATTTCCCTCTTCTTTGGCAATATCCTGCGCCTTGGAGCTATCAACTTCTCGACAATATCCTTTCTGGTAAAGACAGATATAGTAACATTCGCGAAATAAAGAAACACTTTATACAGTATGCAAAGGAAGGACCTATCCCTCCGATTTTCCAACCGCTGTACGACAGATATCTAAAGGAAAGACGTACTGTCAGAAGTGGAAGACCACAAACGGAAGAGTCGCTTAAAACGCTTGCAATGGCTCTTGACGCCTTAAACAAAGAAACTTTCTTTTCTGAGGATGAGACTGTAGGGCACGATAGTTATTATCGTTTAATGCAATTTGACTATGCTGACTCATTGCGCTACAATGCTACAAGCGACCAGTTGGCTGAGCTTGCCCAAACAAGTCCTTCGCGCATCACACGCCTTTGGGCATTCAAAATCCTGTTGGAGAAACCCAATGGGCAAATATTCAACATTCTTAAACAGGCTATAAACGACACAACAAAAGTAAACTGTATATCCAGCTCTGAAGAAGAATTCAAAGTTCCCTTCCACCGTTCTATTCTCAGCGTCTACTATAGTAACGTAGACGAGGACCTGCCTGAACAACAGCAAGCAGCCATTGACAGCTTAGTGTTCTTTGATTATATGAAAAAATATGGATATAAAAAAGGGTTCCTTCATGACCTCCAACCACTCAAATCCTATTACCCAACCATCATCAAAGAGGCTGACAAAGGCAATGACGAGGTTTTGATGTTCCTCGCTCGATACAAGAACAAGAACGATATCGCCCGAATCAATAAGTTTCTGAAGCGCGATTTGAAGAAGAATGGGCGAATGACCAACGAATCTTATTGGCTTCTTAAGGCGTGGGATAAGCCAGACTTTGAATGGTATGTAAAGACCATCTGCCAAGCTGCAGCCAAAAAGAAGACACATTACGGTGAAACTCGTTACATCAGCCTCCTTTGGAGCTACCCTGCACCGTGGAGCTATGACATTCTTAAAGATATGATTTCCCAAGAAGAAAAATACAAGAACTTCTCAGATATAAAGGCTTTTCTTCAACAACAAGCGAAACAGGGAACGTTTCCTCAAGTCTTCCGACCGCTGATTGAGAAATAAGTGAAGTCTTATTCTCACAAAAAACATTACTCTTCTTTTAAGCTATCACACGTATGATTGTAAACTTTTTTCACATCCTCATCAACCAATACATGCTCTTTTGGCTTCTAAAAGATGCCTAATTGACTTGCAAGAGGTGCCCTTTTGAGGTCTAACTAACGCCCTTTTGAAGTCCAATTAGGCACCTTTTCTGATGCTACTTTATAACTAACTGATTTCCTGTTGGTTACAAACACGCTTTTTATATGTGTTTTTATCCTTATTTATAGGGGTTTTACTTAAATTTGTGTAATGATTTTTCAAAGCGTTATCCACCACTTCAAAGGAGTATGAGAAAAGGCTCTTCTATATCAGAGGATGAGAAAAGAATAAATAGTGAGAACTACAAAAAACATAACAAATACTTGCTTATTAATGTAGAAAAGCGTAAATTTGCTCCATAACTAACTTTAACAATATGCAAAAACCGCAATGGAATAGGATAAAAGACTTTGTTCAACGCAAAGAACTATCGCTTGCAATGGGCTTACACCTTAGTGCAATATTCCTCTGTGGGCTGATTTATATTCTGCTACCCGAAGACGTACACCTGCGCTGGGGACTGACTTACATACCTATTTGGGCTGCTCTTCTGTCACCGATTGCACTGATGATTGCTGCACGGAAAAGCAAAAGGAAGTTGGTGATACGCCTCTATAGTGCGCTGATAGGCATTGGACTTTGGCTACTTGCCATTTTCCTTCAAGTCATAGGGGGCGACATTTTTCTCCCCCCCACCTGCTTCTGTAAAGACGGTGAGTACCTCGTAAGGCGAGAGTACGACTTCTTTGACAACAACTTGATAGGTGTTTATAAAGTTAACGGACTAACAGAAAAGAGAATATCATTCTATAGCTACAGCTGTCCCGACTCTATCAAGGTTTACGATTCATTGAATGTCATCGCTTTTTACTGCCCTTCCGAAATACAGGAAGACCCATGGCCCAGCGACACCATTGCCCCTATCCGTGTCATCGAACAGCTTCGTGACTACGAAATAGATTCTGAACGGAGGAAGAAGATAGAACAACTTGCCCACCGACTTAACGCCCGACTCGGCTATACACTAAATGAATAAAACAAGAAAAAGATATAATAATGAACTACTTAGTACTTAAACAACGTATTTATCTTGTCATATCAGTCCTCACACTGATAGTTTTAGGCAGTGGCTATGGCTCTTGCACAAAGGTTTCAGATAGGTTATCTGATAGTGCTATGGTGGCACTCGATTCCTTCCACCACTGCCAGTATATGGCATTTTCGAGGGGTATCGGTATGGCAGGGAGGCGGTCAGAGCAGTTTGATTATGCCGATCAGCTCCGCCGTCACACAACGGTAGAACAGTTAGTGGAGATTGCCAATACCGATACTTCACGCATAACAAGGCTCTGGGCATACAGGATTCTACTGAAAAAAGCTGACAAACAAGTATTTGACATATTGAAGCAGGCATTAAAAGATACGACACACGTAGAGTTGATGTCTGGCTGTAGCAGGTTTGAAGAACCTTACAATCGCGCTGCTATCTCTATCTATAGGTACGATAGCTACGAACTTAAACTACCCAACCAGTTGTGTTTCTCCCTTGACAGCCTCGTCTTTTTCGATTATATGAAGCCCTGTGGCTTTGAGAGAGGATTGCTCATGGACTTCAAACCCCACAAGATTTATTATGCCACAGTCATCGAAGAAGCCAACAAAGGGAATGATGCTATCCTCCCTCTCCTCGCTCAATACAAGAATCCCAATGACCGACAGCGTATCAACAAGTTGTTGAAAGCCCTTCTAAAGGAAGATGGTATATGCTCCGATGAGGCATGTGAAGCTATCAGTAATTGGAACGACCCTGCCTTTGAGTGGTATGCTAAGGCTGCTTGTCAAGCTACTATCAAACAAGAAGACTATGATGCTGATGAGGTCCTCCAACTTCTTTGCGCCTACCCTGCCCCTTGGAGCTATCAAATACTTAAAAAACTGCTCACTCAGAAAGGGGATTACAGCAACAGCGACACAGCTAAGGATTATCTTACAGAGCTATATAAAACGCGCCCCGTTCCCCCTATTTTCAAACCATTATATGATAGGTATGTGGCAAGAAAGAAGTAAGGCGTAAACCTTCTTGCCTCACAATGCACATGGTATTTACCTTTGTGATTACGCTTCAGAAGTTTAGAGAGATAAGGAGGCAGCCTAAATTTATGACTCTGACAAAGTCTCACACAGAGTCACGGAGGGGACGGAGGATTATTAAATACAAAGCAATGGAAGTCACGGAGACACCGCTGGTGTGTGAAGCTACGGAGATAGTTTGCCAATTTTATTAGCAATTTATATGTAAAGCGTTTACCCCAAAGGGCATCAGGAGGCTGTACACTACACCTCTGTCCCTCGTTGTGCCATTCGCACCTCCGTAACATTACCCTTACCTCCGTCCCCTCCGTAACTCTGTGTGACTTATTACATAAGAGTTTTAGTTGATTACTCCATATCTCGGAAGAACCAAGAAAGGAACCAAGCCCACATCCATATTGTAAAGAAAAATCACAACCCGAAATTTTATTGGTGCTTAATTGCGCTTGAATTAGGGCTTAATTGGCTTGCAAAAGATGCCCTTTTGAGGTCTAACTAACGCCCTTTTGAAGTCCAATTAGGCACCTTTCACAACACTATTTTTCAACTACCTGATTCCTTGATAGTTACAAGAGTGATCGAAAACGCCATTTTTAACCATTTAAAACCACAAAACAAAGATATTTTGTAAATATATTTCATTATTCATCTCACACATTTATCAAGGACTTTTTCACTATCTAACAGCTGAAAAGAAATGCAAACAAAAAACATTTAGAACTCACTTAAATATACAAATAGCTGTTATGTTAATTGTTTTTAACACACCATACCCTATTATTTTCAAAGTTAAGTTTGCAGTTATCGTTTATTTTTATTTACTTTGCAGGTCTTGAAACAGTAACTAAAAACAGAACATCATGGTAAATACCGAAGAGACACACTACGCGTGTGGACTGAAAAAAGAAGACTTCCAGACGACAATAGGCGGTAAGAAAACCGATCTTTATGTACTCAGAAATGCCAAGGGCAATGAGGTTGCAGTCACTAATTACGGTGGTGCGATTGTTGCTATTATGGTTCCTGACAAAGAAGGTAAATTAGCAAATGTCATTCAAGGACATGACAATATACAAGAGGTTATCTCCTCACCAGAACCTTATCTTTCAACCCTTATTGGCCGTTATGGCAACCGTATTGCTAAAGGTCGTTTCCAGTTGAACGGAAAGGAGTATAAACTTGCCATTAATAATGGTCCTAACTCTCTGCATGGAGGTAAGGAGGGCTTTAACGCAAAGGTATGGGATGCTGTACAAGTTAACGACCACGCCGTTGTTTTGAAATATACTTCTTCATACGGTGAAGAAGGCTACACAGGCGAGGTTGAAGTCTGGGTAGCCTATTCATTCTCTGATAACGACGAACTCATTATCAAGTATTCTGCAAAGACAAACAAGAAAACTATTATCAATCTTACCAGTCATGGATTCTTCTCTTTGGCAGGTATTGCTAATCCTACACCAACAATTGACGACTTAGAATGCCAGATAAACGCAGACTTCTATCTTCCTATTGACGAAACATCCATCCCAACAGGTGAGATTTTGAAGGTAGCTGGTACTCCATTCGACTTCCGTGAACCAAAGGCAGTAGGTCAGCATATCGACGCTGACCACGAACAGATTAAGAATGGTGCGGGTTACGACCACTGTTTCGTACTGAATAAGAAGGAAGAAGGCGAGCTATCATTCGCTGCACGCATCAAAGAACCAAAGAGTGGCAGAACAATGGAGGTGTATACAACAGAGCCAGGTGTTCAGGTATATACCCATAACTGGGCTGACGGCTATAAGGGACAGCATGGTGCAACCTTCCCACGTCGCAGTGCTATCTGCTTCGAGGCACAGCACTTCCCAGACAGTCCAAACCATCCTTATTTCCCTTCAGTCATCTTAGAGCCATGTAAGGACTACACACAGAGAACGATTTATAAGTTCGATGTAGAGAAATAAGCATCTAAAAAGGAAATAATAAATAAAAATTGAAATATCAAAATGGAAAATCAAACTAACAAGAAAGGAACCTTGGTGGCTATTATCACCATGATGTTCTTATTTGCGATGATCTCTTTCGTAACCAACATGGCGGCGCCATTTGGTACAATTTGGAAGCAGCACTATGAGTGGGCTGGTATGATGGGTAACATG
This sequence comes from Prevotella melaninogenica, assembly GCF_013267595.1. NCBI lineage: Bacteria > Pseudomonadati > Bacteroidota > Bacteroidia > Bacteroidales > Prevotellaceae > Prevotella > Prevotella melaninogenica. The sequence goes on along the minus strand of NZ_CP054010.1, from coordinate 1,174,495 downwards.
ATGAACTTCTTGGCTTACCTCTTCATGGGTATTCCAGCAGGTATGATGATTACAAAATACGGATATAAGAAGACTGCTCTTGTTGCCTTAGCACTTGGTTTCATCGGTATTGCCATCCAATATGGTTCAAGTAGAATGGACGGAAACGAAATCGGCACATACGTAGTTTACCTTGTTGGTGCCTTTGTTTGCGGTTTCTGCGTTTGTATCTTGAACACCGTTGTAAACCCAATGTTGAACCTTCTTGGCGGTGGTGGTAACCGTGGTAACCAGCTGATTCAAACAGGTGGTTCGTTGAACTCACTCGCAGCAACGCTGACTCCAATGCTCGCAGGTTCTATGATTGGTGAGATTACAAAGGAAACATCACTCAAGGCAGTAACTCCATTGTTGTTGATTGCGTTAGTTATCTTTGCAGCTTCATTCGTTATCGTTTGGTTTACACAGTTGACAGAGCCAGAAACAGAGAAGACAGACGTCGTTGGTGGTATCAAGGAGGCTTTACGTTATCGTCAGTTGTTGCTCGGTATCATTGCTATCTTCTTCTACGTAGGTGTTGAAGTTGGTATTCCTGGTCAGCTCTTTTTCTACCTCAGTGAGCCAGTTGCAAAGGGCGGTGTACTTGGTAGTGCAGCAACAGCAGGTCTGATTGCAGGTGTTTATTGGATGTTGATGCTCGTAGGTCGCTTCGTTAGTGCCTTCATCAGCGGTAAGGTATCATCTCGTATGCAGTTGACCGTAACCTCAGCAGTAGCCCTCCTCCTCTTGCTCGTGGCTATCTTCATGCCAGAGGATGTAAAGATGAGCCTTTCAATTCCTAACCTTGCAGAGAGCACATTCGACCAGGTAGAGGTCCCAACAAAGGTATTGTTCATCATCCTTTGTGGTATCTGTACATCAGTTATGTGGGGTGTTATCTTCAACCTCGCTACCGAAGGCCTTGGTAAATACACAGCAACAGCTTCTGGTCTCTTCATGACCATGGTTGTTGGTGGTGGTGTAATGCCATTGATTCAGAACCTTATGGCAACAAAGGTAGGCGACATTCAGAGCTACTGGCTCATCGTTGGTATGTTGGCTTACATGCTTTTCTACGCATTAGTAGGCTCACATCCTTCAAAGAAGGCGTAAAACATACATCTTTATAATGGCAGGCATTACGCTTGCCATTATAAAGAGATATATACATAAAACCCTAACTATCATTCAAAACATTACTAACATGGACATAGAATTCGTAAGAAGCCGTTTTATTAAGCATTTCGACGGCAAAACTGGAAACATTTATTTCTCACCAGGACGTATTAACCTTATTGGCGAACACACTGATTATAATGGTGGTTTCGTATTCCCAGGTGCAGTAGACAAGGGCATTATGGCAGAGGTTCGTCCTAATGGTACAAACACTGTTATGTGCTACTCTATCGACCTCAAGGACCGTGTAGAGTTCAAAGTTGACGACCCAGAGGGTCCACGCGCTACATGGGCACGCTTCATTTATGGTATGGTACAGGAGTTCAAGGCACTTGGTGTTGACGTAAAGGGTTTCAACATTGCTTTTGCTGGTGACGTTCCTCTCGGTGCAGGTATGAGTTCATCTGCTGCTATGGAGAGCTGTTTCGGATGCGCATTGAACGACTTGTTTGCTGATAATAAGATATCAAAGTGGGACATCGTACTCGCTGGTCAGGCTACAGAACACAAGTATATCGGTGTAAACTGTGGTATCATGGACCAGTTTGCAAGCGTCTTCGGTCAGGAAGGTAAGCTGATGCGCCTTGACTGCCGCAGCCGTGAATTCGAGTATTTCCCATTCAATCCACAGGGTTATAAGCTCGTTCTTGTCAACTCAAAGGTTAAGCACGAACTTGTTGGTAGCCCATATAACGATCGTCGCAGAAGCTGTGAGAACGTTGTTGCAGCTGTTGCGAAGCAGTTCCCAGACAAGAAATTCGAGACATTGCGTGATGTCAATGAGGAAGAATTAGAGGCTGTTAAGGACAAGGTAAGTGCTGAGGACTACCAGCGTGCACACTTCGTTCTCGGTGAGAAGGAACGTGTTCTCGCTGTCTGTGACGCACTTGTTGCTGGTGACTATGAGACAGTTGGTCAGAAGATGTATGAAACACATCACGGACTTAGCAAGGAATATGAGGTAAGCTGCGAAGAGCTCGACTTCCTCAACGACGTTGCTAAAGAGAATGGCGTAACTGGTTCCCGCATCATGGGTGGTGGCTTCGGTGGTTGTACCATCAACCTCGTTAAGGATGAGTTGTATGACAAGTTCATTGCTGACGCAACAGAGAAGTTCACAGCAAAGTATGGTCATGCCCCAGAAGTCTATCCTGTGGTTATCAGTGAAGGTTCTCACAAGGTTTGCTAAGAACATAATGGTATCTAACGAGGTGCTATTTTCATCGATATTTAATTAGTATAAGGGCTGGATTCAACATAAGAAGTTCAGCCCTTAGCTAAAAATAAGCGTCATAAACACATGGAGTAATCCAACAGATGAAGACCTTTAAATCCCAATACACAACAAAAAAGATATTACTACCTAACCAAGAGATATTTACAAGTTTACATCTCATATCAAAACCTACAACATGAATAAATACTACAAAGGTGAACCCAAACTATTAGTTTCGGTCGACTGCATCGTACTCGGGTTCGAAAACAAAAAGCTACAGTTACTCGTTGGTAAGCGTAAGGTTGAACCATACAGCGGCAAACTATCTCTATACGGTGGATTCGTTAGAGAGAATGAGAGCTTGAAAGAGGCTGCCAACAGAGTTCTTTTCCAATGCACGGGCATCAATAACATCTATATGCGACAGGTGGGAGCCTTCGGTGAGACTGATCGTGACCCTGGTGATCGCGTTATCTCAATCGCTTATTGCGCCCTCATCAATGTGTCTGACTACGACCATAAGCTATTGGAAGAGAACGACCTACAGTGGGTTGACATCAACAAATTACCAGAGCTATATGGTGACCACATCGAAATGGTACAGATAGCATTGAGCCAACTCCGCAAACTCATCAATAAAGACCCACTCGGTTTCAACCTTCTCCCAGAACTCTTCACACTCACACAGCTTCAGAATGTCCACGAAGCGATTATGGGTGTTGAGATTGATAAACGCAACTTCCGTAAGCGTATCAAGCAAATCGACTTCATTGAGAAGACAAAGTATATTGATAAGATAACCAGCAAGCGCGGTGCAGCATTGTATCGCATCAACAAACAAGCCTATTCAGACGCCTCTCTATAATCCTTCATAAGAAGGCTAACGATAGAAGCGTTTAGCTAAGATAACACATAAAAAGGGTATATCGAATGTTAAAAGGTCACTGACAAACATTCTGATATACCCTTTTATCGTATTCCTATCCATCCTTTGCAGTCTCTCTTACGCCTGACCGTATACCTGATTACCCACAAGATGATTCGTATTAACGCCCCGCACCAGTTGTGCGAAGCTTCCGCACACTATGTGCGAAGCCTTAGCACCACTATAAAAGGTAACGATAACGACGTCATCCAACGCTGAAACAAGCTACTGCAAAAGGATGATGAATTACGATAAAACAGTCATAAAACAACCACTCATCAACCAATCGGAGCAAAGCAAATACTATGCTTTAGGCATTTTTGAATATTTTGGGGAAAATAGTAAGTTTATTATTTTGATGTCTCCATATTTATCTTTATATTTGCATTATAATTTCAAAAATCCTATCTATTTATGAATGACAAGCATTTGATGGACCAAGCAGCGGATAACATCAGAATTCTCGCAGTGTCAATGGTTGAAAAAGCTAAATCAGGACACCCTGGTGGCGCTATGGGCGGTGCCGACTTTATCAACGTTCTCTTCTCTGAATTTCTCGTCTTTGACCCAGATCAGCCTGAGTGGACTGGACGTGACCGATTCTATCTCGACCCAGGTCACATGTCACCAATGCTCTATGCAGCGTTAACACTCCAGAGAAAGTTCACAATTGACGATATAAAGCAATTCCGCCAGTGGGGTTCAATCACACCAGGTCATCCAGAGAGGGATATCGCACATGGCATAGAGAACTCTTCTGGTCCACTTGGACAAGGCCATGCCTACGCTGCCGGTGCAGCAGTTGCTGAGAAATTCCTTGAAGCACGACTTGGTCATACCATGATGCAACACAAGATTTATGCCTTTATCTCTGACGGTGGTGTCCAAGAAGGTATTAGTGCAGAGGTAGGACGATTGGCAGGAAACTTAGGACTCAACAATCTTATTATGTTCTATGACGCTAATAACATTCAGCTTTCTACTGAGTGTGGAGCGGTTATGGACGAAGATACTGGCATGAAATATCGTGCTTGGGGATGGAATGTGTTGGAGATTGATGGCAATAATCCAGACGCTATCCGTGAAGCACTTGTAGCTGCTAACAAGGAAGAAAGCCGCCCTACGCTTATCATCGGTAGGACTATTATGGCAAAAGGAGCATTGCAGGCTGACGGTAGTAGCTACGAAAACAGCATTAAAACACATGGCGCACCATTGGGTGGTGATGCCTATAGAAATACAGTAAAGAATCTTGGTGGTGACTTAGAAGACCCATTCAAGATTTTCCCAGAGGTTCAGAAGCTTTATGATGACCGTGCAGCAGAACTCAGAAAGATTGTTGCTGAGCGTCATGCAGCTGAAGCACAATGGGAAAAAGAGAACCCTGAGAAGGCAGCACAGATGCGTGAGTGGTTCTCTGGCAAGGCTCCAAAGATTGACTGGAGTGGCCTTGTACAAAAGCGCGACATTCCTACACGTAATGGTTCTGCAGCTTGTCTCGGTGTTATCGCAGAGCAAGTTCCTAACATGATCGTATCATCAGCCGACCTCAGCAACTCTGATAAGACAGATGGATTCCTTAACAAGACACACGCACTCACACGTGATGACTTCAGCGGAGCCTTCTTCCAGGCTGGTGTTAGCGAGTTGGCAATGGCATGTATGTGTATCGGTATGATGCTTCATGGTGGTGTCATCACTGCTATGGGAACCTTCTTCGTGTTCTCAGACTATATGAAACCGGCTATTCGCATGGCTGCTCTCATGCAGACTCCAGTTAAGTTTGTATGGAGTCATGACGCTTTCCGCGTTGGTGAGGATGGTCCTACACACGAGCCAGTAGAGCAGGAAGCACAGATTCGATTGATGGAGAAGTTGCAAAACCACGCTGGACAAGACTCTGTTCGTGTGCTTCGTCCTGCCGATAGTGATGCTGCAACCGTTTGCTGGCAGATGGCTATGGAGAACATGGATACGCCAACAGCACTCATCTTCTCACGTCAGAATGTGAATAGTCTACCAGAGGGAACAGACTATCAGCAGACTCGCAAGGGTGCATACATCGTAACAGGCTCTGACGAGCAGTTTGATGTTATCCTCGTTGCAAGCGGTTCTGAGGTTTCTACCTGCGTTGCTGGAGCTGAGTTGTTGCGTAAGGACGGCGTGAAGGTACGTGTCGTAAGCGCACCATCAGAGGGTCTCTTCCACCGTCAGAGTAAGGAGTATCAGGAGCAGATACTGCCAAGAGACGCTAAGATTTTCGGTCTAACAGCAGGTTTGCCAGTGACTATCGAGGGCTTAGTTGGTGCCAATGGAAAGGTATTCGGCCTTAACAGCTTCGGTTTCTCAGCACCTTACACAGTCTTGGATGAGAAGTTAGGCTTCACTCCTGAGAATGTTTACAAGCAAGTAAAAGCATTTTTAGCATAAACGTTTAACCTGAGTCTCTAAGTTCATCACCGAAGGCGGAGGCTCATAAAAACCTAAACAGCTTATGGAAATTAAGACAGTAGGAGTTGCCTGCGACCACGCGGGCTATCCATTAAAGCAATTCGTTATCCAGTATTTGGAAGAGCACAAGTATGCATATAAGGACTTTGGCTGTAATAGCGATTTAAGTTGCGACTATCCTGACTATGCTCACCCATTGGCTGAAGCCATTGAGAGTGGTGAAGTTTATCCTGGTATCGCTATCTGTGGTAGTGGTGAGGGTATGGCAATTGCACTTAACAAGCACCAAGGTGTACGCGCAGGTTTGGTATGGAACAAGGACGTTGCAGAGTTGACTCGTCAACATAATGATGCAAATGTTGCTGTACTTCCTGGCAGATTTATCGATAATAAGACAGCAGAAAAGATTCTCGATGCGTTCTTCAAAGCAAGCTTCGAGGGTGGCAGACACGAGCGTCGTGTTAAGAAGATTCCTGTTCAACAGGGCTAATCATAGCTTTGTCTGATTGAATAAGACAAACAAAAGATAAACAGTTAAGGTGTTCAGAGGATTCTGAACACCTTTCTTTTTTATCGTCATTAATGCCAACTCGGTAGGAAAAATCCTACACACAGCCATATTCATTCATATTATTCATTAGCTCCTACCCCTCTCTTATTTTTTTATTGCACATGTTATTTTCCCTTACAACAGGCATATCAGTCTATATCAAGGTAGATAAAACCTCCTTCAACTCCGTTCCTCTGTGTGGAATTTACCCCTCAAAGGCAAAGAAATATATTTACAAACCCTTCTAAGAAAAGGTAAGGAAATAGCTTAAAAGCATGTCCTTTCACCACCGCCGTAACTCTTTTGTTATCAAGTAGTTGTAAAGTAGGGTTTCAAAAGGTGCTTAATTGGACTCCAAAAGGGCGTTAGTAAGACTTCAAAAGGGCACCTATTGCAAGCCAATTAGGCGTTATTTGCAAGCCATTTAGTGGTCTTTAAAAAATCAGCATGTGAAAAATTCGGACAAAAGAGGATTCATCCGGAGTTTGAATGAATAGGGTCTGTCTTTACGTTTAGCACTTTAATCCCACTCGTTTATTAGACCACAATAGACCGCTTTCAGTTTAAGGAATAAAAAACAGAGCAACGCTAAGTTTCTGACTGTAAACTTAGAATTGCTCTGTGTGCCGTATTATATGATAGCTTTAGCTTATCACTCCCTATCTCGGAGGAACCTTATTTGTCTCAATAACAAAGATGTAGCAGACTATATCAAGCTAAAAAGCGAGATAAAGTGCCCATAAGAAGATGATAGAAGTTGAGAGACCATACCACACATAGTAGCAATAATGCGTATTGTAATCTACTAACCAGTTTGGCTTAAATAACCCCCACGCCTTCAATTTTACTTCATGTGACATTCACGCTGTGAGAAAACAGGGTTATTCCCCTTCCTCATCCGTGTTCACTTCTTCAGGGAGATGGAAGCGATACTTGCGTGCAAAGACATCACCCACCTTGTTAATCTCAAGGAAGGTAGTGCCACCACCTACGCCAAACGTACCAGAAAGATAAGCAATCTTATCCTCTAACTCAATGTAACCCTTCTGACGAAGCATGCGCAAGGCTGCTGTAAACATCTCCTCATTTGACTTATAACGATGCTGATAAACTGCAATAACACCGTAGCTAAGGTTCAACCAACGCTGTACCTTATCCTTGTAGCAGATAGCCAACACTGGGTGTGGACCACGGAAAGCAGCAAGATTACGAGCAGTCTGACCTGTCTCGCTATCGGTGATAATACCCTTTACACCCAACTGTTCAGTAGCCTCGATAGCACTTCTTGACAAGAACTCACGCTGATCATTCTGGTTGACCATCGGAACAGTTACATGTCCACGCTTATGTGCATCCTGCTCCGCAGCTTCAGCAATACGAGCCATTGTCTGTACAGCCTCAACAGGATACTTACCGCTTGCCGTCTCACCACTCAACATCAACGCATCGGTGTGGCTATAGATAGCATTCGCAATGTCAGTAACCTCAGCACGCGTAGGACGAGGATTGTTAATCATCGTGTGTAACATCTGAGTAGCCACGATAACAGGCTTCTTCTTCAAGATACACTTATTGATAATGCTACGCTGAATACCAGGAATCTGCTCGATAGGTACCTCAATACCCAAGTCACCACGTGCAATCATGATACCATAAGAAGCATCGATAATCTCGTCGATATTGTCTACACCCTCCTGATTCTCAATCTTTGAGATAATCTTAATATCAGAGTTATGCTCGTCAAGAATCTTCTGAACCTCACGAACATCAGCTGCTGAACGAACGAAAGAGTGAGCGATGAAGTCGATATCCTCCTCTATTGCCAACAAAATATTAGCCTTATCCTTCTCTGTTAAGGCAGGAAGTTCAATATGTTCACCAGGTACATTCACACTCTTTCGTGAGCCAAGATCACCTTCATTCTGCACCTGTGCGACTAACATTGGACCTGCACTCTCAACGATCAGCATATCCAATGCACCGTCATCAAAGAGAACGTGGTCGCCAACCTTCACATCACGAGCGAAGTCAGGGTAAGAAACATTGACAATATCCTTTGTTGAATCAACTTCAGGACGACCGAAAATCTTAACCATATCGCCCACCTTGTAATGAATAGGCTCATCCACAGCAGTGGTTCTCACCTCTGGTCCCTTGGTATCAATCAGCAAAGCCACATGCTGAGACACAGTACGTGTATTGCGAATAATCTCCTTAATACCTTCAGGACTTGCATGTGCCGTATTCATACGTACGACATTCATACCTGAGAAGAAAAGCTTTCTTAGGAAGTCAACATCACAGCGACGGTCGCTAATAGAACATACTATCTTTGTCTGTTTCATAAAATTGAGTGTGTTATTGTTTAATTTGACATTGCTGAGAAAATAATATATAAGAGTGATGACATGAGAATAACGAACAACAAGAAGCCAACAAAGATGATGGTTACTTTCTTTCCCAGTCCGCCCTTCGATGTTTTTGTCTCCATCGCAGGTCTGACTTGGCTTTGCGTGTTATCCCTTTCCACTTGTACATGGTTCACAGTGGCAGTTGTCTCAGCAGCACTACCACTTGGCGCACCCATCTGCGGGGTTGCAACCATCATACTCTCACCACAATAGGGGCAATTACATCTTAGCGTATTACCACCCTCCGACTCTATTACAAAGGGACGATGACAATGTTTACAGGCTATCTGAAATTGCATTTAAACCTCCTTTCGTCTGTTATTATCTTACGTCGTCAATGAGAATATGCCCATCTTGCGACAGCACCTTCACCTGACGATATTCCGTTTCACCATCTTGCGACAGTCTCACTTTATACCAATTATCATCAATAGCATCAACCTTTAGGTTGCGTTGAAGTTGATTAAAGTCTGGCTCTGTAGCCGTATTTCCAAAGGCACCCCACCACACAGTTGCCTCATCAACATCATAGTCATAAGAGCCTTGCGTGCCAAAGACCATTCGATGACAGTAATCTGTGAGGTAACGACTGTAGAAGTCTGCATCCGCATCCTCCGTAAGAACAGCTTTCTTATAGAATGACTCTAAGAATCTACAGATACCCTTTCGCTTCTCATCCTGTCGCTGCGCCTCAGCTTCTTGCGCCTCTATCTGCGCACGAACCTGCATCATAGAGTCAGCGTGTGCCTTGCGTTGTGCTTGAAGTTCTTGCTGAGCAGCTTCCTTCTGGTTGTTCCAATAAATGTAACCAAAGACTGCCAAGCCTCCTAAGATGAGAACTATCAAGATAGTAAGCAAGACTTTCAGCGTAGAGCCAGACCCTTTCTGCTCACCCTGACCCATAATAGGTTGTTGTACTGAAGGGGTAACAGGACTTGCCAACGTGGGCAAGTTAACAAGCAATGACTGTCCACAATAAGGACAATTGCAATGTATTTTATCATTGCCATCGGCCGTAATCATAAACGTGCGATTGCATTTATTACAAGTTACATTATACTGCATATGCTACCACTTCTTAAGAACAATGATTAGTGAGGACAAAGGGTTAACAACATCCCTAATAGTCTAACACGGTTTATCTTGTGCAAAATTAATAATTTTCTTCCATATTTGGAAATGTTTTAAGCAATAATATAAGGTCAATTTTACGAACAAATGCGAAACTTCTAATATAAGATTCTACAATAAGAAACTACTATCTACACTGCGTTTAGTGCTTAGCACCATTGGTGTTTAGCCTTAGCACACGATGTGCGGAGCATCAGCACACAATGTGCGCAGTATCCCTACCCCGCTTAAAAATAAGGAGAAAGGGACGTTAAGTTCACCATTGTAAATAGAAGATAGTACAAAACGATTACGTAACAAAGTCATTTTTTTCAAAAGGAAGCAATCCTTCTATCCATTGAGGGCGTATTTGTCCTTCTTTTTCATTCGTTTCAGGCGAAGAAACAGAGAGCCCCATCAAGCGGATAGGACGGTTATGATAGTCCGTATCTTTTAATAATTGCTTGGCAAGAGGGAGGATATTATCTTTCGTTCGGAGGATTTTATCCTGTGTAAGACTACGTGTTATCTGCGTTGTAGCATCCCACTTCAGTTTGAGTGTGAGGGTTCTACCCTTAAAATCTTTCGCTTTGATTCGTTCAACTAACTCCAAAGTGATGTGATAGAGTTCGATGATTATCTTCGATTCGATATGTAAATCTTCAAGAAAAGTGCGCTCACAGCCCACAGACTTACGCTCATAAGAAACGATGACAGGACGATTGTCAATGCCACGTGAGAAATTATAGTAGACATTACCCATCTTACCAAACACCTGCACAAGGTGTTCTCGCGATATTTCTCGTAGTTGTTCCCCCGTAAAGACACCCATACCGTGCATTCGCTCAGCCGTCTTTGGACCAACGCCCCATAGCTTCTCAACAGGGAGTTTACCGATAAAATCAAGCGCACGGTCGGGATGTACCGTGAAGATTCCATTTGGTTTGCGCATATCAGAGGCTATCTTAGCCAACAGTTTGTTGTAGCTTATTCCTGCAGAGGCAGTTAGCGAGGTGCGCTCGAATATCTTTTGCTTGATTTCTTTCGCTATGTCGACAGCCAGATCTATTCCTTTTTTATTCTCCGAAACATCAAGAAAAGCCTCATCCAGTGAGATTGGCTCAACCAAATCGGTGTATTCATGAAAGACAGCATGAATCTGTCGTGACACTTCTTTGTATCTATCGAAATGTGAAGAGACAACGATCAGTTGCGGACAACGCCTTTTCGCCTGCGCCATTGACATGGCAGAATGAACACCAAAAGGACGAGCTTCGTAGCTGGCAGTCGACACCACGCCACGTGGACCATCGAAACCGACAGCGATAGGCTTCCCTCTCAGTTCTGGATTGTCCCTTTGCTCAACCGAAGCAAAGAAAGCATCCATGTCAATGTGAATAATTTTACGCATGATAGTACCCTGTTCTCTATGCAAAGATACGGCTAAGAAGTGGAAAGATAAGGATTTCTGATTAATAAATAAATAAAAAAGCGTATCTTTGCAACAAAATAACAAAAATAGAGTTATAATAACTATACGGACCAAAGTACGAATAACCAAATGAGAGAAAACGAGAGTCATGATGCCATGGGAAAGCTTCAACGCTGTTTAAAGCGTGCTTTTGACATTGTTGGTGCGCTCATCGGACTTATCATCTGCTCTCCTCTATTTCTCCTCATCAGTATTCTTATTACTTATCAAAGCAATGGACCGATATTCTTCCGACAGATACGTATCGGATATAAAGGACGTCCGTTTGCTATCGTTAAGTTTCGTACAATGAGCAGTGTTGTGGAGGAAGAGGGTCCGCAACTTGTTACAAAATGTGACAGTTCGAACTCTACTCGATTGGAACAGTTCCTGCGTGGACATCACTTAGACGAACTACCACAACTATGGAATGTGCTCAGAGGTGACATGTCGTTCGTGGGTCCGCGCCCTGAACGTAAGTTCTTTATCGACAAGATTATCGAACAGACCGACCGCTATCAGCTCATCTATCAGATGCGACCGGGGCTTACTTCAGAGGCAACACTCTACAATGGTTATACCGATACGATGGAGAAAATGCTCCGACGAATGGAGATGGACATCCATTACTTGGAACATCGCACCTTGTGGTTGGACTTTACTATCGTCATTAAGACGGTTCTAAAAATTGTTACTGGAAAGAAATTCTAAACAGAAAGATGAAGAAATATATTCTATTTGTATTACTCGCATTATGTTCTTTGAACGGTTTTGCACAGTCGTCTATGACGGATACGCAGGTAATGGACTTCGTGCAGAAGGAGCACAAGAAAGGTACTCCACAAGCGCAGATTGTCACCAAGCTCATGCAGAGTGGTGTAGACATCTCGCAGATACGCCGTGTGAGAAACATATACGAGAAGATGCAGAAGGGAAATGCTGCTTTCGGAGCCGCAAAAGAGGGTACAACAACGGATCGTAGTCGTACAAATAACGGACAGACAAGTCCTACTGCTGCCCCAGGAAAGAGTAAACAACAAATCGCTGATGCGACACTCGATGATTACAACAATAACGAGCAGGAGATAAACAGATACTCAGAGGGACGTATCTCAGCTAATCGTTCGTGGACAAACACCTACGATGAGAACGATGGTGAGTACCTGAAGATGCAGGCTGAGATGAATGATTGGATGCCACAGGACACTGCTGCAATGTATGAAAACCTACTGAAGCAGCTGAGTCGTAACCGAAAGAAGGTTTGGGGACGTGACATCTTTAATAATAAGAGTCTTTCTTTTGAACCAAACATGAACATGGCGCTGCCTCGCAACTACCGTATTGGTCCCGGTGATGCTGTGTTTATCGATGTATATGGTGCTTCACAAAAGTCTTACCAGACAACGGTTGCCCCTGATGGTTACGTCACCTTGGAGGGTTTCGGTCCTGTTCAGGTGAGTGGATTGACTGTAGATCAGGCGAACAACCGTATCCGTGAGAAGATTGGTAAGCGTTTTAGTAGTTCGAACATACGCCTCTCTGTTGGTCAGACCCATACCATCATGGTGAATGTTGTGGGTGAAGTGAAGACCCCAGGTACCTATACACTGTCAGCTTTTGCCACTGTTTTCAACGCACTTTACATGGCTGGCGGTATTGGTGACTTAGGAACACTGCGCAACATCAAGGTTTATAGAGGAGGAACACTCATCACTACGGTTGACGTATACGACTTCCTTCGTCGCGGTCATCTGAGTGGTAACGTACGATTAGCTGATAACGACGTCATCGTTGTTGGTCCTTACGAGATGCTTGCACAGATTAGCGGTAAGGTGAAACGCCCAATGTTCTATGAGATGAAACGCGGCGAAAGCCTTGGAACACTTATCGGTTACGCGGGAGGATTTGCTGGTGATGCCTATACACGTTCGGTACGTGTACGCAGAAAGACGGGTCGCCAGTATTCTATCTTCAATGTTAATGAGTTTGACATGCGCAACTTCCGTGTTGCTGACGAAGACTCTATCAGTGTAGACTCGGTTATTCCAAGATACGAAAACATGGTTGAAATCAAGGGAGCCGTGTTCCGTCCGGGTATGTATGAGGTTGGTGGACGCATCAATAGCGTACGCGGTTTGATTGAAGCTGCAGACGGATTGACAGAGGTGGCATTTGCTCCACACGCCGTTTTACACCGCAAGAAGGCTGACCGCACATTAGAGGTTATCTCGGTAGATGTGGACGGAATCCTTACGGGTCGTGTGGCTGACATCCCTATACAAAATGAAGATGTACTCTTCATCCCTACACGTACGGATGCACAGGAGCAACGAACCATAACCATTCATGGTGAAGTTCTCTATCCAGGTATCTATCAATACGCTGATAATGAGTCGTTAGAAGACTTCATCCTGCAAGCTGGAGGTCTGAAACAGAGTGCCTCTACGGTGAGAGTAGATGTGTCACGTCGTATCACAAACCCACAAGCACTGACGCCAGACTCTATCATCGCTCGCACCTACTCCTTCTCTCTACGTGACGGCTTTGTCATCGATGGTGCGCCAGGTTTCGTTCTTGAACCTTACGATGAGGTGTATGTACGTAAGAGTCCGGGTACAACCAATCAGCAGAATGTTAGTATTGAAGGTGAGGTTGTGTTTGCTGGAAACTACACACTGACCTCAAGAAAGATGCGCCTAAGCGACATTTATAAGGCTGCAGGTGGTGCAACAGAATTAGGATATATCAAAGGTGCGCGCTTAGAGCGTCGCCCTACTCCATCCGAACGCATACGAATGGAGAATATCTATAAGGTGCAGTTGGAACAGCAACATAAGAACATGGTAAACTTAGCTGTGAAAACTAAGGATGCAGGTGTTCTTCAAGCAATACAAGAAAATAACAAGAAGTTAGAGGAGAAGTTCAAAGTTCCTGATGTATACCCAGTTGGTATCGAGTTAGATAAGGCGATAGCTAATCCAGGAAGTGATGCCGACATCGTCCTTCGTGAGGGCGATCACATCGTCATTCCACAATACAATGGAACCGTTAAGATTAACGGTGCGGTTATGTTCCCTAACTCTGTCGGTTATGTTGAGGGCAAGAGCGTTGCTTACTATATCGATCAGGCTGGTGGTTTCGCCAGTGATGCGAAAAAAAGCAACACCTATATCCTCTACATGAACGGTATGTTAGCGAAGGTAGGGCACAATGCTAAGGTGCGCCCAGGCTGCGAAATTATCGTTCCTACAAAGATACAAAGTAAGATGAGCCTTGCCGAAACCCTCAGCGTCGGTTCAAGTGCTGCCAGCATCGCAGCCGTCATTGCAACGATTGCGAACTTGCTGAAGTAGGAAAATAATTATTAGGTTTAAATAGACAAACCCATCACACAAAGCAAAAAAGTATAGCATAACGAGGGTATGGAAAAAGAAGGAACTATAAAGCAAATCGATTTACGATTAGTATTGAAGAGGATAGGAGAGCATAAAAAGCTATACTATATAATATTACCAATCGTAATTATACTGTCATCATACATTATTTTATGTGTACCAAGAACTTACACAAGTGAAACAGCTATGGCACCTGAAGTAACTTCTGGTATGGACGCTGATGCCCTTGGAGATATTGCATCATCTTTTGGATTTGATTTACCGACAGGGAAAAATACAGATGCTATCTCCCCTTTACTCTATCCAGACCTCATGAAAGATAATGGCTTTGCTACAACACTTTTCAAAGTGAACGTAGAGACCATTGATAAGAAAATTCATACTGACTATTATAATTATCTTAAATATCACACGAAAACAACTTGGTGGGAGAAATGTCAAGTATGGTTAACTAAGCAATTAGCACATAAGGACACTGTTAATTCTGTTCCAGAGAGATTTGATCCTTATCAGCTATCTAAAACTGATGAAGCTCTTGTCGAGGGAATGAGAAACAATATTAAAATCAACACTGACAAAAAAACTGGTATTATAACTATTGCTACTATAGACCAAGATCCAATGGTAGCTAAGATACTTGCTGATGCTACAAGGAAGCAACTGCAAGAATATATTATTGAATACAGAACAAAGAAATTAAGAAACGATGTCGAACATTATCAAAGCCTTGTAAACCAAGCAAAAAAAGACTACGAAAAGGTTCGTAAAGAATATGGAAAGATTAGTGATGCAGATATGGATGTTGTATTAGAAAGCGTAAGACTAAAACAAAATGATTTAGAGAACGACATGCAACTGAAATATAACACCTATACTACCCTCGTAGCACAACTAAAAGCTGCTGACGCAAAACTACAAGAGCATACCCCAGTATTCACAACTATCCAGGGTGCAGAGGTGCCAGTTAAACCATCAGGGCCTAAGAGAGTACTGTTTGTATTAGGGTCATTTTTCGTTGCGTTCCTTGTTGTTACAATTTACGCAATACGTGATTTAATGTTTGCCGAATAATGTTTTCTTTTTTTAGTAACAAAAATACAGTTAAGGAGGAAAAGAATGGAGTAACGACCATAACTTCTAACACATTCGTATTATTTCTACGAATGCTGTTTATGACAGTGGTAAGTCTCTATACGGTACGCTGCGTGTTAAATGGATTAGGCGTTGTTGACTATGGTGTCTTAAACGCTGTCGCAGGTATTGTAACAGCAAGCACATGTGTTAGTAGTGTATTAGCACTTTCAACCCAACGATTTTATTCATTCGCAATGGGTAAAGGACAGCACGAAAGATTAAGAGAGATTTTCTCGGTAAGTCTCAACTTGGTTGTTATTTTATCAATTATCCTTCTCATTATATTTATCACTTTAGGTTCATGGTTTGTCAACACACAATTAAACATTCCTCCTAGTAGACAATCTGCTGCACAATGGTTACTAATATTATCTCTTATATCATTTATCTTTAGCATCCTACAGATTCCTTACATGGGAGCAGTATTTGCGCATGAGGATATGGAGATTTATGCTTTGATTTCGATTCTGGACTGCATATGCAAACTTATAGTCGCTGTTAATATAAAGAACACACCTATTAACAGTCTTATATTTTATGGAATAGGTTTCGCTGTTATAGCTTTGTTTGATTTAATTGCTTATATTATCATTGCTAAACATAAGTATAAAGAATGTAACTATATAAAAGTTACATCAAAAGAGACATTGAAGGAATTAATTTCTTTCTCTGGCTGGACATTTTATGGATCTGTTGCAGGAGTTTCTATGACACAAGGAAGTACTATCTTACTAAATATATTCTTCGGTCCTATCATTAATGCAGCCTTTAACATTGGAAACCAAGTGTTCAATGCGCTAAGTACACTCAGTAATAGTATTATTTTTGCTTTTCGTCCTGCAATGATAAAAGCTTACTCAGGAGACAATCACAACTATTTAGAGAAGCTTTTTTCTATTAACAATAGAATCTTACTAAATTTACTTATTTGTATTACGGTTCCATTGTTATTAGAAACAAAGTCAATCTTAAGCTTATGGTTAGGTGATATAACAGAGGATATGGTAATATTCACACAACTATATATCATTTACGAAATCATTTTCACTATACATAATCCTATTACCATTATTATCCAAGCGACAGGAAAAGTAAGACTTTACTCTATAATTGTAGAGTCTTTGACTATATTATGCCTTCCTATCTCATGGGTATTATTTAAGATGGGATTTTCTGCTACATACTTATTTTACACAATGATTGGGATATGTTTTATAGCACATATTGCACGTTTAATAGTTTTAAAAAGTATCTATCAAGAATTCAATTTATCTAATTATGCCCTAAAGGATTTTCTTCCAGCTGTTTTAACTTTTTCTGTAACTTACGCTTGCATCTCAAGTTTTCATTTACATATACATAATGTAATATTAAGACTTCCTATTGTCTGCATCACATCAATAATGCTAACAATGCTATTAGCATATTTTATTAACTCTTCACACGAAGAACGACAGTTTATAAATAAATATATCATCAGGCAACAATAATGGGAGCTATACTCGCACTACTCTTTACATCTACTTTGTTTGCATGTTTTATAGAAAAATATATGAAGCGTGCACAACTCCCTATATTTATTTTTTTAGGAGTAATGTTGATTCTTATAGCTGCTTTTCGTGAGATTGGTATAGATCCAGACTCACTTAATTATGCAATGCTATATCAGAATCCGTCTAATTCCAATATTGCAGACCATATAGAATATTCATTTACTTTAATCGCAACATTATTAAATAATATAACAGATTCACCACACGCTATATTCTTAGTATATGCGATGATGGGAGTATCATTAAAGATGATTGCTTTTAAGAAATATTCCAATCATTATATACTAATGTTTGCTATTTACATGTGTTATTTCTATGAACTTCATGAACTTACACAAATTAGAGCTGGAGTAGCTTCCGGATTTTTTCTTATTTCAGTTTTATATACAGCAGAACGAAAAAAGAGAAAAGCCGCACTTTGCATTCTTTTAGGAGCTGTATTCCATATATCCGCCATAGCACTTCTCCCAACACTCCTCCTTGGTAATAAACCTCTAAACAAGAAAGTACAATTTATTTTATATATGTCTGTTCCTATAGGTTATCTCATCTATTTTACAGGCATGTCCGTTTTATTCAACCTTGACATACCACTTATTGGAGACAAACTATCTATATATCAAGAAGCGACAGAAAAAGGAATTGCTATTGTTGAAATGGAATTATTCAATCCCGTATATTTATTAAATGTCATCATATTTTATTTCTTACTCATATTTCACGAAACGATTACACAAAAAATCAAATATTCACCACTCCTACTAAAGGTTTATGCGACTGGATTAGTTATTTACCCAGCATTGGGATTTCTCCCTGTTTTATCACTACGCTTAAGCGAACTTTACTATATAGTAAACATATATATGATAGGTTCACTTTACTATACAATAAAGCCACGCTGGGCAGGACTAATTATTATCACAATAATTTGCATAAGTTTCTATGCATTTGGTCTACCTCACATAGGATTAAAAGATTTAGTAAAGATATAATTATAATGAAAGCAAGAGTCATAGCATATTATTTACCACAGTTTCACCCTATTCCTGAAAATGATGAGGCATGGGGAAAAGGATTTACGGAATGGACAAATGTCGCAAAGGCAAAGCCACAATTTAGAGGACATTATCAACCGCATATCCCAGCTGATCTTGGCTTCTATGATTTGCGTTTACCAGAAGTGAGAGAGCAGCAAGCTACGATGGCAAAAGAATGCGGCATCGAAGGATTTTGTTATTATCACTATTGGATGGGAAACAGTAAATTATTACTTCAGCGCCCATTTCAGGAGGTACTACAATCAGGTAAACCTGACTTTCCGTTCTGCCTTTGCTGGGCAAACCATGAATGGACAACGAAAACCTGGCAGAAGGATGGAAAGAATAAGATAATTGCTCCAATGGAATATGGTGGAGAACAAGATTACACTGAACATTTTAATTATGTACTTCCTGCTTTTAAAGACAATAGATATATTACAATAGATGGGAAACCCGTTTTTGTAATATATGATCCTTATCACTTTAAAGATGTAAGCATCTTTATGGAAATATGGAGAAAGTTGGCAAAAGAATGCGGATTACCTGGCATCTATTTTATTGCTCAAATAGCTAATACGTCAACGATTAAGCGCAATGCCGATGGGACTTTAGCTCGAGTCATTCCTAATTTAAAGAATAGCAAGGAGGTATATAACAATATCCTTTCTTTAGGATTTGATGGTATCAACTCTTATGGTAAATCAAGAGGGGAAATGTACTATCAAGGTAAAACTATGCGTATAGCTAAACAGATTTTACACAAAAAACTTTCATTCTTACCATCCCTCAAATTAGATTATTCAAAAGTTGTAAGCAACTTCTTTGCTCCTGAGGATAAATGGGATAATGTATATCCCATGATTATACCTGGTTGGGACAGAACCCCACGTGCAGGAAATAGCGAAGGTATATATATTAACTCGACACCAGAGAACTTCAAGAAACATATAAAACAAGCATTAAGCATTGTGGACTCCAAACCACAAGATCACAAAATCTTGTTTTTAAAATCGTGGAACGAATGGGGAGAAGGAAATTATGTTGAACCTAATCTGAAATTTGGACACGCTTATTTAGATGCTATAAAAGAGAACTTATTATGAAGAAAATACTTTTGACTTTTGGAACTCGCCCAGAAGCTATAAAAATGGCACCACTTATCCTTGAATTGAATAAACATCGAGATAAAGTTAAGACAATAGTTTGTGTTACTGGCCAACATCGTGAAATGCTTGATCAGGTTTTGTCTATCTTTAAAATAAAATCTGATTATGATTTAAATATCATGAAAAAAGGTCAAGACTTATATGATATTACAAGTAAAGTATTATTAGGGTTACGAGATATTTTGAATGAAACACAACCAGATATTGTGTTAGTTCATGGAGATACCACCACTTCTATGGCTGCAGCCTTAGCTGCATATTATCAACAAATACCAGTTGGACATATTGAAGCAGGATTGCGCACATATAATATATATAGTCCTTGGCCTGAAGAAATCAATCGTCAGTTAATAGGGAGAATTTCAAACTATAACTTCTCCCCTACTTCTACAAGTTCGGTTAATTTGATTAACGAAGGAGTTGATGAAAAGTCAATCCATATTACAGGAAATACTGTAATTGATAGTTTGTATTGGGTCGTTAATAAAATAAAGTCTGATAGGCAGTTAAATGTAAAACTGAAAGAAGAAATAAAAACATTTGGTTACAATATTGACAGACTACAAAGCAACAGACGTATGGTTCTAATAACCGGCCATAGACGCGAAAATCTTGGCAATGGATTTATACATATTGCACAAGCTATTCAAGAGCTTTCATCTCAATTCCCTAATGTAGATTTTGTATACCCAATGCACCTTAATCCTAATGTGCGCAAATCTATTTATGAAGTTTTGGGTAATGACTTGTCTCACTTCTCCAATATGTTCTTTATAGAACCATTAGAATATCTTAGCTTCATCTATGTGATGGAAAAAGCTGATATTGTTTTAACAGATAGTGGAGGAATACAAGAGGAGGCACCCAGCCTTAAAAAACCTGTCTTAGTAATGAGAGATACTACCGAACGCCCTGAAGCTGTTGAAGCAGGAACCGTTATTCTTGTTGGGACTGATAAAGAAAAAATTGTTAACAATGTTAGACAATTACTTACCGACAGCACTCATTACCAACAAATGGCAAAAGCCATTAATCCGTATGGAGATGGAAAAGCCTGTGAAAGAATTGTTGAAATCCTATTAAATATATAAAAAACTAACTTTATGAAACTCGGTTTACTCTTGCCAACTAACGTTTATTTCTGTCCTTATGTCAAGATATATACCGACATACTAGACAAGAATGACATTCAATACGACATTATATATGCTGATAAGCGAGACCTTAAGGAAAAAGCCACCTACAGATATACCCACAAGCTAGACGACAAAGCTAACAGGGTGGCAAAGCTATTATATTATTGGAACTATTCACGATTCCTAATCAAAACTATAAAAAAGGAGCAGTACGACAAACTTATTGTCTTCGGTCCACAGATTGGAATCTTCTTAAAACCATTTCTAAGAAAATATTACACTAATAGATTCATTCTAGATTATCGTGACTTATCTATTGAGCAGCAGTTTAAAGGCACTTATGCTAAACTTATGAGGTTATCAGCTCTACACGTAGTTTCGTCGCCAGGTTTCCTAAAATGTCTTCCTAATGTGTGCAGTTCCGTGTTAAGTCATAATTTTGATATAAACATTTTAGAGCAAGCCATCAAAGAAAACAACTTGTCCTACACCATCCACTGTGAGCACATTAATGTTCTAACAATAGGTGGTATTAGAGACTACGAGCAAAACGCTGCTATAATCTCTTCTTTAGGAAATGAAAAGGGTTTCTTGATCTCGTTTGTTGGCAGAGGTAATGATGCATCTAGATTAGAAGCATTTGCTATACAAGGAAACTATAACAATGTAACTTTCTCGGGCTATTACGCCAAAGAAGACGAGCCTTCGATCATACAGCAATGTACATTGATGAATATATTCTATCCACGTAAGTTGTCACACGACACAGCTCTTTCTAACCGCTTTTATAATTCTATCTTCTTCAGAAAGCCAATGATTACTACCGCCAACACTATTCAAGGAGAATACACTAAGAATTATAAACTAGGACTAGCAATAAATGACACAACAAATTTAGCGGAGAACATAAAGGAATATCTCAAAACTTTCGACAAAGAAGAATATGAGGAAAATAGAAGGAAACTATTAGAATCTTTCCTTTCCGACTATAAAATATTTGAGGAGAAAGTCCTTACCTTCTGCAAATAACTTTGTTCTTTATATTTCCTATTTTTAACGTCCGATAAAAGTTTAAGACAATTTGCTGTCACATCTTTCTATAGCTTTAATCTTCTCACTCTCAGTGTGTTACTGAAAGATTGTAAATGACAGAAATGACAGTAACTTTTAAACTCACATGTTATACGTAATGAACCATAATAAGTCATATAAAACATGATAGATAGTACTTTCAGCTATATCCTAAACTCAAAGAGTTTATAGAGGTATTTGAGCGCTATCAGGAATTGATTACTATATACTCCATTCTCCCGACAGGCACGAGTATCTTCCTGCAAAAGTAAGCGGTGGCTATGAAATCCATTCGTACTTGCACCGCCATTGCGCATTGTAACAAAATCAAGATTAAGATATTTCGACTTAATCTTATGAACACAAAACATGCGAACAACTATCTCGAAGTCGGCACCTATCTTATAATCAAGTTTGTAAGGACCTATCTTTTGATAGACCTCACGCCGTACATACAATGAGGGATGGGCTGGCATAAAACCAAAACGAACCCAGAAAGGGGAGAAAATTTTAGATGAGTAATAGCGCGTAACCTTATCAGGTTCACCGTCATGAATGAAATGTATGTCACCATACACAGCTTCTAAAGCCTCATCTTCGAATGGTCTTGCTAACTTAGAAACTATATCGTACGACGTAAAATAATCATCAGAATTAAGGATTCCAATAACCTCTCCCGTAGCCATTGCTATCCCTTTATTCATTGCATCATATATACCCCGATCTTTCTCAGATACCCATTTCACAGAATGAGAGGTCGTCTTTGAGGCGTATGCTCGTATAATATCTACCGTTGAGTCCGTCGAACCACCATCTATTATAATGTGTTCAATATTCCGATAATCCTGCTGCAAGACAGAATCTAAGGTGTCTTGCAGCGTTTTCTCACTATTAAAAGTTACTGTAATAATAGATATTTTCATTCTATCAAATATTAGATTTGTTTATATCTTTCCTCTGTAAAGACCTACTCAAAAATAAATGCTACTTCTGAATGAGCCTATTTTCATATTAGTTCTTTTGCTATAATGACATGATTATACAGATGATATTGTTATATGCACATATAAAAACACACTTGTCAACAAAAGTACAAAAAGAAAATGACATACAAGACTATTCCGAAGGATAAAAATTTCGACTCAAGGCAAAACAAAAATTAAAACATTCTAACACTATAATACAATATAATTACAAAAAAAGAGTTTATAGGAAAGGTAATACTTAACAAAATGTCGACATATACTTTAATCAGTCTTTTTGCATTTGCCATGAGTGCTGTTTGTGGATTCATTATGATTCCACAGATTCTTTCGTTTTGTAAAAAGAGAAAATTATATGACACACCAGATGCCAGAAAAATACACAAGAATGCTGTTCCTCGCTTAGGGGGTGTATCGTTTATGCCCAGTATGCTGATTGCTACGGTCGTAGCACTATTGGCGTGGATTTATACAAGCAAAGGCAATAAAATTGGGGTCAGCCCATGGAGTATCTTCTTTGGCGTGGGTATCACCGTTATCTATATCACAGGAGTTCTTGACGACATCTTCGGTGTGAGAGCAAGGGTAAAACTACTCATGCAGATTGTCGTTGCCAGTCTGCTCCCGATGTCCTATCTTTACATCAACAACCTCTATGGATTCTTAGGTATCTATGAGATTCCTGCTATTATAGGAATGGTATTAACCATTGGCGTACTGGTATTTATCATGAATTCCATCAACTTGATAGATGGTATTGACGGACTCTCTGCAAGCCTTACACTCATTGCGTTATGCGGTCTTTTCTATATCTTCCAACGTGAACAAATATGGGTCTACTGCATTCTTATTGCAGGCCTGATGGGTGTATTGATTCCTTTCCTTTACCATAACATCTGGGGAAAACAGGAAAAGAACCAAAAGATATTCATGGGCGACTCTGGTAGTCTGACACTTGGCTATATCCTTGGCGTACTACTGATTAAGTTCTGTATGTATAACCCACATGTCATGCCTTACCAAAAGGGTGCAACCCTTCTTTCCGTAACCTTACTCCTCGTACCGACCTTCGATGTATTCAGAGTTATCATCGTACGAATCCTACACCGCAAACCGCTTTTCAGAGCGGATAAAAACCATATCCACCATAAGCTGATGCGTGCAGGAATGACACAGCATCAGGCTTTGATAAGTATCATTGCACTGTCGCTTATCTTTATCATCATCAACCTTTCTCTCTTCAATCAACTTCTTGTGACATGGATTATTGCAATAGATATTATCATCTATACTACCTTCCACTATACACTCGACATCTTTATAAGAAGAAAGGGCGGACTTCCTTTCACAGAATAAAGAGGAAGTAAAAAGGAAAGAAACTAAAAGACAAAGCAGCGTTATTAATATATAGACAAAAGGCAGGATTACACCTGCCTTTTATTATTTTGTAGCCATAAAGTATAAAAGCATCATCTTAAACAACGACTACCCACCTGCTTATCTCTATCCGAGCATCACTTTATATTGAACTTACGGTCCGCACCAATAGTGCGAAGCCTCCGCACGTCATGTGTTAGGCGTCCGCACGTCTATTAAAGAGGGATAGAGCGTGTCAAGAAGAGAAATATAAAAATCCAAAGATACTAATAACTCACATGATATCAATAGGGTTCAACAGACTGTAACCGCTTAGAATTTATCAAAGTAGAGCCTTACTGCCTCATCATTCAATATCATCTTTCGTCTGTCTATCTTCTCAATTCGGAACACTGGGGTAAGATTTTTAATACCATATAAGCCTAATGTTGACTCATAAGCTGTTAGTGGTCGGTCACCATTCTCACGGTCAAACTGATAAGGAGAAGTCAACGTCAGTTGGTCATTATCAATTCGGAAACGATAGAGATAGCTATAATGCTGTCCTGTCTTATCCTCCATTTGTAAGAGTTTTGCTTGAAAAGACCAGAAGATTACCTGCTCACTCAAGTCTTCATTTGCAGCGGATGTCATTGATTCGATCTTCACAAGATGCCACATTCCCTCCATTCTGCCTGCATCATTGTCCGTTTCCAACGTACAAGAGGAGAAGAGGAGTGTCAGTAGGGGCAAGACAAAGGATAATATCTTTATTCTTTTCATATTCTGTTTTGTTCTTCTTTCACATTAAAAAGGCTATTTCTTTCCTAACAAACCACGCTTCGTAATGGTCAACTGCATACCATAGTTGTTGCCACCGAGTACTGAACCGAAGTCGGCTCCGATGCCCATTCGGACATCAACACCTCTCATCCACGTCGGAAGTTTCTGTCCTTGCAGTGTATAAGTTGCCTCTCCCATCAGACTCACGTTGTGTCGTTTCTTCATGTAAGGCTGTTCGTAGGTACCCAATCCCTCCTGCCATGTGCCGAGGAAGCGCCACTTGAAATACTCTGAAGGATGACCACCCAAACCTACATGGAGACCCACGAAACGGTTGTCCTTAAAGTAGATAGTCCCATCTTCATTGTAAATCGGTGAACGATAAAGCGGATTACCAATGCCTTGTCCCCAATGTTGGAAACCTGGAAGAATATAATGGTTATAGTAGTTGTCCTTTCCACCGATATGATCGGCTACCGTGATGGTGTGATCATGGTAAATCGGACCACTCTGATACTTTGAATAAAGGTATTCAACAACAAAAGTGTTCAACCAATTATCTGGTTTATAACGATATTCAAAACCTAAGAGCCAGTCCTTGAAGTCATAAATCAAGTAGTGACGTTGCTTCTTCTCTTGCCACTCGTTGCCCTCACCATAACCGTCATAGTCAAGCTGAAGCATGGCGGAATGGTCCTCAAAGAACTTATCGGCATAGAGTGAAAAACCACTCCAGTCGCCATCATAGTTGAAACGTATCACCCAACTGCCCAACTGGTCGCCCTGCACATTCTGATAAGTTGTCTCACCATTGTCGGCACCACCTGGGAGAAAGGCGTTCCAATAAGCGTGCAAGCCTTTGCCATTCTCTATGGTTCTCATTGCGCCATGCCCATCAGGGAGATAAGAGGTACCGCCAAAAATACTAACCATCTCTAATCCCATCTCCAACGACCACGGACAGAACACCTCGTCATTGCCCACCTTCAGATAGCCTGCCTTTGAGTGGTAGAGCGCGCGGTCGGTATATTTCGACTGCTTAGCGGTGAAATCATGTTGCCACTTTTGGTCGGTCATCATTCCGTAGGCGACGTGTCCTTTTAGGTGCAACCAGCCATTTGCAAAGGGTAGTGTCCAATAGTCTGGCAATGCCAAACGCACCTGCGGAATAGGACGAGCATTGATACCCAATGTCTGCGAACCCGAACTGAGCTCATTGTTCTTCAGTTCCATCGGCTGTTCCTTGGCTCCAATGGTCAGTGTTCCATGCCACCATCGCCCTTCCACGTATGCCTGCTGGATAACAGCCTTACCTGTATAATTGATAGGAACGACAACATCTAACCCATAGCCTAAGCCGAACTTCTGCCCTTCATCTGTCGCTATTGGACGTTCTATGCCCCCACGCAGATAGCCGTTCGCCGTCTCCAGCGAACTGAGTCCATACTTATTGGCATTGAGCCAGAGTGGAGTCTTGCCCTTTGATAGGCTCCCCTGCATCTCTACCTTATATTCTAAGCCTTTTAATGGCTGCAACTTTGACGTATCACGTCGTACCGGTTCTTGATATTGAGCCTGCATCGTTGATGTCATCAAAAGGACAACCAAGGTTGAAAATAACTTCTTCATCATTATAAAGTTAATACCAGCTACAAAGATAATAAAAAAAAGATGACCAACAAACTTAATCCCACCGCAAGTAAACACAACTTATTAGATTTCAAATAGAAAAGTGGATTAAACATTCCTCACCTCCTCTATTTTGCATTAATAGCGCACTGTGGCTACATATCTTTAAATAAACCCTCCCTTAACTCCGTGCCTCCGTGTGAGATTTAACTTCAAAAGACGAAGAAAGATATTGACAAAATATTAAAAGAAAAGATACGGAAATAACTTAAACGTGAGTTGTTTTATCACCTTTGTAAGTTATTTGTTACCAAGTAGTTGCAAAGAGAGGATTCAAAAGGTGCTTAGTAAGGTTTCAAAAGGGCGTTAATAAGACCTCAAAAGGGCACCTTTTGCAAGCCAAAAGGGCGTTATTAGCAAGCTGTTTGGTGGTCTTTATAAAATCAGTATGTGAAAAATTCGGACAAAAAAGGTTACATCCTCAAACATTACCAAGCAAGACGACACCATCCGTTATCCCCTCCTCATAGCCTGAATAGCTGTTTACTAAGCCTGTATCCCCTATGTTTTATACCCTATTTTATATTCGAACACATATAAAATCATTAATAAATCGTATTTTTATATTAGATATGACATAAATTTAAAAAAACTTGTAAGCTCACCTTCGAAGTAGTATAAGCCATACGGAAAGAACAAAAATATCAATGGTTGTAACCGATTGACTATTGGGGGAATTGTGTCTTTAAGCTACAGACAGAGGCTAATTTACCGCTACTCGAAAATGAAGACTTAACAATGTACCTTGCAGAAAATGCAAAGATAATAAGTAAGCATTTAGTTCTTAAATGTTAAACTTATGTTATTTTACATCTTTAATTTGCTTTTATAGAATTATATCTTTACTTTTGACACTGTAAAACAACAGATTGTGAATCTTCCTCTTCTTTCCAAGAGCAAGACTGTTTAACAGCCGTACAGAGGGGACTTCAAGAAGTTGTTGAGGTTTTCTCTTTTTTGTTTTCTGGTTAAGGAGATGATAAGGGTGCCTCGTTTATCATTTTTTTTCTAACAACTTAAAAAATTATCAATTATGAGTTCATTTAGAGCAACTTTGGAATTGGGTGGTAAGGAGTATGACGTACTCTATTCTAACTACGAGTTTAGCCGCACAACTGACAAGAAGGGTCAGCCTGCATCAAGCATCTCTGGCGGTCGAATCAGTGTAACCATCGAGTCTACTGATGACACTTCTACTATCGAGGCTATGCTTAACAGCCAGTTCAAGCCTGTTGAGGGTAAGATCGTTTACAAGAAGAGTGAAGAGGATGCTAAGATGAAGGAGATTTCTTTCAAGAATGCTTACATCGTTCACTACAAGGAGACACTCGACGTTAACAACGAGGCACCGATGACCATCGCTATGACTTTCTCTGCTGAGAATATCACCGTGGGCAATGCTGAGCTCGACAACCGTTGGCCTCGCACATAAGCTTAGGAAACTTAAAGGACTATGCAGAGCTTCCTTGCTCTGCATAGTCCTTTTCGCTTTCAATACTCAAAGGGGACTTAAATCAGTTTTATATTGCAATTATATTCCGTTTCCTAAGACTGGGAATATTATACCCCGACACGCCTATTAGCTTAATTTTATCTCAAAACAAACAACCCATGTCAATTCCTTTCAACCCCATTACTATCAGCGTAGGAAAGAAGTCTCTTTCTTCTTTTATTTCTCTACAAATCGAACAAAACATAGGTCAACACCACCAATTCCAAATGTCTGTTGAATTGGAAACGGGTAGTAATAGATATGTACATAATATCAATAGCAGCAAGGAATGGCTCGGTGAAAGCATCGTTGTGAAGGCTGCAAATACTCCTATCTTCGTTGGTGTGGTGACAAATGTACAATTACACAGAGAAGGAAGTGACTTTGGATGTATCATCGTTTCTGGCTACTCTGCTACTTACAGAATGGAAACGGCACACAGCTGCTTCTCATGGAATGATAGAACCATTGGGGATGTAGTGAAAAAGCTGTGTGAACAAGCTAAGGTGCAATTAGAGTTGAATCCTGCATTCAAGGAAACCAAAGACTTTATCTGCCAGTATGAAGAGTCGGATTTCGACTTTATCCGTCGTCTTGCTCATCAGTATCAAGAGTGGATGTATTTCGATGGAACTAAACTAATCTTTGGTAAACCAAGGAAATTGGCTGACCCTATAAGATTAGAATATGGAACAACACTGTCTTCACTTGACATTGGTTTGCAGACCCTCGCACGCTCTGAGCAGGTGTTCTCTTATCACTCTGGTGCTGACCGTGAGATGCAACGTATGACGCCAGACTTGGCATATGGTCATGACAAACTTGCAGGTGAGGCTTTCCGTGCATCATTAGGTATGTTCTCAAAACCTGCAAGACAGCATGCGCTGCCACGTATCAGCAATGAGACGGAACTCGTTAACTACATGGGGCGTAAGCAGGCGGCAGAAACGGCTGAGACACATTATATCACAGCTGAGAGTCAGGTGCCAACCCTGCGTGTAGGTTCCGTTATAAGTCTCTACAGTTCATTCTTGAAACGGGTAGGAGACCTATCAGAAGAGAGCTTGGGTAACTTTATCATTATCGAGATAACCCACGAGGTGAGCCAAGGCAGCTACTACAAAAACCGCTTTAAGGCTATCCCTGCTACAATAAAGGCACTGCCAAGTCCAAAGGTGCGTATGCCATTAGCTGAAACACAGATGGCAACCGTGCTTAGCAATGCCGACCCACAGGGTAAGGGCCGTGTGCGTGTACGTATGAACTGGCAGACAGATGGTATGCAGACAGGTTGGGTGCGTGTGATGACACCTGATGGTGGTAGCAGTAGTGACGTAAAGAGCAACCGCGGATTTGTATTTATCCCAGAGGTAGGCGACCAAGTCCTCCTCGGCTTCCGACATGGTGACCCTGCAAGACCATACGTTATGGGTAGCCTGTTTAACGGAACAACAGGTGGTGGCGGTCTCGAAGGAAATCACATGAAGAGTCTCACAACTCGTAGTGGGCATACTATAAAGTTGAACGATTCACTATCGTCACTTGGAATTACCATTAAAGACATAAAGGGCAATTCCATTCATATTGACTCTGTTGGAGATGACATCATCATCAATGCAAAGCGAAATATTACTATCAATGCAGGAGAGACTTTTACCGTGAACTGCAAGAATGCCAATATCCTTGCGGAGGAATCCATCAATATGAATGCGGAGCAGGATATTACCAGTGTCTCTGGAGAAAGTACGTCTATACAAGCAGGTGAATCCCTCACAGAGATAGCAGCAGACAGTTATGTCCTATCTGCTAATGATGCTAATGTACAGGTCACAGAAGAACATAATCTTCAGGCATCTACAATATCGGAGACAGCAGAGAAAATCAACATTGACAGTACGATGGAGGACCTCGACCTTTCTTCTCCAAAGAAAGTTAATATCCAGAGTTCTGAAAAAGTAAACTTGTTCTAAACGATGTATATTCCTTTTAAAGTACCGACAGGCTCATGCAAGGTTCATGGAGTTAGAACAGAAGTTATGCCAGACGGGGTAAGTGAAACAAAATGTGAGGCTTTTATAGAATTTGTTCCTCTTTCTAAAGACAGCAAAGTCAAAGCTGTAGTGTATCTACATGCCTTTGCAGATGAAGATGATGCCACGACAGCATTTGTGCATGATATAGAGTCTACTCTTAACCCGATATGTATGGAATTGGACAGCAGGGGGAGATGTATTGGGATTTCAGACCATGACGAACTCTGTAAACGATGGGATGATAGGCTTTTTCTTTTGCGTGCCAATTATAAAGGAGAATGGGTTGAAAAGGAATTACAATTGTTGACAGACAGGGTTCATGACAAGGGGCTTCTGCTTAATATGATGAAGAGATATTATGTATTTTCAGAGTGGATGGAAGCTGACTGGTCAGGCATAGAGTTCACAGAAGGGAAAGGACGCAGAGAGCACGAAGATATAGCCTTGGGAGTACCACTTCTCTTCTCACAAGATTGTTCCTTTGAGGACACAGAAGAAGGAATATCGCTACACATTGTTGGAAATGCTAACTTGAGAAAGAATGAAGTACAGCTTGAAAAGATTTCCCTCCTTGGTGAGGCTCAAATAGAAGATATAACATCTATAGAACAACATTGTATTGTGAAGACAACCAACCTTACAGAAGGTCCTCAAACTGTATATAGTCATTATACTGTCAAGGGGTGGGAGCAGATACTTAAGGATATTGAAATAAGTCTAACCTTTCAATAAAGAAGAATGGAAACAGGCAAAAATACTTCAGCAGATCGTAATCGTAAACAGACTGGGAACAGTGAGGAGATTGTTGCAGATAGTGCAATCTGTACATGTGACAAAGGTTCCAAACCAGGAACTTTCCGTGTTACCAGCCAGCAGAAGATTTACTGTAACGGTGCAAGAAAACTTGTTGCTACAGATCAAGACAAGGATATAAAGTCCTTAAATTTTGGAAGCTGTGCAGCAAAGAATAATGGTCCTTGTTCTCCGAATATCGTTTGGAGTAACACGTATAATAAGATTGCCATAAAGGGTAAGATGTATCCCCTAACGGTCAAGAGTTCTGGTACTTGTAAAGCTGGAGGTGGTAGAATTAATATCCAGACATCTGGCCAACAGGTTGTAGTAAAGCCTTCTTCTTCACCACGTAAGGCAAACAGTACGGCACATAAGAGCCCGATCTTTACAGAAGAAGATTGGAAGCATTTGCCGCAGGAGGACGAGAAGAGTCAGAACAAACGTGTTCCGGCAGCGGTACAGGTAAACAATGTTCTTGTAAATGGTAAGAGGGAGATAACCATAACCCCCTACGACCAAGAAGAACTCCTATTCACTACGTCACTTACGGCAGGAAGTATGCGGGGGACTGGTGTCAAGTGGGATGTCTGTCATGGCAATCGTGTGATTGCAAAAGGGTTGACAGAAGCTCCTGCACGTACCTATTTTACTAAAGAAGGTACGTACTCTGTATATGCTTATGTTCATAAACCAGGCTCACCCAAAGGCAAAGGTATGGTTAAGATAACCGTATCCTATCCCAAGTTCAAAAGTTTAGAATGGAAGGACGAGAATGGCAAACCTGTTACTTACATAGGGTTGCGTAATAAAGTGTTTGCACATGTATCTTTGCCGGGCTGTAAAGGTATATCTGTCAATTGCCGCTTTTATTATAATGGATATGAGGGAAAAACATATCTATCCGCCCTTACTCCAATACCCTTGTCTGCTGCAGGAAAAGTAAAGATAGCCCTTTCCCTTTCAAGCGACCAGTTAAAGAAAATAATAGAAGACCGTAAGCGTTTCAGCAATGGGCAGAAAATAAGGATATATCTGGAACTGAGTTCTCGACATTGGATAGAAAACCTGACAAAGACTTCACAGCACCCTATCCTATTCAATGACAAAATAGAGTTCCGCAGCCTGATCATTTATAAAGATTCTGACTGCAAAGAAAAACTGCAGGGTGGTATTGCTGACAGCGGGAGTATGGTATACGTGCGTGTTTCTACCGCCAATATGGAAACCGGAAAGATACGTCTGGATGTATATAAGCACGAAACAGGTAACCAAGAAGAGAAAAGTTCCAAACCATCACCTATATATAGTACCAATAGCCCTGTCAATAGTACGGGTGTCTATAAGTTCTCCTTAACGTTGGCAACGCCTCCGTACAAGGAAGGTACAGCCTACAAGGTTGTTGTCTCATGGCTTTTCAGTAGTAATCAATCCTCCAACGGAAATGTAAATAATAATACTGGCAGACAGACCTCAAAGGAAACCAAACAATACATACTTAAAGGGAAGGAAGTTCTTTTCTCTGTCAAGCGGCATATCCCCACGCCAAAGATAGAACCCAGCAAGGCGAATGTTAATCGTACAGAGCCTGAAAAGGATGGATGTCCACGCTGTAGTGCTCCAATTACAGCAGAGCAGCTTAAAGAGGTTTTCCCAAAAACTTCAGAAACAACACGTATGAAAATTGCTGAAGCTTATAATAAGCACATGAAGTATTTTAAGATGGACACCTGTTGGAATAAAGCACATTTCTTTGCACAGGCGAAGATAGAAGTGGGAGATTCTTTCAATATTAAGACCGAAAGTTTCAACTACTCCGCAAGACGTATGAAAGGGAGAGACAACGTTAATGGTAAACACTGGGTACAAGGTAATACTCAAACAAGGCAGGGTGGTTATTTTACAGATGGTGAATCAAAAAAATCACCATATTCTTATATGGTAAGTCATCCAGATTTAGCAGAAAAATATGGTCGTAAGGACTTGTATAGATATAATGACCAAGGTATTCAGGCTGCAAATGAAGAGATGATAGCCAATGTTGTATATGATGACAAAAATTGCTCACAGAAAAGAAAATTAGGTAATACTCAAGTTGGAGATGGCTGGCGCTTTAGAGGGAGAGGAATGATACAGATTACTGGTCGTGAAGCCTACACTCACGCAAATAAATATACAGAAGAACTTTTACATAAAAATATTATAAACTCAGACAATAATGCTAGTCTTGTAGGGAATGATATAGAAGTTGCAATGGTAACCTGCATGGCATTTTGGTCAAAGGAAAAAGGATTGTCTACAAGATCTAATGGACAAAAAGATGTGGATATTATTTCTAGGAGAATAGGAAATAAAGTTGGCTCAAAAAAAGAGACAAATTATGATTTAAAAAGGAATAGTTTCAACAACATTACATCTAAGTTGTTTAGAGTAAGTGATTGCATCATCAAATTGAAGAAAGATAATTCTTCATCTACTCAAGAAGATAAGGATCTAAAAATAGAACAAGGCATCAGATGGCTGGAAAGTATCTGTATACCTTTAGAACAGGTAGGTAAGATGAAGTATAAAGTCCCATATGTTCAAGATGATAATCGTATTCAGGAAAATGGTGCAAAAACAATGGACTGCTCAGAACTAGTAGGACGTTATGCTGCAAAAATAGAATGGTGTAAGAAACCTATGGGTTGGACAACATACAAAATGACTGAATATGCAGAGGAAAATCCTAAATGGCTTATAAAACATAATGACCCCAACTATATTCCTAAAAGAGGGGATATTTTCTTGTGGTATGGAAAGCGAGTAGATAAAAAAGGAGTATCGCACTATAGTGGACACACAGGAGTTGTGATAAATTATAATTCTGAAAGTGATATTGTTACAACAATAGAAGCTATCCAGTCATCTATTAAAAATGAGAAAGCTTTAAATGAAAGAGGAGAAAAATATAAAGAAAATGAGAATAAGAAATTAGCAGGAACCATTAAAATGCATTTCTTTAGAAAAGGATTCCATTTGATAGGGCATAATCCGGTTCGATGTTATTTTTATACTTTTGCAGTACATTATTCAAAGAAATAAAGATATGAAAAAAAAATTAGGCTTAGTTCCTTTATTTGCACTGACAATTATGTTTGTTCAGTGTACAGGAAATTCGAAACGTGCGAATACTGTTGCTATGGAATCGCATAAAACAACACATATTCACTATGATAGTATAATCAGTATGGAAAGATTAAAAGAAATAGGCATTGACAGAAATACCTTGCTAAAACATATAGAATTACAGGAGAATGCATGGAATGGAGGTGATTTCCGTGACGACCAATCTATACCGCAATATATGCCTACAGAGACAGACTTTCAGTTGACTATTCCTTTGGTAAAATACTATCTTGAAACCCATGGCTACAAGCGACCTTCTACTGAGTTATTTCAAGAAAGAATCAAGTATGTCTTTGGATATCAGTTGAAAATGGATAAGACAAAAGGCTATGAGGGAATTGGGGCTGATGGTGACTTCAACTTTACCTCGCCCTATTATGCGATATATAAGGATAGGTTCATAACTTACAACTGGTTACTTCGTGACCTATTATCCGTAGAGGGAGACAAGATAAAATTGAAATCACAGGTCTTTCAGCAAATTAAAGCGCTAAACAACTTTATCTTCTATAATGATGTAAATGCTTTTAAACTCTTGGAAAACTTACAATCCCAAGGAGATGATGATGGTCTTGGAACATTTTATAATGGAGAAAACATATTAGAAGATTTGTTTGCCTCTTATAATTATTATAAAAGTCCCATGCTAAATCAATGGTATTTTCTCAAGTATAAAGATGAACCTTATGATTTTGTAAACAGAATATTTGATAAAGCTCCCAATAATAATATAATTGTACATGCATTACTGATAGAGACAATAGAAAAAAACACTACGGGTACTAAGCATGACTATTATGATGACAACTTTGCCAATTACGTATATGACCTTATACGAGATGAAAATGGCATGAATAGTAAGCACTTTACTATTGAACAGAAAGCCAGAATTTTTTGTTATTTCGCAAACTCTGAATATAAGATGCGTGAGAAGTATCGACAGTATATCACGTCAAACGTATGGGACCCTATGCCTTGGACTTGCCTGATAATGCTTCGCTGTAAAGAGATTTATCAATATGCACGTACGCATAAATACTTTGGTATCAGTAGTCCTAAAATGATGGAAGAATTGGAACATGAAGGGATTTCAGACGAATCAGACGGACCTGACCCAGAGTAAATCGTGAGGGGTAGCTTAGAAGGTTTAAAGCCAAGGTTCAATTATCAAAAAGAAGGGGTCCTTAGGATTTTGGAGTGATAATGTTTAATGTCTGATTATCAATAACTTTTATATCCCCTTGGTTTACTGATATTAAAGAATACAAAGTACTAATTTAATGGTTACGAAAGTTGTTGTTGTACCACATGGGTTATACACACTACAAAACGCTTATAATGAACTATTACAAACTTTCTTTACTAACAAGTGGTATAAAGGACATCACAACATCACTCCAGATTCCGGAAGAGCCATTTTATACCTTTGCGGTTCACTATTCAAAACATCAAAAATAGATATGAAACGATTTTTATTTATAAGCTCTTTATTACTTGGGCTTCTCACTTTTACACAGTGTAAATCAAATTCTTCTAAGGATAATATCTTTACTGAGAAAGGGCTAATGAATAACGAAAATAAAAAAATGAATGTGATAGATTCCTTAAAATATTGGGGAGTTGATAAAGATAAGCTGTTGAAGCATTTAAAACTTCAAGAACTTGCGTGGTATGGTGGCGATTTTCGAGATGATCAATCAAAACCAAGATACATGCCAACACAGGAGGATTTTCTCTTGACAATTCCTTTGGTGGAGCATTATTTATATACTCATGGCTTTAAGAAGCCTTCAAAAGAACTATTTGAAAAAAGAATCAGACAAGTTTTTGGAAAAGACCTTGGAGCGAATACGAAGTCAACATTCATAAACCTTAGTAATGAAAAGAGCTTCGATTTTGCCTCTTCCTTCTTTGCCATCAAAGATAAAGGCTTCATAACCTATAATTGGCTTCTCAGAGATTTGATTTCTGTTAACGGGAATACGATTAAATTCAAGAGCACGACCTTGAAACAAATCTTATTATTAAACAAGTTCTTGATTTATAATGATACAGGTGCGTTGAAGCAATTAGAACTGTATCAAGGTGAGGGAGAAATTGATGACATTGGCGATTATTACGACAGTAACCGAATGTTAGGTGATTTATTAAAAGAATATTCTTATTTTGGAAGTCCTGAATTAAATCAATGGTTCTTTAATGCGGAAAGGGAAAATCCTTTTGCTTTCCTTTGTTATATATTTGATAAAGGAAAAGGGAATAACCTTATTGTGCATCCAGAACTGATAGAGACTATTGAAAAGAACACCACAGGCAAGAACAGTTCTTATTACAATGATAAGTTCTTAATATATGTGTATCAGGTGTTACAAGACGAAGATGGAATGAATGCTGCACATTTTAATCTGGAACAAAAAGCACGAATGTTTTGTTATCTTGCAAATTCTGAATATAAGATGCGCAACAAATATGCCGATTATATCCCATCAACCGATTGGGCTCAAACGTCTATGACGTATGTAATAATGACCAACTGCGAGAAAGTCTATCAGTATGCACGTGCACACAAGTTCTTTGGTATCAGTAGTCCTGAAATGATGGATAAAATAGAAAGGGAGGGATTAGACTTGAATCCCCCTACAGGTAGTGAATGATAGGGAATATTGTAACTACACGCAAGTTCAATATAGGACTTGCGTTACAACTCCCCTAAAGAAAGTACCAAAGAGTTCTAAGAACTTCAAGTGTTTTTTATATCTTTGCGGTATCTTATCTAAACAACTCAATGAATATGAAAAGAATTGCTTTTTTATTTCTGTGCCTATTCGTTTTTTTATATAGTGGTCACTGCCAAAAAAACTTTGACCATTATCATCTAACCATGAAGGCAATAAAAGAAGGGAATATATCTGACTTTGAAAAGAACATTAAACATATAAAGAATATTGACTCCTTGTTCCATACATATACTGACCATTCCTATACGCTGTTAGGTTATGCTTGTCTTTATCAGAACAAACGCTTTGTCCAAAGACTCATAGGAATGAAGGCTAATATGGAATGTGTGTACTCTGATGATATGTATTGCTATGATGCGCTATATATGGCAGTAGATAAGGGGAATGCCGAGTTGGTAAAGTTATTTCTGTCATTAGGAGCCAACGCTAACGTGGCTTATAATGAAGATGGACTTTGCCCTTTGGTGATGAGCTGTAGTATGAACAGTTATCCAGTTACTTGCCTTCTTTTACAATATGGAGCAAAGGCAAATGGCTTGGGTAACCTTGGTGGAGACTATATAACTTATCCTCTGATGGTTGCAGTGGATAAGAATAATATAAACATAGTGAAGGTATTATTAAAGTATGGAGCAAAGACAAAGGTAAAGGATAGAAGCGGAATGTCTCCCCTTTCCATTGCTCGTCGTCATAAGAATGTTGAAATGATAAAACTATTGAAAAAGTCATGATAGATTGTAATGGTCTGATTCGGCAATAAAGAGATGATCTGAATTCTTATAGAATATTGGTATGAAGAAGCATGTTTTTATTTTATCTCTGTTTGTAATAGTCTTCGCAGCTTGTTCTTTTCATCGAGGAAAAGAGAGGCGGAATGTTGTTGTACCTCCAAAGGTTCATAGAAAGTATGAAAGCAGGTGTGATGAAAAGAAAGTCGTCGAAAAAGATAAATTACAAAAGATACGTAAATTGCAGTCGTTGGTTGAAAAGGATACCAGCTGGTATGGTCATTATGAATATTACATGCAGGCATCAGATTATCCCCCGATATTTGTCGGTTATGAGCTTGAGATTAGTTCAGACAGCTGTATCTTTACGGGGAATGGTCAAATGACATGTTTTCGAATCTTGTGCACCGTGAGAAAAAAAAATGAGAAGCATCTGAAATTGTGTTACTTAGCTTCATTAGGTGAGACTAATTCTTTGCCCTTGTCTAATGTGGAGAAAGCAACGGTAGTGGAATTGTACCGGTATAATGGTAAATACTATCTTAAAAGTCCCTATATTATAAATAAAAAAGGTAAGAATAATGTAAAGGTGAAATGTGAGAAACAGCAGTAGAATGTAAGTTATGGTATAATAGAGAACAACTGTACAATAGCGATTCTGTTCCATCGCCTTTATATTCTGATACGGTTGTAAGATTTGCAGTCATTAATCTGATAGGTTCATCAGCATTTTATTCTCAGTTATTTTCTATGACTGATTGAAATTTAAGGACTCTATTAAGTGTCCGTATTGTAAAGATATATCATATATTGATTGTGAGAGATAGATGAGCAGCGGAGATTAGCACCATACAAGGAAGGTACAGCCTACAAGGTTGTTGTCTCATGGATTTTCAGTAGTCAGTCTTCCAACGGAAATGTAAATAATAATACTAACAGACAGACCTCAAAGGAACCCAAACAATATATACTTAAAGGGAAAGAAGTCCTCTTCTCTGTCAAGCGGCATATTCCCACGCCAAAGGCAGAACCCAGCAAGGCGAATGTTAATCGCACAGAGCCTGAAAAGGGTGGATGTCCACGTTGTAGAGAAGAATGGACGGATATGCTTCCAAGACTACAGAAGATTTTCAAGGGAGTGTCACCTGAAAAATTATCAATTGTTGCAAGAATTTATACTCAGTATATGAAAGAGTTGAGGATGGATACGTGTTGGATTAAGGCACATTTTTTTGCTCAAGCCTATAAAGAAACAGGAGGTAGACTTGACGTAAAGGAGGGAGAATCCTTTAATTACTATTGAGAAATCATACCAACCAAATTATCAGCCTTCAGAACAGATGAAGGAAGAAATTATGCAAGAAAATGGGGGCGTGCGGAAAAGAAATCAACCAAAGCGAATGCTGTTTCAAAAGAAAACCAAATAAAGATAGCAAACTATGCATATTCTTATAAGTTCAGCAAGGGAAAAGAACTGGGAAACAAATATCCAAATGACGGATGGCACTTCAGAGGTAGAGGATTAATCCAATTAACTGGTAGAGTTTGCTATACTGCAATTGAAAAAATATTGCATGATATAGGTTATTCTTGCGATATCACAAGTAGTATAGAGAAATCAGATCAAGTTGGTAAAAATTTTGAACTTGCAGTGGTTGCTTCCATGGCTTTTTTCAAATGGAAAAACTTAGACATGTACAAACTTTGCAATGGGAACAAAAGTACAGAACGTATTTCAAAAAAAGTTGGAATGAGAGAGATAAACAAAGATACAGGAAAATCGAACTACGAAGAGAAACAGGAAGCCTTTACTAATAGGACTTCTGTTGCTTTTATGGTGGATGATTGTAAGTGGAATGTTAAGGAATCTCCAAAACAAACTCCAAAACAAGGAAAATGGCACGACCCTGTAGATAATCCACAGATAACGTTATGGACTCAAAGTGGAAAATATAATCCTGCAAACGCTGCATTCGGAGTGCCAAGACCTAATAAAAAATATCATCAGGGAGTTGATTTGTTTTGTACAGAAGGATCAAATGTATATGCGTGTTTGGATGGTATTGTAGAATCAATAACGGATTCTCCTAAAGGACAAGGACAGACCATTGTGTTAAAAATAACAGATAAGGAACAAATAAACTATTTCAGACAAAGGAGAAGAGACTATAATCCAACCTATGACGGCGAAAAAAAACAGGGTGAAGGATTTGATGAAAATTCTAATCATATATATCTTGTCTACTATCATTTAAGTTACATTCTTGTAAAAAAAGGTAGTGTATATGCTGGGCAGGTTATTGGTTATTCGGGCATTTCTGGTATCAGAGATGGAACTTGTGGTCCTCATCTGCATTTTGAAATAAGGTCAGAAAGAAGATGTGGAGATTTGACTAAAAGATGTAATCCTGCATATTATGTATATTATAAGGTGAAGATGTCACCAGAAGAAAAAAAGAAACAGGAAGAAAGAATGAAGAAAGGACAATTAAAAGATTTTTATGGGAGAAAATAAAATGAAAAAGATTTTATGTATACTTATTATTTTGGTTTTAGTTCTGTCGCATGTAAGTTGTCAAGAGAATTTAAGACAGAGGCAATCTACAGACATAAAAGGAACTGTTCAAAATGTGAAGCAGAAAGACTTGATTTGTATGAATGAAAAGACAATCAGAAACTACTATAGAGAACTTGCGGAAGTAGGACTTGATGGTGTTACGGTAATGGCTATAGACAAACAAGTAGAGTATACAGATTTGGCAATAGAACTTACTTATGATGCGCTCAAAAGAATGGGATACCAGTCTGTCAGCGATGCTGAAGCACGAAAGGCTATCAAAAAATATTATAACATTGATATCTCTGAAAATAACATCTATTTGGCAGGGAACAAACTTCGTAGATATGTATTCAAAGATGGAGCTCCTAAAGAACGGTTGGAACAGCGAAAGGCTATGGAGGTAGACTCTTCGGAAACTGTTTCTTACTTTTGGAATAAGAGTATCTATGTTCCAAAGTATAACTACATCGTATCCTATCCTTCCATAGAGAACACTGTTGAGCTTCAAGGATTTGACAATGAAGATGCCGACGATGATATAGTTGAGAAAGGGAAACTTTACTATTCGATAGATACAGCCTATTTTTACAGAAACCAGTTCATCTTCCACGACAGCAAGGCTGCACTCACTTGGCTTATGAATAATGACCGGAACTTCCTTCGTGACCTGTTCCTGGAATACGGCTATGACAAGTCTGATATTATCAACAAGATGATGATAGATGAAGTGAAAGAGGAAGGAGAACTCCCTATAGGGAAAGAGTACAAGGAACTATTTGTTTCAAAAGGTGCGGATGGGCGGCTTCTCATCCATCAAGGACTGCTGCAGTATATGTTGAAACATGCTGACAGAAAGAATCTGTATTACTGTATGTTGGATGAATATTTATCATATTTGTTGGATTTAGAAAATGAACCAGAGTTCGACGACCTGACAAAGGATGAAAGATATAAGGCTGGTGCATACATCGGGTATTATTATGGTCTGATGTATGAGAAGTGTATAGGGACACCTTGTGATAATCAAGGTTTTGGATATGCCCTGTACTATCAGAAAGACTTTGTCTCATACATCAAGAAAAATAATTACTTCCACCTAAAGGACTTCGATAAGATAATACAAAGACAATATGACCGGTATCAGGAAGGGGTTGAAATCGAAAGTCATCGAATGTCTGGTGAGTAGCATAATATTATGCTATTCTTTGACGTTATGAAGACATCGTATATGTATCAACATTCTATATTGCCGGAAGGGGGGCATTGAATGTTCAGAATCGTAGCTAATTCATCCTGTAAACAGCTGTTCATAGCATAGATAAAAATCAAGATATGAAAAGGAAGGTAGTACTAATACTAATTGCCTTGTTGTTTTTCATAGTGTACTCTGAAGCACAGAGAAAGACAGAGCGTCCTATGCCAAAGGTGCGTAAAGGAGCTACAGGCTCCTTGGTTCAGCCTGTCAGCGACAAGACGCTGGCAGACTGGAATGCTATCCATCGCACGTATGCCGCAAAGAAATACCAACCGAAAGACAGTTGGGAACTTGTGTCTTACTATGATTATTCCGTCACAAAAAATGAGAATAGCTTGGAGGAACTTCAGAACATGAAGATACAGATACTTGGTGACTCTATCCTTTATCTGAATGGGAAGAAAATCAAGGTTTGCCGTACAGACCGTGATCCGTTTATGTACGAACGGGATGCACTTTACTACCCCTATCTAAAGGATTACTTTGCTCTTCGTGGCATCAATATATCCAAGTCAGTTCCTGTTTTGCTTATACAGTCGTCGGAACACGAGATATACAGCGATATGTTGGAGTATATTTATACTGGTGAGTACCTTGTGTTATTTCATAATAACATTGCTGGTGTTTTCAAATACGTGAGAAAATCTGGTCAGGGACAACCTTCTCTTGATGCAAAGCTGGAATATACTCAGGCCGACTTGTATCAGGATGTAAAAAAGGAGATGAGTAGCAAGCGTGCCCGTGAATATAATATTCGTCCCTATAAAGGAAAACTGAGAGTATGTATGGGGAAGAGTATATCCCAGATGAACAGCAGTGGTGGTTTCTATTTCGTGAAACTTCCTAACTATAAGTCTTTCCCCATTTTTGTTGCTTATAACTGCAACGAAGACGATGAGTTTCTTATATATACCTACAAGAATGGGATGATAGACGACGACAACAATATCAACATCCTTGCCTTCAGCTCATATAATGACATAAAGGAAGACTTCGCTATCTTTACGGATGGTACAATCTATGTGCGAACTGTAGAGGGTAAGAAAACCTCCATAGATGTTTACCGTATCAATGACTATGGAGAGTTCTATCAGTTGAATTAAAGCCATTGTTTCGTGGATTTTCAGTAGTAATCAATCTTCCAACGGAAATGTAAATAATAATACTGGCAGACAGACCTCAAAGGAAACCAAACAATACATACTTAAAGGGAAGGAAGTTCTTTTCTCTGTCAAGCGGCATATCCCAACGCCAAAGGCAGAACCCAGCAAGGCGAATGTTAATCGCACAGAGCCTGAAAAAGATGGATGTCCACGCTGTAATAAGGATGTTACATTAGAGGAAATAAAACAGATTTGCATAAATCAAAATGGGAAAAGTGTTATAGAAGATGACACTATGATTAAGGCCGCTTTGCCATATTTCAATAAATATCGAAAACTTGCAGGTTTAAACACTTGCATAAGAAAGGCTCATTTTCTAGCCCAGTTAGCTGCTGAAACAAAGTTTTATGATTTACAAGAAAGGTTTAAGTATAGTAATCCTGATAGAATGATGGCGATATTTTCATCATATTTTGATTCTTTTAAAAGTTTAGATGCTAAAAAAGCAGAAGCACGTCGTTTGTCTAATTTATCTATGAATAAATCTAACTGGCCAATAATTGCAAATACTGTTTATAGCTCCAAAAATAAACTATCTAAAAATCACACAAAACAGGGAGACGGATGGCGGTATAGTGGAAAAGGCTTTCATCAAATTAGCTTGAAAGATACTTATACATCTATTGAAGAGTACGCAATTAAAGAGTGTGAGCTTGATGTTAAATGGGCATTGAACGACAACCCTTTTAAGTTAAAACAAAATCCATACGATGCTATTCTTTCATCAATAGTATATTGGAAGAAAGTGGGATTAAATGGTAGAGCCGTGGGCCTGTCAGACAAAGATGTAGACAATGTTTCTGCATTAATGAATAAATCAAAGAGTGAAAGTATAATAGTACCGCGCCGTGAGTTCTTCCACAATGCAATCGAGGTCCTAAAAGTAGCTCAATGCATTAATTTATCTAATAAAAAATCAAAAAATAAAATATATACTTTTGATAGGAAATATGAGATAAAAGAGAAAGAACTTTATATTGACGTTATAACTCCTTCAAAAAGAGATTTTGAAGGTCCAATGATAGTTTTAGACAGTAATGGTATTGTTTATAAGACACATTCTTTATGTAGAGGTAGTAATAGGAATAGACTGCGTAAGGCTGGTAATGGAGATACTCCAACAGGTAAAGCTTCAACAAGTTATTCTCCTAATAAACATCGTGGTAACCTTAGCTATGGAAATAATGGTCTGATTGAACTAACAGGAATCACTGGTGAATTTCAAAGAGCATCAAAAAATGGTAGAGCTGGAATTGCAATTCATGCTGGTCACACAGTAGGATATGGTAAATTTATAAATGACCAAGGTAAATTAATGTCAACATATGGTTGCATTCGAATTTATAATTCTTCAATGAAAAAACTAACGGAGATATACAATGAGTATAAAAATAAAAAATCTATTGTTATATAGAAGATTATAGTGGAGACATTAATGATGTCTATAGACATTATGAAATGAAAAAAGATCCAAAAGATAGTCAACGAACGGGAAATAGTAAAAAGCAATGAATAGAAACATAAAAATAATATTATTCTGCTTGTTCAGCCTGACAATAATAAATTGTAAGGGGCAGTCTTCAGTTTCCAAGCAGAAAAAGGTAAAAACCGAATATGTAAATACAATACTAATGAAGAAAGAAGACAGTATGCAGTCTCTCATATTGGAAGAGTATGCAAAATCACATGGTTATAAGGCACCAAGCTATGAAGTGTTCAAAGAAAAGTGTCTACAGTTTTTTGGAATACGACTTCATCCGTCTGCACAAGTGTACAGCTTAGATATAAATGAGGATATTATATATTCTGTCAATGAGATTGGCAGGTTTATCTATACGGGCAACGAAAGTCTGTTTTATCAGCCAGCATTAGACCATGAGCCAACTATGGATGAAGCTCGTAAAGTTCTTTATACAAAGGAAAATGGTATAGCGGATATGTTTCTGGCATACAATAAATTATTATTCAATGACCATTCTTCTTCCTTGTCTTATTTCTATAAACATAAGGATAATGCAATAGATGTTGTCTTTGACTTGGATTATGAAAATAATGACCTGCTT
Organism: Prevotella melaninogenica; assembly: GCF_013267595.1. Taxonomy (NCBI): domain Bacteria; kingdom Pseudomonadati; phylum Bacteroidota; class Bacteroidia; order Bacteroidales; family Prevotellaceae; genus Prevotella; species Prevotella melaninogenica. The sequence continues at coordinate 1,129,869 of NZ_CP054010.1, read as the reverse complement.
ATCCAGCGTGCCATTGAATACGCTTGTCAAAACGGTTATATTGTCAATGATGTTACGAACGTCCTGTTTTACAACAATCCATCAAGGGGGTATAGGAAGAAACTGATTACCATGTTTTACAAGTATGCAGAAACAAGCAAAGACCGTATGGAAACTTTTGAGAATCTTGTTTATGCCTATTATAAGCATTATAAGCAAATCAACGTGAGGCAGGAAGTGAAAGATGAATGTTTGGTATGTCTGTTGGATTGCTTGAACAAGTACGATGAGACACATCAAGACAATATCCTCAAGGTGATGGATAAAAAAGTATATCAGCATCTTTCTAATTTCATGTTAGTTGACAAAGAGCTTATACAGCGTATGGAGAAAAATAATTATTATGGGAGTACTGCTTTGCGTGATGTTGCTAAGGCTGTACTATTGTTAAGCTCTACAACAGATGATTTCGCAGATTATTATATTGAAGATCCTGATGGTTATACCAATGTACGAACGTCTGGAAGTTCTAAAGCTAAGATCATAACTCAGGTTAAATCAGGCAGCTTTGTTAATGTCATTGAGAAACGTGGAGATTGGTGGAAAGTAAAGACTGACAATGGTAAAGTTGGATATATTCACAAGAGTAGGATTAGATGTAATTAACTGTTTCTATTGGACTTTAATCACAACTCCCCCTAAGGAGGAAGCAAAAATGGTTCTTCCGTTAAATGCGTAGACAGGTTAATAGAATGAGATTAATCGACATACATGGTATGATTGCCCCCAATAAGATGGTTTTATAAAGGGGGATAAACTACATGATAAATGTAATTAGGTGCGATGTATATCTGCCTTCTACAAACAACGTATTCCCTTATTAATAAAAGTTTGTAAACTATTTTCACACTCTTCAAAACTAATACATGCTCTTTTGGCTTCTAAAAGACGCCTAATTGCCTTGCAATAGGTGCCCTTTAAGAGCCTTACTAACGCCCTTTTGAAATCCAATTAAGCACCTTTTATTCTGCTGCTTTATAACTAATTGATTTCCTGTTTATTGCAGACCTGCGTTTTGTATGTAGTCTTGTCGTTATTTATTGATGTCTTGCTTGAAATTATGTAATGATTTTTCAAACCCTTGTCTACAGAATTTGAAGTCTTAAATGAAAAGGTTTTCAATGTCAGAGGATGATAATAGGATAGATAGTTGATTGTCTTAGCTATGTTTTTGTTTAATGAGTAACTTCGGTCCTTTTTTTTAAAGCAATACGAAAAGCGTCCACACATTTAATGGAAGGACCCAAAAAGTTCTAAGGAATTCAGATATTTTTATATCTTTGCAGTATATTATTCAAAGTTATTAGAGGCTTGTTAAAATAGCCCACGCATATCAACTTTAAGCCATAAATACATTAAGGAACCGAAAATAGTTGTCTTATGAAGAAAATATATCTTTTACTGCTTATTCTAAATGTAGTATTAATGAATGGATGCAAGGAACAGGCTCCAAAGCAGAGCTCAAAACAGCAAGTTCATCAAGAAAGAACTGTAAAGAGTGAGGTAGACTTGATAAAGAAGTATGACCACGAAATCAGAGAATATTATAGAGAACTTGCGGAAGTGGGACTTGATGGCGTTACGGTAATGCCTATAGAGAAGAAAGTGGAGTATACAGATCTTGCAGTAGAATTGAATTTCGAAATCCTTAAAAGGATGGGGTTTCTGCCTGTTAGCGATGCTGAGGCGCAAAAAGCCATCAAGAAGTATTATAATATAGATACATCTGAAAGTAATAACTCTCTGTTTAAAAAAGGACTTCGCAGATATGTATTTAAAGATGGGCTACCTCAAGAGCGTTTAGATCAGCGTAGGTCTATGGACGATGGAGCTACGGAAACCCTATTTTGCTTTTGGTATCGGAATCTTTTTGTCCCTAAATATAACTATATTATATTCCACCCTATTATCGAAGGTGCTACCCTGCTTGAAGGCTTTGATGATGAGGATGCTGATAATAATGTACTCAAAAAGGGTAAATTATCTTACAGGATAGATAAAGAACTTTTCTATAAAAACCAGTTCATCTTCCACGACAGCAAGGCTGCCCTCACTTGGCTTATGAATAATAACCGGAGCTTCCTTCGTGACCTGTTCCTGGAATACGGCTACGACAAGTCTGATGTAATCAACAAGATGATGCTCGATGAAATCAAGGTGGTTAACAGAATTCCTGAGGCTGATGAAACCAAGGCACTCTTTGCTTCAAGAGGCGCCAATAGGAAATTGCTTATTCACCGAGGTCTGATGGAGTATATGTTGAAGCACGTAAATGAGGAGAATGAGTATTTCCTTATGCTGGATCAGTATGCATCGACCTTGCTGGATTTAAGGAATTATCCCGAGTTCGACGGCCTTACGAAAGAGGAGAGGTATAGAATTGGTGCTTACGTGGGCTATTATTATGGTCTTCTGTTTGACAAGGGCATCGGTACTTCCATTGATATAAACGGATTCGGCCACGGCTTATACTATGACGAGAACCTCCGTGATTATCTCAAACGTAACAAGTACTTTCATCTTCCAGGCTTTGAGGATATTGCCGGGAAGCATTATCGCCGCTACCGCATTGATGTTGATATCGAGATGCAGAAGATGCGTGATGAGTAATATCGTGCTGTCAATCATATGAGAATTCTATTCGAGCAATAGAAGCTATCCATTCATCTATTAAAAATGAGAAGGCTTTAAAGCCAAATCGGTCATTAGCGCCTAAACATATTGGGGACTAATGACCGATTTTAATGAAATAAGAACAGAAAGAATCCTTCAAAACTAACTTTCCTGTCATTCCTGTCATCCCCTCTCAGTATGTAATCATTTAATTTCCATTCGGTTACGAGAATTGTTAAAAGTGACAGCAACATAAAACTAAAACTAAATGTATATATAAATAAGGTGAGATTTTAGGGCTTTATATCGTGTCAAACACAAGTTTAGGGAAAATCCCCCACTGTATAGGGGAAATCCTTTTCACATGTCTTTTTTTCTTCGTTCCTTTGCATCGTGAAAGTTAGGAAATGCTTTTAGAAGTAGTCCGAAACTTGAATAAGAACTTAAAAAGGTAACGATTATGAGAAGGATAGTACTAACCCTTATCGCATCGCTCATAGTTATCGGCGCATCAACAAGCGCAATGAGTTATGAGCAGGCTCGAGTACAAGCACTCTTTCTAACAGATAAGATGGCTTACGAGCTGAATCTGACAGAGGCACAATATGAGGCAGCCTACGAAATAAACTTGGATTACCTCATGAATGTCAACACGGTAGACGACCTCTATGGAATGTATTGGTCACATCGAAATGTAGATTTGAGCTATATCCTCTATGATTGGCAATATCGTGCATACGTTGAAGCAGCATATTTCTACCGCCCACTGAGATGGGACGCAGGCTACTGGAGATTTGGCATTTATGCTCGTTATCCACGCCGCGACTATTATTACTTCGGACGACCATCGTTCTACAACGTTTACAACGGAGCCCACAGCTGGCGAATGAATGGCGGAAGAAGTTGGTATAACGGAAGAGAAATCTTCTACGGCGGAGATTATAACAGCCGATATGGGATGAGAGATAGCTACATACGTGGCGATTACAATAGAGGAGGAAACTACTATTATAACAATGGTCCTACTTATCAGAACGACCGCCCACGCAGCTTCGGCAATCAGCAACGCGGAAACTTTGATGGACCACGTAATTATCAGTACTACGCTCCACGAGAGAGTTCAACACGAACAACGGTTACTCAACCTAACTATGGTGGTAACTTCGGTGGAAGTAGGAACTATGGTGGCGCAACAAGAAGCTATGAGCCAAGTCGCTCATTCGATGCACCAAGCAACAGCTTCGGTGGTGGTGGCGCAACATTTGGCGGAAACCGCTCAGGTGGTGGAAGCGTTTCAAACGGAAGTAGCTCATTTGGTGGACATAGATAACGACATTAAGATATAATAAATAGACGTTGATTCAATCAGGTTTAAATACTAAGCACTAAGGTTTTAAAAGATAAATAGATTAGACGAATTAAGGTAATAAAGATTGTTTAGCAGTTAGCAAACCAATGAGTAAGACTGCATTCAGACCAAATTAGAGATGTAACAAAGAGAGTTATTTAAATGAAGGGGAGGAGTTTCACGTGAGTGAGGCTCCTCTTCGCTTTTTAGTATTAGGCGCAATAAGGCTTATAGGGCTAATAAGCCTTATAAACCTTATAGCTCAAGTACCCTAACCTCGGCATTCCCCATTGGCTTCAGTTCATTCATCGGCTTATCAAAGTAAATGCTTTGAATGGCTTTATTAATAATACCATGTCCTACGGCAAGCACCTTCTTATCAGGATATTCTTCCTTCAACCATGTAAGGAATTCCTTAGCACGAGCCTTCAAATCTTCTAAGCTTTCGATGTCATCGGGCCATAAAGAGGGGTCCTTCAGATTCGCTAAATTAGGAATATACTTCCCAGTAAACGAACCCCAGTCACGTTCACGAAGCAATGGAGTCGTCGTAACAGCCTTCCCATGAGGGGCAGCAATCAGTTTGCAGGTATGAATACTACGCTGCAAATCACTTGAAACAAAGGCATCTATCGGTTCATCTTTCAAACGTTCTGCAAGAGCTTCAGCCTGCTTGACACCCTGCTCATTCAGTTCTCCCGGTGTTTGTCCTTGCATAATATGATTGGCGTTATCCACCGTTTCACCATGCCTTACAAGATATAATAATGTCATAACTTCATCATTTCTTATTGCAAAAATAATAAAAAGTCAGGGAGTAAAACGTTGGAATAGAGATTATTTTGTATTTTTGCATCTATGAAAGTACTTCAAATATCAGCCATAAGGGCTATTATCGTATTAGTGACAGGTTTCCTCCTCGTAAGATATCGTGAGGAAACTATGACGTGGATGACCATCACCGTGGGTATACTCTTCCTACTCTCTGGATTGGTTTCCTGCATCGCTTACTATTTTGAAAAGGAGAAAGTAGCAAAGAAAACAGCGAAGGCAGAACAGCAAGAAGGACAACAAGAAGAAGAAAACCTCAAGTTACCTTCCTTCCCTATTGCAGGTGTCGGCAGTATTGCCTTGGGTATCATCCTTGCCGTCATGCCCAACACGTTTATCACATGGGTGGTTTATATCCTTGCAGCATTACTGATTCTCGGTGCTGTCAATCAGTTTATGAACCTCGCTCGTTCACGTCAGTACGCTCGTGTTCCGGTCTATATGTGGCTCTTCCCAACAGTCATCTTGGCGATAGCCATTCTGTTGATTAGTAAGCCAATAGAGACTGCACAACTCCCATTATTAGTTCTCGGATGGGCATTTATGTACTATGGCGTCTTAGAATTCATCTTGATTATCCGCATGTATCTTGTCCGCAAATCTTACGAGAAGGCTGAAGAAGCTAAGATTGTGACAGGCGACAAGTTGGTTACAGATAATATTGAAGACGCTGAGATTGTAGAAGAATAAACCATGTACTTCTGTCGTTACCCCTCACCCCTCGGCAACTTAATACTTGCCGAGGAAGAAGATGCTATCGTTTATTGCCAATGGGAAGATACGATTGACGAACAAAAGGTAGCGAAGTGGACGGAAGATAAGGAGCAAAACAGCGTGTTACTAACTGAGGCTTGCCGTCAGCTAACAGAATATTTCACTCAGAAGCGCAAGACTTTTAACCTCCCCATACGATTAAACGGCACTCCCTTTCAGCTACTCGCATGGGAAGGTTTGCGACAAATCCCATATGGAGAAACGCTTTCTTACGCTGAATTGGCAAGACGTATAGGCAGAAACAAAGCCGCCCGTGCTGTGGGTAATGCCAATCACCACAATCCATTAATGGTCATCATTCCCTGCCATAGAGTTGTGGCAAGCAATGGAGAATTAGGAGGATATGCAGGAGGAACAGCCCGAAAAGTGTGGTTATTGGAAAAAGAAAGAGGGTGTGTAAAAATGTAAATTAATATTGGTGTCCGATAAAACTTTTTGTACGTTCATATCTTTTTAATTCAGAATAATAAAAAAAACGGGCTGATTGTTTTGCACAGTCAGCCCTTCTTATTTCCTTTGTAGCTGTCATAATAAAACAATGAAATAAGATGAACCAAAGTACACATTTTATCGGACAACCGCTATATGTTCAACTGTTAAACTATTTTAATCGTGATAAAATTCTCTCTCTGAGCCAAGCCAGGGAAGTGAACATTATATAAAGAAGTTTGATACATGGCATCATCTTGTCGTCATGCTTTATGCCGTAATGATGCGTTTAGACTCTCTGCGTGAGATAAAAGCCTCTCTCTTTGCTAATGTTAATCACTTTAATCATCTTGGTTTAACCCTAATCGGTCATTAGAACCTAAACATATTTTGTTTTATTATCGAACAGATTGTTTGGCTTTGTAATGCAGGCGTAGCGGGCTACGTCAAGTTACAAAGACGGACAAGATCCCGATAAGAAAATAAAAGATGTTAGGAAACAATACCATAGTAAGAAGAATTATATATATTGTGGTCTAATGACCGATTTGGATTAAATAATCCTCCGTCCTCTCCGTGCCTCCGTGTGACATTGTTTCAAACTCTAAACACAAGTGGCAAACCTTATCACTTCAAATTACTGAAGACCCAAATTCATATCCTATAAACAACCCATCGCTCTGAATTATCTTTACATTAACCGGTGCTTTATTCACCAAAAACAGTCAAAAAAACGCTTTTCTTATCGCCTTTGTAACTCGTTTGTTATGAAGAAGTTACAAAATCATTTTTCAAAAGATGCTTAGTTAGACTTCAAAAGGGCGTTAGTAAGAGGCTTAAAGGGCATCTTTTGCAAGCCAAAAGGGCGTTGATTCGAATGCTAAAGAGCATCTTTTAAAAAGAAGGATGTGAAAAATAATTACATTCGTAGTTTGATTTGGCTTTGAAAAGGATGAAAGATACAGATATTTATTTATACTAAATTTATCCTAATTTGCATATATCATGTTACTTAACTATGTTTATGTACCATCTTTATCAATTCATTAGCAAGGTGAATATCAGTCACCTTTATCATGTTATCATCCTTTGAAGCATAGCCAAGCGTGTTTATTGAACCATACCAAACAACTTCTTTATCAATGATGGTAGTATATAATGATAGCTTTGGTTTCACTTTTACAGATAGCCCCTTTGATTGGATGAATACTGTTTGTTCGTTCTCTGCAGCTGTTGTAATAAGAATTTCAATTCCCTGCTGAGCAAGTTCTTTCAACAAAGTGACTAAGGGATTTTGCTCCGTTCTATACAGTTTTGGTGAAGATATCACAATGGAACGCTTTGCTTTTATCAAATCTGAAATATAGGGGCGGTAGAAAGTTGAACCATTAAATATCTGATTCTCAGCTATGGAGGACGATATGTCGTTTATATGATCAAACAATGTTGGTTGGGCTGTATTGATTGTTTTGTATCCTATTGCAGCATAGCCTTTGAGTCGTTTTCTATACATACTATCGCAAATTGGTTCATGGATATCGATATAGTCATAGATACGTACATCTTTCTTTCCCTCATATTCCCGATGAAGCCGACCTGCATACTGAGTTAAAAGACCTTTCCATGAGATTGGAAGTGCAAGGAATAGGGTGTCAAGACGCGGATAATCAAAGCCTTCGCCAACATACTTTCCCGTTGCGACAATAACTAATTGTTCGCTGTCAGGAATAGTTTGTAGCCGTTGCATTGCCTCTCGCTTTTCTCTTGTCGTACCTGCCCCTGTCAATGAGATAACATTTTTGATGGTAGCTTTCAACTTCTCTGCTAATACAGACACATGGGCAGTTCTATTAGTTAGAATGATCGGTGTTCTTCCTGTATTAACTGCTTTGCAAATATCTTCTACAATGAGATTATTGCGTATCTCATCTTCGGATATATATTTATATAAGGTTGCAATTGATAGCCTGTCCTCTAAAATAGAGTTATATGATGTAAATCTTGGAATAAGAAACCTATCGAAGGATTGCTTAGCTATCTGACTTTTAACATCAGTAGAAAATCGTATTGGACCACATTGCATGAAGATGATTGGTTGATGACCGTCTTTGCGAATGGGGGTAGCTGTTAACCCATATATGGTGTGAGCTTTTATAGACATCAATACTTGTTCAAAGGTTATAGAAGACACATGATGACATTCGTCAACAATTACCATTCCGTAGTCCTGTACAAATGGTTTTACACCATCTTCATCCAAACATGACTGTATAAGGGCTATGTCAATAATACCGTGAAGCGTATTCCCTGATGAATCAAAGCAACCTATAGGAGAAAATACCTTACGTCTACCACGTTTATTCTTTTCTTCATGTTTTGGATAGTCTATATTAAGAAACTCTGTTAAGCGGTCATGCCATTGTTTAAGTAATGCTTTCGAATGAACAAGGATGAGTGTATTTACTTTCTTACGAGCGATGATAGCCGCTGCAGTAACGGTTTTCCCAAAAGCGGTAGTGGCATGTAGGATGCCATTCGTATATGGTAATAGGGCATTGATGGCTTCCAACTGTTCCTCTCTTTCTTCCCCTTGAAAAGAAACAGAAATCTTATTGCCATGATTTGTTTTATCAATAATAGTGTATGTTACAGCATTATCGTTAAGGAAAGATCGAGTAACATCCTCACAACCACGTGGCATAGCAAGGTATTCGTTAGTAATATCAAAACATGAGATTATGCGTGGAATGGCATATGTAGAAAGACGGAGTGCTTGCTTACTGTAAAATTCAGGATTCTTGAAGGCTGCAATTCTTTTCAGATGGTTTAGTACCTTTGCAGAAACAGCCTTCAATGGGATGTATAGTTTGTCTGCTTTGATTATCTCAACCTTAGCATGGAAGTCTTCTTGTGTAATATTTTGCGGCAAAGGGGTAACCCATGGCTTGCTTTCGCTCGACATAGACAGTTTTCCAAGTTCTTCTTGATAATGCAGGCGTAGTAGTTGGTCGATAGTAAATTCTTGTATTTTCTTAAGATTATATAGAAATGCCCATTGATCCTTATATACAAGGAAATCATTATCAACAAAAACACTGTTCTGTTTCCTGCGTGCCTGACCTTGTAGTGGGAGTGCAACGAGGTTGCCAAAGCCTCCTTCTGGCAAATAATCTTGATTGGGAAAGAATCGATCATAGGAGTTGAACGACATCTGTCCATTACGCGTCATAGCTTCGGTTAGTATAGTATTTCCTAATCTCCTCGCCTTAGATGCTGGTAGAGGCGCTTCAAAGAAAATCCACACGTGGGCACCATTCCCTGATCTCGAGCGCTCTATGGCATAGGGAATCAGCCATTCTCTGCACACACCCACATAGGCAAGTACATCTTCTTTATAACCATACTTACAGTTCTTGTCATCAAAATCGGCACAAAGGAAAGCACAGTTATTATCTTGCATGATAGCATAGAGTCCCACAACATCACAGCAATACTCATCTTTTCCTTCTAAATGGCGATACATATCTTGAGTTGTTAGTGGTGCAAAGTTTCTATTTTGACATATTACACACCTATACTTCTTCTTATCACAGATTCCTTGTTTCCACTCATTAATACAAACAGGTTGATATCCAGATTTACCAGTAGTCTTACTAAACCATCTCCGAGCAAAGACATCTTCCCTTCCTTTAAATAAGGATTGGAAAAGTCTTAAGCGCTCATCAATCGAAAGAGTAATGGTTGGAACTGAAACCAAAGAATATATAGGTTTATTCATATCTTCTTTCATCCTTGTTTCATATTCAATACCATGGATTTTTAGAAGTGATTTCAGAACCTCATTCTCTTTGTGCAAAACCTCATATTGCCTAAGAAGTTTATTATATCTTGTCAGTAAATCATCCATATCATCAGCTGTTTTGACTACTTATCTTTGGTTCTTCCGTTAAATGCATAGACTGGAAATAGAATAAAGGTTTACATGCTTGTGTGGTATGGAAATCCCGAATAAGATAGTTATACAAAGGGAAATAAACTAAAAGTTAAATGCAAAAATACTATACCTATCCGTATTCCACCAACAACTTATTTCCAAATTATAGGAATTTGTAAACTATTTTTATGTATCTCAAAACCAATACATGCTCTTTTGGATTCCAATTAACGCCCTTTTGGCTTGCAAAAGGTGCCCTTTAAGCCCCTAACTAACGCCTTTTTGAAGTCCAATTAAGCACCTTTTGAAAACCACCTTTGCAACTACTTGATAACAAAAGACTTACAAAGGTATCAGATTTGCTTGTTTTTAGCACAATTACCAGCCTCCTCCTCACTTGTTTTGTAAATATATTTCCAATCCTTTGTTGCTTAAACTAAATCTCACACAGAGTCACGGAGCTAAGGGAGTTTATATTTAAAAATATGTTGACCATAGAGGTACCGTTGGTGCAGGGAGCTCTAAGCATGTGTGAGAGGCTGTTTACAAACCTATACTAATATACGTTGAGGCTATAGGATAAACACATATATGACTGACATATAGAGTTGAATGCCGATGACGTAGGTGGGGATGAACTTGGAGCCGACCTCTAAACCGCCTACAAGAATCTTGTGCATCTTTATGACACTGTCTATCGTACCACTCGCCACACCGTAGGTTAGTGACATAATCGTGATGACGAATGATAATGAAGGGATAAAACTGGAAGAGAAGGAACTGGGGAATAACTGTCCCGTCACGCTTAGGAGAATGGCATGGGGAATAGCCGTAAGAAGGAGCATAACAATCATATAGGCGATGAACTCGACCAATGCTATGCGTAGACCAACCTTCTCACGGTAATGGAATCTGTAACGATTGTTAGATGAGTTTGTTAGGCCGCTTCTCATGTTTAATAGCATCGCACGTAATGCAGTATAAAGGCGACTGCGAACGCACGCACCTGCTGCCATCACTGCCATAATAAAGTAGATAAGCAGTGGTGAAAGTTGGTTGCTGACAAATGAGCCAAAGAACCAACGGATGCCCTCACTGCTCAGCATAGACCGCATCGGAAGCTCGGGAAAAGCTGCCGTAAGAAGCCATGAGAGCAGTATCAGTGCTAACTGGGCTATGAGAAGCACTAAGACTATATAACCTAACTTATTCCTCATCAGCGTGGAGGTTGTCGATGTCGATAATACGTAGTTCTAATGCACGTACAACAAGACGCGTTGCGTTGACGCTCATACCATTGTTACCATCAGGGAAGAACTTTTGTACGAGTTCGTTCTGTCGTTTCTCTAAGCTCTTTACACCGAATGGCATACCACGTAGGTTGGTAATCTGTTCCTTGGTATAACCGAGTGCAAGGTGGCGTAGGAAGCGCTCATCATACTCGTCAATCTCGTAGCTAACCATTGCTTCTTGGTGCATCAGCTGACCGCTCACACTCATCTTGAATCTGCCTACAATCTTTTCGAGGATAGGCTGATTGAATACCATTCGCTTGCCCGACATAACACTTGCCACGTCGCCACGTGTCAATAGTTCGCCACTCTTCAGACAGATACCATCAGCACCAGCATCGAGGACGTCGACCCATAGCTTTTCATTCAATATCTCACCCGTAAAGATCAGCACCTTTACATGTGGATAAGTCTGTTTTGTTTGACGGCAGATTTCTACTCCCACCGTTGTTGAACCACCCAATCCAAGGTCGAGAAGCACGAGGTCGGGCAGGTTTTGTTTAATGAGTTTCCAATAGGCAACTTCGCTTTCTGCTGTTCCAATAATCTCGGCTTCAGGGATTTCGTTTCGAAAGATACCCTCCGTTCCTTTTAACTCCAAGGGTACGTCTTCAACGATGATGACTCTAAAATTCTCCATAGGTATATGTTGTTTAGTTATGTTTCTTAATTTGCTTTTGCCAAAACCACATCTATTCTCACGCCATTTGGTGTCGCATTCGCTGAGATACCACAGCCACGCTTATTGGTAGATTCACCATTGTCGCGGGCTATCTGTCGGCAGATAAAGAACATCAAACGGTCGGCAGAAGGCTGGAAGAGGTCGCGACAAACGTCATCAGAGAGTGTCAGTGTCGACATGATGACATGTAGGGTGACGTAACCAGGCTGATGCTCTTCGGCTGTGACCGTCAGTGGTTGGTTGTTATTGATAAGATATAGTATATCAAATAAATAAGCAAGGAAGACAGGGTCGCCACTGATGAGTGGTGACTCGAAGGTTGTTGTCAGCTTCGATGGACTCACCAATGTCGTGATATCCACTGGGCGCGACACGAGTTTCACGGATTCTACTTGGCTCATTGCCTGCTGACTTAGAATCTGATAGAGTTCTTTATAGTAGATTGCCAACTCGTCAATCGCCTCAAGTTGACCATCAGGTTCGTCTACAAGCTGGCGAATACGTGAAGGATAGTACATCGTTTCATGCTTGAGTGTTGATAGACAGTTATCAAGAATGCTGTTACTAATGTGCAAACGCTCGTTCTCATATTCCACACAACGCACCTCATCTTCGAGCATTTCTATGTCTGATTGGCTCTTTTGATTCTCCTCAACAGAGGCAATTAGTGCCTCCTTAATCTGGTTGACGATAGCAAGTAATCGTTCTGGGAATCTGTCGCTTACACCTTTCTCAACCTCTCTAAGTTTGTTTTCTTCGCTCACATCACTGAGAAGGATTGTGTTTATCTGCTTCACACGCTCCAAACAGAACTGATAAGAGAGACGATGACGATAATACATCACGTAATAAACAGGGAAGATTGAAAGCAGGAAAAGCACAAGAAGGGCAACAGCCACATTCTTATTGGTCTCCGATTTCATCATCATTCGACAGTATTCGCCCAATGAGTTATCGGCATAACGCTCCTTAAAGAGGTGGGTATAAACAGAGTTATTGTATTTATAAACCTCCCATTCGTGCAGTGCCAATGCTGCCACAGCACTCTCATTACGTATATCGAGGATGATACCATAGTTCATCGGTAGGCTATCATGATACCACTTAATCTCCGCAGGAACGATAGAAAGGCTTCCAAGTTGCTTCATCAACTCCTTTCCTTTAGGGCGAAGTTGGAGGTAATGGAGGTTCAGATAGTAACGACATGTGTCTGCATAAGCCAATGTCTTACTATAGGAACCATTGATATTTGAGAAGTAAGCTGAGTCTGCATAGATACCTGCGAGGGTGTTATAGTCCTTCTTTGCAAGGGCAGTAGCCTTGTCGCTGGCTCTTGTAGGACGTGCCTGAGCCGTCAGGAGGGAGGCTGTAGCGAGGACGAAAGCCAACAAGATACGGCTAATACCCTTTGGCAAACGAAAGAAGAAACGGCTTCCTTTGTCCTTCTTGCTCTCTACACCCATCTCACAAACAGAGAATATCTGACTAATCTTCTTGTATTTATTGATGATACCATTACAATTCATCAGTCCAAAACCATGCGAAGCACTGTCTTTCTGGTCATGGATTGGTTTATGGTCGAAGATATGTTGTTGTTCTTCCTCAGTGAGTCCGCAGCCCGTATCGGCAACAGATATCTCAACATAGTCCGACTCTTCAATGGATGAAATGGTCACCTTACCGCCTTTTTCAGTAAACTTACGCGCATTATCAGCCAAGGTATTCACCATGAAAAGCGTCAGAACGCGGTCGGCTTTGACAACAGCTTTCGTGTCTTCTACACGTAGGTCGATACCCTTCATATGGAAGCCCATGCGTCCTTTCTTCACGATATCGAACACTTGTTGTATAGGGAAACTCTCAATATGTAGCGACAGTTTACCTTGTCTAAGCTGAATCCACTCTGTGAGAACAGCGTTTAATTCGTTAATCTTATCGGTCAACTCACGGATATAAGTGTAACGTTCTGCCTGCACAGCATCGCTTTCGCCACCCTTCTTGAGCTTCTCAATCTCGTGTAACATACGGTCGATGAGTGGGATAACACCATTAACAAGCGAAATCTTAGCCCGTTGTTCAAGGTGTTTACGCTTATTATCCGTAAGATGTAACTTGTTGATAACAAGTTGTTCAGACACCTCTTCATACTTATCAGCCAGTTCCGCCATGTGCTTTTCATTGTTATGACGCCATTGTTCAAGCGGAAGGAGGAGATCGTCTAACGAACCCTGTGTGTCCTTTCTTCGACGAAGATAATGGAAGAGGACAAGCGAAGCAAGCACAAAGAATATAGAAAGTCCCACCGCAAGGATGATAAGATTCAGCTGTTTTGACGTACGCTCTAACTGTTCAGCACGTGATGTAAGGTATCTGTCTTGTCGAGTTTCGTCCTGAAGATCAAGGTAGATGTTACGGTTATAATCACTTTGTTGCTTATTATTTATAGCCGAATACGTAACACTCAACTGTTCACGGATAGACGCAACAAGGTCGGGTGCCTGATTGATAGCTGGATTATCGTGCAAAGCCTTGTTCAGACAGATGATAGCCGAGCGGTAATCCTTTATCTGCCAATAGCATGAAGCCAAGGTACGATAGGAACCTGCCGTCTGATAAACGTCTCCATAACGTTGGAAGATATGCAGTGATCGCTGTGCTAAGTTGCCTGCAAGAAGTTGCTCAGGCATGTTATCAAGGTTGATATATTGGAACGACGGTAGGTTATCGTGCATCAGTGTTGCTCGACTCTTATCGTTCAGAATCAGCTCACTGATCGCCTGCAAGGAGTTTGCCTCCCAATAAGGGAAGTTGTGCTGGCGTGCAAGCATATAACAACGTATGAGATATTCAAACTCTTTTTGCTCTATGGCTTTCTGCGAATTGGTATTGATAATACCACCCGAACCGATGTTATAGTAATAAGCCAAGAGCTGAGCCATGTCGGTTTGTATCTCTCCATCGGGATTAATCTGGCTGATTGCTTTGATAGATGGCTGCTCCAAACCTACGTAATAATAGTATGTAGAAGTGACAATGGCAAACTCTGAGCGCGCATAAACCATGCGACGACGTTGCCGAGGAGAGAGTAGTTTCTCGTCTTCTTCGATACGATGGATTCGTTTCTGTGCTTTTTCATAGTAGTCGTAGAACTCCTTATTGAGCGACTCACGCTGACAAAGGCGCATAAACTGAATGTCAGCCACCAAGAGTTCCACTTGGTTATCAGTGATTTTGAGGACAGAATCGAGTTTAGCATAGGCTTTTGTAAAGCGCATCTTCATCAAGTCAACGAAAGCAAGATTGTTTAATGCCTCCGCCTTTCCTGCGTCATAGCTTCCTGTCAGACCGTAGGCTTTATCCGCATAGATTCTCACAGAGTCGAGATTACGATAGTGCAAGGCATATGCCTTGTCGTTTAATTCGTCAACTTCTTGTGCGTGTGGAACATTACAGGCAGCAAGCATCAGAAGGAGTAGACAAGCTACCCACCCTGTAATTATGCTGTATGTCTTTGTTCTTTTCATCTGTTTTATGTAGACTTAACTACTACTCCTCTATAAATCAAAGGCAAATATACAAAACTTTTTTTAATAATTCAGAATTCAGAATTCATAATTCATAATTATGATTACTACTTTAATTCAGAATTCAGAATTATAATTCAAAATTCATAATTCATAATTCATAATTATGATTACCGATATAGTACAAGGGTTAAAGCACAAATCAAAAAGTTCAATATTCAAAGTTCAAAGTTCAATGGATAAAATGTTCAATGTTCAATGTTCAAAGTTCAAAGGATAAAAATTCGTAGTCGGTGTTTGAATTTTCTTTATATTATAGTTAAAGAAATGGTAGGAAAAGTGGTTAAGAACGAGTGATTTTAGTGCCTCTATAAGTCTTTTGTTATCAAGTTGTTGCAAAGGCGGGTTTCGAAAGGTGCTTAATAGGGGTCCAAAAGGGCGTTAGTAAGGGGCTTAAAGGGCACCTTTTGCAAGTCAAAAGGGCGTTAATTTGAAGGGTAAAGAGCATGTATAAAAAACGAGGCGTGACTTTATTCTTACAAAATGGATTGTTAGGACGAAAGAGGAGGCTATGTTTCGCCTACCAAGAAATGGGGATTATGCAAATTCACTAAAAGTAAGTATTGTACGATGTATATATTTTTTCTACTTTTGCAGTCGTAAATCGTAACAAATGAAAATACAAGGCTGACTTCATTTGCAGACACCTGCGTCTTGGTCTGAAGCCTGAGTAAACCCTTATAGATTCGTTCCTCCGCTGTGAAGGTAGGGGGAATTGCGTCTGTTTATTAAAAACCATTTGTAATCTAAGTATATATGAACAAATTAAAAATGAACTATGAAAGGCGTGTCAGATACTACCTGTCCGCCACTCTCTTAAGTTCTTTGTTCTTATTCCCACCCACCTACGTCCATGCTACGGCTGTACATGGGCAGGAGACAGTGGAGGATGAGGATAAAGATGTCAAAACATCTGTAACCGTTCGGGTTGTTTCCGAACTGTCACAAGAGCCGCTCATCGGTGCTGTCGTACGTTGCGAAGGTGTTTCAAATCCCTCGGTGACAGACATCGACGGTAGGTGTACGATTAAACTCAAGCGTGCTGCCGACCGCTTGAAACTGACGGTTACCTACGTAGGTTATAAGACGGTGACACGTGTTGTTAGCGTTCCCGACAGCCACATGATAACCTTACAGTTGAAGGATGATTCTAAACAATTAGATAATGTCACTGTCACGGCACAGAAACGACACACGACCGTCTTACAGCAGTCGTCAGCTATCAGTCAGGAAGCATTGGAAAAAGGTGGTGCTACATCATTGGCAAAACTATTGGAAACCATCCCTGGCGTTAGTTCTATCAGTACTGGAAACACGATTGCAAAGCCTGTTATTCAAGGTATGCACAGTAGTCGTATTCTCTTGATGAACAATGGAGTACGATTAGAAAGCCAGAGTTGGGGTGCCGACCACGCACCAGAGCTTGACTATACAGGTTCGAGCATGGTAGAAGTGGTGAAAGGTGCCGAGTGTATTCGCTATGGCTTCGGTGCAATGGGCGGTGTGGTACTCTTGAATGATGCGCCCCTACCCTACGAAAACAAGAAGATTAAGGTGAATGGAAACGTCAACATGGGTTACGATACCAATGCGCGAGGCTTCAGTGGGTCGGGTACTATCGAGACGGGTTATAAGCAGTTTGGTTTGCGCCTGCATGGAATGTACACGAAGGGAGGCGACTATCATACAGCCGACTACGTACTGAACAACACAGGATATAACACCATAAGTTTCTCAGCCTTAGCGGGTTGGCAAGGAAAGAAACTGACGGCAACCCTCTTCTCAAGTATCTACTATCAGCGAAGTGGAATCTATTACGCCAGTAAGATATCCGACCTATCACAGTTGATCAAGCGTTTTGAATACGGACGACCTGATCCAGAGACCGTTAAACCCTTCTCTTACGAAATTAAACCACCGTTCCAACAGTCGCAACACGTGACGTTGAAGGGTGAACTGAAATGGGAACTTAATCCTAACCATCACCTCAATTTCACGCTATCCTTCCAAGAGAATCTCCGTCAAGAGTTTGAAAATCGAAAGAAGACACAATGGAGTTGGATTCCAATGCAGGACCTGATGCTGAAAACCTATAAGTTCGATGTACTTTGGCAAGCGAAATGGAAACTATGGAAGATGACAACTGACGCTGGTCTTTCAAACACTTACCAAACGAACTTCAACTATCCGGGTACGAAACAGCCAGCTTTTGTTCCTAACTTTGCAGCCCTTTCGATGGGTGGATATTTCCTTCATAAGGCAGAGTTTGGTAAGTTGCAGTGTGCACTCGGTATGCGTTACGACTTCCGTGTGTTGTCGGTGAATGGATATAGCAGCCTCAGCAATTACACCTACTACGACGACTTCAAACTCTATAGTAACTTCACCATGAGCCTTGCCACCCACTATCAGTTCAGTGACAAGTGGGATGCACGTGCGAATATCGGTTGGTCATGGCGTCCACCAGATATCAATGAGCTCTATGCCATTGGCTTGCAAGACGGTTCCTATTGGGTAGTAGGCAATAAAAATCTTGCCAGCGAGCGTGGTTATAAACTCGTGTTAGGTACGAAGTATAGGAACACATGGTTCTCTGTAGAGCCAAGTGTCTTCTTCCAGCGTATCAATAGCTATATCTACGACCACATCGGAACAGGTAAGGATCGCTTCCACAACCATCCAAGTGGTAAGTATCCGAAGTTTATCTACGACCAAGACGATGTGAAACTCTATGGTGGTGACATCGAAGCAACCGTGAAGCCACTGCAAGGTCTGACCTTTGTCGGCAAGGGAGAATGGATGTTTGCACGCAACCTGACCCATAACGACTGGCTACCTTTCATGCCATCAGACCGTTACGGACTATCAGCGACCTACGACCTACCGCTAACAAAGAATCATAAGTATCGTTCGTCGCTGTCGCTCTCAGGTATCTACGTGACCAAGCAGACCCGCTTTGATCCCGATAAAGACCTCGTTCCCGATTCGCCACCAGCCTATTTCCTACTGAATGGTACGGCTGAGTTCCGCATCGCGTTACCACAGAATAGAGAGTTGAAGTTTATGATTGTCGGTGATAACATCCTCAACGCACTCTATAAGGAGTACACCGACCGTTTCAGATACTACGCCCATGAGCGCGGATCAAACTTCTCTTTACGCACATTGTTTAAGTTCTAATTAGCTGAAAAAGAATATGAAACTATATAAAGACATACGCCTCATACTTGCCACGGCAGCAGTGGGACTTCTCTTCGGAAGTTGCTCTAACGACCAAGTTGACGATTTCTTCAAGAAGATTATACAAGCTCCTCCTTCCTCTATTGAGCGAGATGTGAAGGGACATGAGCAGATTTATGCGGTTCATGCCATCTTAAGAATGGGCTATAAGGGGGGAATGATTGGTGTTGGACCTGACGGAAACGACTCTATTCAAGCCTATAACACCTATCATCTTGTCAGTGGCTCGACCTCTATCCCTGTCATGCAGGAGATTGATATTGCCAAAGATGACGACGGACAGATGACAATTACGACAGAGCGCGACTGCTTTGATGTGATTGCTTCAGACGATATCTACTATGGATTGGAGCTGAAGTACTACGATCAAAACGGTATGCTCATCAACCATCAGTTCTCTGGTTATCCCTTCATGAAAGATAAAGACGGTTATAACGTTCCTGATGAAGACAACGCAACACTCCTTGTTCACCAGCACTTCTTCGGTATTGGTAACGCATCTTTGAACAAAGCAGTGGCAGATAGTAGCTCTACAGGACACGGACAGGAGGTGCGTGGATTGCAAATGGCATACCCACGTTCGTTGGCTTCACTACCTACTTATTATGACCGATACACCTTTAAAGAGAAAGGTGGAGCAATGGAAGCTGCCACAAAGTTCTCAACTTCTAACATCTATGTCCCTGATGGCTACACATTGGGACAGAATTTAGTGCCGTTCGATAGTGAGTTGGCATGGAAGTCGATTGAGGTATCGGGAAAACCAGAGGCTTTGCAGCCTTATAACTTCGGTGGAAAGATCTATCATCTCTACAAAACTATTGATCCAATGGAGCTAAATAAGATTACTCCAGAGGTCTTCACCTACGAGTATCGTGACACGGATCCAGTGGAAGAAGAACTCGGAAAACTTTTTACAGAAGCTTATAACGATGACTTCACCGACCCAGACACAGAGGCACCACGCCAGCGTTATGGTCATACCGTGGGTTTACTGCATCAGAAACGCAGCTTAGACGTCGGCTCAGACTTAGACCGATTGGGCTTTAAGGGCATCATGCAGTTTCACAAATCAGACATCGCTTTCCAGCTGCAGGTGCGCATCTGTCACATTCTTAACAAAGGACAGCAGCACGTGGGAGAGTCGGAAAAGCCTGCGAAGTACTGCAATACGAACAATAGCGAGCATAGCTTCCTATGGGATTTCAACCAGTTACAACCCGGTTGGGATAGCTTTGATATTGACTATCCGCTGTCTGTTCGTGTGATAGCCAATACCAAGGACGGTGAAGACAAGTGTTTTGAAGATGTTAAGCGATTCTATCCTGCTGCCAACAAGGCACAGCTCTGGCGTATGCTGACACAGCCACAAGACTTCTTCACACAGTACAGACATAACGTAGTATTGATGTAATAACGAATTGGGAAGATGAATAAGATATTCAAGAACATTCTTTTATTATCATGTGTTGCCGCTGTTTTCACTTCATGTGACAACTTTGTGTTTGGCAATGTACATGTTGATTATAACGAAAATCCCTTAGAAAGTAAGGGATTAGCACGTAGTGGCGCAGACCGTTATGTAGATAGTCTGTCGAAGATAAAGGTCTCTGAGCAGGTGAATAACCCCGACCCAGACGGAGCTTTCAATGGTTGGGCTACCTGCTTGGCTATGTTTAAGGAGGGACACTCCCACGGTGACGGTATGATGCACGGTAACTTCGTCTATCATAACGCCCCTTGGAAGCAAGAGGAGTTTGTCATTATCCGCAACAATACAGCAAAATGGCCTACGGTTGAGGTGCAACGCCAGAGTACGGTGACGTATCTTGAACAGAGCGATGGTAAGACTGGACCTGATTACATCCGTATCATCGGTGGAAAACTGAAGCGTTGGGGCCTCTGCCTCTACTTCTTCGATAAGGAAGGTAAGCTGATGAACGATGATATTCTCGACCACTCTGATGAATATCAGATATTCTTCACGGTGAGCGAGGTCGACGATAAGGGTAATCCTTACGAAGTGATGGACTGCCGAGGAACGTGGAAACCAAAGAAGAACAAGTTTGGTGACTGGAAGAAGGGCGGTACAGTCGACACGACACCGGTGCCTTCTCCACTCTTTGCGAATAAGACGACGTGGAAAGAACGTGCCGAACTGACTCCGAAGATATTTGAATATACCTATCGTGACACGTGGATTCATAACGCAATGGCTGACGGAGCACGTGAGTTGTTCAACCAACGTCTGCTCCCACCGTTGACCCGTGAGGATGCTGACTGGGCGGTTGCACCCTACGACCAAGACCGTGTAGGACTGAAGGGACACTTCAACTTCGACATTGATGCCGATGAAAACGATGCGCTTCATCAAGAGTGGCCATTAGAGATTACACGCCGTTTGGACCCAGCAACGGGTGAGGCAGGTCGTTATACACGTCCGTCTTACCTCTTACCAAAGTTCTATCTGTCTGTAAGAGTGATGAAATGCCCGAAAGGAAAGAAGGCATTGATACCGAAGGACGAGTATCTCAGTCGCCATTCAACCTATGTCTTCCGCAGTCCGTTCATCTGTTCGGAGGCTTACAACCCTGACGAGCCAAAGGAGTATGGGGCAGATTCAGAATGGAAGGAGCTTTTCCGCTTTAATATCCCTATCAAAGTGTTCTGCAGTAGCTTTGATACTGACCCTACAACCATCGACCCGAACGACCCACTCTATTTCTACTTAGGTCACGAAATAGGCTTGTCATCATTAGATGCGTTGGAAGCTTCGCAGAATGTACAGACCCACGGCATTGGTGGTGGCTCTGGTTTCGGAAACTGGTTCTTGTAACATGGACAGAGGGAGAGGACAGTGTCGTCGCTAAGGAAGTATCTATACGTCTGTAACTCACAATCTATTCCTCTCGTGGCAATAGTCCCTCCCACTGCTCACAATGATATAAACATAAATAGAAGAAAACAAATGATGAAAAAGAAGATAACTGCGTACCTACTTCTTAGCCTTATGCTTTTGGGGCTGAACAGCTGTACGCGTAATGAAATGCCTGTGAAGCAATCCACTTCTAAGACAAAGTTAGACCACTTGATTATCAAGGAAGTGTTCTATGTTGGGCATTATTGGTATCGTGATGTACGTGCGTGGGGTATGAAAAATTTGAACCAAATGTACAATGACGATCAGTATATCGCCATCTTCAATCCTACGGATGAGGTGAAATATCTTGACGGATTAGCGTTGTGTGTCAATGCCATTGAACCGAGCAAAGCC
The DNA here is from genome assembly GCF_013267595.1 of Prevotella melaninogenica. NCBI lineage: Bacteria > Pseudomonadati > Bacteroidota > Bacteroidia > Bacteroidales > Prevotellaceae > Prevotella > Prevotella melaninogenica. The sequence continues at coordinate 1,107,829 of NZ_CP054010.1, read as the reverse complement.
ATCCAGTTCGCACCGAAGGACGATTTTGTTAATCGTTATTATGGTGCATCGGGTATCTCTTATTTCCCCGGTAAGGGCAATGACTACCCTGTTAAGCCGGGTCAGACTATCATTGTTGCAAAGTATGCTATCGACCACAAGGCTAAATTTGAGGCTGAGTTAGAGGGCGAGGACCTGAGTATGTATGGCGGATTGAATGCCTTTTTAGACTTGAGTAAAGCCGATTTCGAATGGACAAACAGCAACTACGACCCCGGACAGAAGAATAATCCGAACGTTCCAGACATGAATGCAATCCTCACATCTACCGATGCAAGTGGCAACATTGGTCCTGCTTACGAGTTCTCTCACATCTCTGAGAGCAACGGAATAGCCTTGATAAAACTGCCATGGACACCAGAGGAATTCAAGAAGAACTATGCCGAAACAAAGGATAGCAAAGGTTATCTGCATTATATCACCGTTACCAGTAGTGCCTTCGGTGACTTCTATGCCATCGAAATACCCTTCGAGTGTGTCATCGACTGCATCACCATCTGTCCTCGTCGTATGTTCCAGATGCGTCCAAGCAAGTTAGACAGAGGCTACAATGCCGTTACCGACGTCTCTTTCTCCAGCCTAAAACAAAGCGATTACCCCATCTCTTCTGGCCTTGCGCTGATAAGAAAGTGGGATGGTAAGAAATACGTGGATGACAACAACACAACCGCAGACTTTGAAGTAAAAGTCGCTTCACTATCAAGACGAGATGAGAAGGGCAACGCTATAAAGTAACGATTAAGAAACGGTTGCAAGGTATTAGAAGCGACTAAAGGTAAAAGGATGAAAGGATAATAAGGCTGTATCAAAGTAAGAGCAATCTATTTTGATGCAGCCTTTCACATTGAGTATAAGAAGCAAGGTCAATATTCAAGGTTCTTCCGAAATATGGAGTGATAAACTAAAAGTCTTATGTAATAGGCACACGGAGTCACGGAGGGGACGGAGGTATGCAATGACACGGAGGTACCGACGGCACAAAGAGCGACGGAGGTGCTGCGTACAGATTCTTGATAAATATTTTGGAGTAAACGCTTTGTATATGAATTGCTAATAGAATTGGCAAACAAGCTCCGTTGCTCTATGCACCGACGGTGCCTCCGTTACTTCCATTGCTTTGTTTTAATATTCCTCTGTCCTCTCCGTGCCTCCGTGTGACCTTTCGTCAGAGAACTAAGTTTGGACAAATTCCGAAATATGGAGTGATAAACTAAAAGGCTTATATAATAGGCACACGGAGTCACGGAGGGGACGGAGGTATGCAATGACACGGAGGTGCCGACGGCACAAAGAGCGACAGAGGTGCAGCGTACAGATTCTTGATAAATATTTTGGGGTAAACGCTTTGTATATAAATTGCTAATAGAATTGGCAAACAAGCTCCGTTGCTCTATGCACCGACGGTGCCTCCGTTACTTCCATTGCTTTGTTTTAATATTCCTCTGTCCTCTCCGTGCCTCCGTGTGACATTGCTTCAAACTCTAAACACAAGCGGCAAAACTTATCACTCCAAAAATCCTGAAGACTCATATTCAAACCACAAAGTTCAATGTTCAAAACCCAAAGTTCCCCTTCTTTGTAAAGATTATTCAAATACACGATACGATAAGGGCGTTAATTGGCTTTCTATTAACGCCCTTTTGGCTTGCAAAAGATGCCCTTTAAGACTCTTATTAACGCCCTTTTGAAGTACAATTAAGCACCTTTTACCTTACTATTTTATAACAGTCTGATTAACTATTAGTTACAAATCCGCCTTTTACACGTGCTTTCATCCTTTATTTTAAACCTTTTGTTCGAAAATTTGTAATGAATTTTAATATTGAATAACTTTGATTTTTGAGGTTTGAACATTAATTTTTGGCATTAATCATAATTGTGTTCATCTTCTCACAGAAGTTGTGGAAGTATGGCGGCTATAGATCTTTTTCTATGAGTATATGTGCGATGTGTACCGTAAGAATTTAGAGAGGCGGGATATTATCGACTAACGTAGGTGCCTTTAGTGTATAAAGGAGTATCACTTTCAGCATTCTTTCTCAGAACTTCAAGAAAACTAATAATTAAGAATAATTAATGCACAAAAATATGTTGTATAAGGTGGAAAAACTATCTTTACGCTTAATTTATTCACGGATTGATAAAGGCGAGAAAGTTATATATAGAGATTGAGGCAGCTCCAAAGCCAACTATTACTCCAATGTCAAATCAGTTTAGGTTTAAAATATAACAGTAGTATGAAGAGATTAGCATTATATTTCGTAGGTCTGGTTTGCATACTTTGTAATTGTACAGCGCAGACAGTATCATCGTCGGCAAAAGATAATTCACAACAAAATCAGAATAAGCAACTGCAACAAAACGTCAAAGGACAGGAGTCTGCACCAACTTACAGCATTATATCTGTAGAAAACACTTATAAACTTCGATGGACAGGTAAGGCTTTTACTGGTCTACACAAAGATAAAGCAAATACATGGCTTATCAAAGCAGTGGTGAAGGGGTTGGATGCTAAGTGGCTTAAACATCCTTTTTCGATTACAACAAAAGATGTATGGTTGCTTAAAGACAGTCTACAGAAAGATGTAGTAGCAATCGTTGCCTTGGAGTCTGCAGAGGCGGGGTGGAGTTTTCCTACCATCAACAAGGAGTATTTCATGATAGAAGAATGCGAGGCTCCCTTGTATGCTGTTCCATATTTTATAAACGGCAGAGTCTACATTATTTGTCTTACACCTTCATTTCAAATCAAAGGAGATGAGATGTACCCCACTATTGATAGAAAAGAGCTGCAAGAAAAGGTATTGATACCACTGATGCAGTCTTTCAAATAGCATATTTGTAGTGCATGTCAAAGATAATATATTTCTGTAATTTTGTCCTCGACAATCATAGCGATCTTTGTTTGTAACTATTTGTATATTAAATTGCTAATCACCAAATTAATAGACATTTATAACTCGTCAGACTCACGTTAGTTAGGACCTCTCCCAAAGGTCTGCCCATTTAAAGATATCTGCCCACTCACAACCATTTTTTTAACATCCCGTCCAGTTATCTGGCGTACAAGAACATCACTAATACATTCATATGGAGTATAAAAGCCTTTAACCAAAACCTTACGACCATTTCGTAGAAAATAGCAGACATCTTCATCAAAACCTATGGCGCCTTTCTTCTCTTTATAGAACTGAGACGAAAACTCGTAATGTCTTCCATCTACTCCTTTCACTCTAAAATGATCGCCAGTGCCTTGTACCTGTAATCCGCTACGTAAGCAGAATGCATGCAATTGTGGATAAGTGAAGAAGAGATTGTAAGACCCAGAACCCTCTTCCTTTTCCGATAAGGTTACAAGCATATAAGGTTTCATTCCTGTATCGATAAATATACTGCCTGTATAGTCATGCCGAACTCCTAACAATTTAAGAAGTGAATCACGTTTTTCCTCAGATGGGAGATCTAACAACGGCTTAACGAGTCTCAGTTGGTTCTCAGCCCATGCCTGAAATGTCTCTTTATTAACACCATTACCATAGCTGTCCATTAACTGATGAAACTCCATCACATCATTGTAAAACTGCTGACATAACTCCTGTCGATTAACGCCAAAACAGAATCGACGCTCAATATAGCAACCCTTCTTCTTACCAGATTTATCAATGGCTATATTATCCGAAGGCGCTACACTCCCACCATGATTTAGGTCATAACACGGTCCTTGCATATACATGCGAAGATAATATTGAACCTCCTCAGTCAGTCTCTCATCACCAAGGAACTGGTCGAAAGCATCTATCAGATGCTTTGCACGCCAGATATCATCAACCGTTCTCAGCTCTAACTTAGCTGGTTTTAGAGAGAAATCTAACTCGGGAAAGTGGGCCCAGAGACGTCGTGTGAGTGCATCGAAATTCTTCATAGGTCCGTGTTCAAACTCTTTTGCTCGACGCAGGATAACTACTTTCTCAAAGTCATCTATGATTCCTATCTGGTTTTTCATCATCGGAAACGGATAACTGCTGATATTACTTGCCACATGAAAGGTATCTTTAGGATAGTCTGACAATGTGAATGTCCAAATTCTTATATCGTTTGACAAGCCACGACTTGTTTCATATTTATCAGAAAGTACAATACGCTGCCCTGGATAATTTTTCTCAAGATAAGCCATGACTTCCCCAGAAGAATTAAAGCTGGGGAAGCAGCTATCCAACATTAATAGCACTAAACCCACCAACACATACAAGGGAATTCTGTGTAAAACCGTCTTTGTTTTCATAATCAAATTTAATGTTATTCAATATCTGCCACTACTTATTCTGTTCTTGTCTCAATACGGAATTTACCTCCCCAAATACCGATACCAGAAGAAACATAATATTGCGTATTACCTTTCTTTAATGGTCCGAAAGCATCTTCATAAATGAAAAGAATCAAGGCAAATATTATTATCATTGCTACATTCATATTCCTACCTTTATACTTTAACTTAACCATTATCTATACTCAAATCTAAGCCATAATTGTACTTTACTTAAACTCCTCTTATACTTTAACTTAACGTGAGTTCGACGAATTCAGAACATTGCGCAGGTGGAACACCCCAAACATAGATGCTTTGACCATTTCATCGTCAATTTATTGGGGGCAATGTTACCTATTGCCTGTTTCCTAAGAAGCTGTGCATCAATGTAAAAAGAACCATTGACACACAACTCGCATTGTTCTGAATTCGTCGAACTCACGTTATATTACTCTCCCTTTCTTTTGCAAATATAACTCTTTGCATTGATATTTGCAAGAAAGTAAATGAAAATATGGTGTGGCTTAGGAAAACCGATGTGTCTGTTATTTAATGATTATCTTTTTACCATTGACAATATAAACACCCTTAGGCAAAGCATTAATTTCGTCAGTGCTTGCTTTACTTAGCCGTTTTGTTCCATCTATTGTATAGACATCAGCAAGTCCTGCTTTATTATAAACAGTGTTTGTAATGCCAGTAGTACTACCCTCTATTAAGAAAAAATCTTCCCATTGGTATGCTTGTTTATATGCGTCAAGACTATTCTTAGGAACAATAAGTTTACATTTAGATTTATTAATGCCGTTAAGAGCATTTATGCCACAGGTTGGTGGTACGACTGCCTCACTCGAAATCTGTGTTATACTTGTACAGTAGTCAAATGCTGATGTTCCTATAGTCTTAACACTATTTCCGATATTTACTTTTTGTAGGTTGGTGCAAACTCTGAAAGCACACCCTCCAATTGTTGTAACACTATTTGGAATGGTTACAGAGGTTAGAGATCTACAATCGGTGAAAGCATAGTCGCCAATTTCTGTAACACTATTTGGAATGGTTACAGAAGTTAGCGCGCTACAACCGCTGAAAACAAACCCTCCAATTGTTGTAACACTATTGGGAATGGTTACAGAAGTTAGAAAGAAACATCTGTCGAAAGCACTGCTGCCAATTGTGGTAATACCATCACCTATTATAATTCTTTTTATAATTCGATTAATATTATATTTGCCCCATGGTGCTTCGTTTCTGTATGAATAATCATACATTTCCCCTTTTCCTGAAATGGTCAAAACTCCATCATCAGTAAGGTGCCATGTTAGATTAGGTCCACAAGTGCCAGACGTCTCGGCATTAGCTGATAAGCCCATGAGTAGGGCTATTAACAAGATGTAGATTTGTTTCATATTAGTACTTTTATATAAATAATACTTTTTTGATTTACGGAAGTTCAAATACAAAGATAAACAAAAATTATTATAAACCTTAATTTCGCAGTATAAATTCTTGTAAGAACTTCAAGTGCCTGAAAAACAACGTTCTCAAAACACTTGGATATGTCAGAAACTTCACCTATCTTAGTGCTACGAAAAGTGTGAGATTTAATATATTTAACTTTCGGTCACATCAAAAATTACATAAATATGGACTGGATGGGGTCGTTTGAACCGCCCTCCCCATAATATGATAAAACGGAAACAAAGAAGATCATGTAATGGAGTGAATAATCAGTAGTCAGTCCAAATGTTATTACCTCCATAATGGTTCCGTTTCCCATCCCTGCGGAAAGCCGAGAGCTTTTAAGTCAATTTCGGGAAACCGAATGAATAACCATGTTAGTTTGGATTGCATATCATTATTTGGGGATATAACATTAAGAAAGTATTTGATGATGCAGAGGTCAAAGTAAGCACGCATAGAATCTGTTGGAAGCGCTATCCATTCTCCTGCGGGACTAATGGGAATTGCTGGCTGAATGGCATTTTGCTTGTTCCATACTCTTGAATGATGACCACAGGCATTTCGAGTAACAGCAATAACCGTGAGCCATGACTCAAACACATTTATAGGTAAACCAAAACGTTTTGCTATGCGTTTGCGTATGCGATTTTGTTTGATGTTACGATAAATGGCATTGACGTTTCCAACAGTAAGCAGTTCTCCTAAAATCCACGATGGTGGATAAGGTTCTGAGTAGGTTCGTTTGAAATGAAGAATGAACTCTTCCTTAGATTTACTATATTCCTTGGATATAGCTCGCATTGTTTCATTAAACTTGAAACCATCTAAGAAATAAGAAAAGTCTGTCAGCCAAAAAGGATTGCCTGTCATATCTGCTGTTATTTGCATCACCGCACGTCTGATAGCAATTTCAATCTTTTCTATCTCATTAAACATGAGCAGTCTTAGTTTCTTGTCAAAGCGATAAAGCATCATCACCTTCTTGAAGGATGAACCTTTCTTGTACAAATGTGCTGTTTTGGGCATTTTCAACAAAGGATACATATAAGCAGACAATCTGTAATAACCAATGTTATCAAGGTATTGTATGGCTTTGTTTCTATCACAAATTTGTAAACCTCGAGATTCAAGCAAATCAACGAGATTTTCTGAAGATTCAAATCGTTTTGTAAAGGGAATAAGATTCACTATATTCAAATGTGTATAAACAAAAAACGCCTCGCACGATTTGAGCATTGTTAAGAGGCTTGGCGAGGACTGACTCAGCAAAGATACGAATAATTATTGATAATACAAACTTTTTAGTAAGAAAAATCACCCAAAAGTGGATTTCTTTTATTGCACTTCGTTTTGGAACTTACAGAGATGGTCGTGAAATTATGAAAATCAACTTTGCTGTCACTTCTGTCACCTCTTAGGTACTTGTAATATGTTGATTATAAGTATCTAAGAGGAAATGTTAAAAGTGACAGGAAACGAAAATTAAACTTTATGTAGTGATATGGGGTTAATGGGGAAGGGACTTTTACTACTTCTTTTGTAGGCTTGTCAGTAAGTCTGCAACCACGTAGCTGGAGCCACCAACGAAGATGAAGTCGGATTGGGCGGCATCATGAAGGGCGGCTTGGTAGGCTTCAAGGACGGTTGGGAAGACCTTTCCGTGCAGGTCGTAATCGTCGGCTGTTGCGGCAACCTTCTCTGCGGGGAAGGCACGATGTGTACTGGGTTGTGTCCAATAGTAAATGGCATCATCGGGGAGCATAGACATGACTGCATGTAGGTCTTTATCATCCACCATACCAAAGATAATGCGCTTCTGCTTACATTGTTGACGTTTGATTTGTTGGGAAAGGTAAGTCCATCCGCCAACGTTGTGTCCTGTGTCGCAAATGACCAACGGGTTAGCCTGTAGTTTCTGCCACCTACCCATTAAGCCCGTCAGTTCGCAAACATTGGCAAAGCCTTTAGCAATACTCTCAGCGTTCTTGATGACACCTTTATTATATAGTTGCATGACCGCAGTGAGTACTGTGTTGGCGTTTTTCTCTTGGTAGCTACCACCTAATTCGCCCACAAAATCGCCAAAAAAACGAGTCTGATAAGCGATGCTACCATCGGGGTTAGGGCGAGAAGAAAGCACTGCAGGGATGTCTTCAGCAAAGACAATGAGGGCATCCTCTTTCTGTGCTTTTGCCTTGAAAACAATCTGTGTTTCAGGGACAGACTCACCAATAACGACCGGTACACGATGTTTGATAATACCAGCCTTCTCTGCTGCGATAGCTGCGAGCGTATTACCGAGGAACTGGGTGTGATCGAGTGATATATTGGTGATAATCGATAAGATAGGAGTGATAATGTTTGTACAATCAAGTCTACCGCCTAAGCCTACCTCAATGATAGCAATATCAACCTTCTGCTCAGCAAAGTACTTGAAAGCTAAGGCTGTTGTGAGTTCAAAGAAAGAAGGGTGCAGTGGCTCAAAGAAGTTGCGTTCCTGTTCAACAAAGTCGATAACCTCCTGTTCAGATATCATTTCACCATTGACTCTGATACGTTCGCGGAAGTCAACGAGGTGAGGACTGGTATAGAGTCCTACCTTATATCCTTCAGCTTGGAGGATAGCTGCCAACGTGTGGGAGCATGAACCTTTTCCGTTGGTTCCTGCAACATGAATAGAAAGGAAGTGGGTATGTGGATGACCAAAGTGCTCGTCCAAAGCCTTTGTTGTCTCGAGTCCTTCTTTATAAGCAGATGCCCCGACGTGTTCGAAGACGGGGGTGCTGTTGAATAGATATTCTACGGTTTCTTGGTAGTTCATTGTTGGGGGTTGGGGGTTGGGTGGTGATGAATTGTAATGAAAGGTAAGTGATGGAATGTAAGGAAATGATTTAGCCCCATTAGCCAAAGAAGTCTAATGGGGCATATAATCATTATCTCAATTCTATTTGTAAACTCATTGCTTAATAAAAACTTGTTTACTTGTCAATTCGTTCGACTTATCAACTCATTTAACTTGTTTACTCGTCAACTCATTTAACTTGTTAACTTGTTCACTTGTCAACTCATTTAACTTGTTTACTCGTCAACTCATTTAACTTGTTTACTCGTCAACTTGTCTAACTTGTCAACTCATTCAACAAAACAGTTTCTTAAAGTTCTCGAAGATAGATCGTTTGGTGCTGTTATCGCCACGGAAGTTTTCGCTTTGGCGTAAGTCTTCGATGATTTTCTTCTCCTCTTTATTCAACTCCTTTGGAACGTAAATACTGATGTGAACCACTAAATCGCCAGTACCGCTGCCATAGCCTTGTACTGCTGGAAGACCCTTACCACGTAGGCGGAGCGTCTTACCAGGCTGTGTTCCGGGTTCAATCTTAATCTTTACATTACTGCCATCGATGGTTGGGATATCCACCTGACCTCCTAAGGCAGCTGTTGGGAAGTCGAGCAAGAGATTATAGATGATGTTCTGTCCGTCACGAACGAAGGTGTCGTTAGGTTCCTCCTCGATATATACTTGGATATTACCTGCCACGCCATTGTGTCTACCAGCGTTACCCTTGCCAGGAACATTGACCACCATACCTTCAGCAACACCCGCTGGGATGTTGATTTCAACGACTTCCTCGCCCTTTACAACGCCTTCACCATGACAGTGAGTACACTTGTTCTTAATGATAGTTCCCTCACCATTACATACATGACAGGTAGTCTGGGTCTGCATCATACCAAAGATACTCTGCTGTGTACGGATTTCAACGCCCGAACCATGACAGTTCTGGCAAGTCTCTGTTCCGCTACCCTCCTCAGCACCAGAGCCATGACAGTGTTCGCAAGGAACGTCTTTACGCACCTTAAACTTCTTGGTAACTCCCGTAGCAACCTCTTGCAACGACAGACGAACCTTCAAACGAAGATCTGTTCCACGGTACTTAGGGGCTTGATGTCCGCCACCTCCGAAGCCGCCAAATCCTCCTCCACGTCCACCGAACACATCGCCAAACATAGAGAAGATATCGTCCATAGAGAAACCACCAGCTCCACCGAAGGGACTACCACCACCAAAGCCACCGCCAGGCGCATCGAAACCAAACTGGTCATACTGTTGGCGTTTCTGTGGATCGTGCAGTACATCATAAGCCTCAGCAGCCTCTTTAAACTTTGCTTCAGCCTCAGGGTCATCTGGATTACGGTCAGGATGATACTTAATAGCAAGTTTTCTGTATGCTTTCTTTATTTCGTCTTCAGAGGCATTCTTGCTGACACCTAACACCTCATAGTAATCTCTTTTTGCCATTCTTCCTTATGAAATTATTGTCCGACAGCAACCTTTGCGTGACGGATAACCTTGTCATTGAGCGTATAACCAGTCTGTACACAATCGATAACCTTGCCCTTCTTATCGTCGCCCATACCAGGAACTATAGCGATAGCCTCATGATAATCGACGTTGAAGTCAGCATTATCGGTCTTAATCTTGTTAACACCAAGTGTCTCCAAGGCCTTCAAAAACTTCTTATAGATAAGTTCATAACCTTCTTTAATCGCCTGTGGATCCTCTGTCTTATCGGCAGTAGCACGCTCAAAGTCGTCAAGGATAGGTAGAATAGCAGCTACAGTCTTCTCACTTCCGTTGAGAATCAGTTCTGACTTCTCCTTCAGTGTACGTTTCTTGTAGTTATCAAATTCAGCAACCAAACGGATATACTTGTCTTTCCACTGCTCAGCTTCGTTCTGTGCAGCTGTCAATGGGTCAAGTTCTTCCTCTGCAGGAGTCTCCTTTCCGTTGGTTTCTTCCGCCTGTGCTTCAGCGTCGTTCTGGGTTGTTTCTTCGTTATTCAACTCCAGTTCTTCGCCTTCAATCTTTATATTTTTCTCTTTCTTACTCATAATTTTATTGCACTATTTGTCATGGCATACCCTTGCAAATAGTATGCCATGTTTTGACAATCTTAGTACATTCCTGCTTTTTGCTCCTTAATCTGCTCGTCATGGATATAGTCATCGTAGCTCATCAGCTTGTCGATGGTACCCTTTGGAGTCAGCTCAATGATACGATCAGCCACGGTGTTAATAAACTCATGGTCGTGTGAACTAAAGAGGATATTACCCTTAAAGCCAATCAAGTTGTTATTGAACGCCTGAATACTCTCCAAGTCAAGGTGGTTGGTTGGTGTGTCAAGAATCAAACAGTTGGCATTCTGAAGCTGCATACGTGCAATCATACAACGCATCTTCTCACCTCCAGAGAGTACGTTCACCTTCTTCTCAACCTCTTCCTGCTTGAACAACATACGACCCAAGAAGCCCTTCATAGCCACTTCGTTACCTGGTCCGAACTGTGACAACCAGTCAACAAGGTTCAAATCACAATCGAAGAACTCGGTATTATCCAATGGGAGATAAGCCGTAGTGATTGTCACACCCCAATTATATGTACCAGCATCAGGCTCTCGATTACCATTGATAATCTCGAAGAGCGCAGTCATAGCCTTTGAGTTGCGAGAGAGGAAGACTACCTTCTGTCCCTTCTCAATATTGAAGTTCACATTATCGAAGAGTACTGTTCCGTCCTCATCAACAGCCTTCAAGTTCTCAACCTCAAGAATCTGGTTTCCTGGTTCACGCTCCATAGAGAAGATAATACCTGGATATTTACGGCTTGATGGACGAATCTCCTCTACGTTCAGACGCTCCAACATCTTCTTACGTGATGTTGTCTGCTTACTCTTAGCCACATTGGCAGAGAATCGGCGGATGAATTCCTCCAACTGCTTCTTCTTCTCTTCAGCCTTCATCTTCTGGTTTTGAGCCTGACGTAAAGCCAACTGTGAACTCTCATACCAGAACGAGTAGTTACCCGCAAAGACCGTTACCTTACCGAAGTCGATATCGATTGTCTGTGTGCTGACTGAGTCGAGGAAGTGACGGTCGTGCGATACAACCAATACCGTCTGATGCTCGTCAATCTCACCGAGATAATCCTCTAACCATTCAACGGTCTCAAGGTCGAGGTCGTTGGTAGGCTCATCGAGCAACAAGTTCTCTGGCTTACCAAAGAGAGCCTTAGCCAACATCACACGCACCTTCTCAGTATTTGAGAGCTGTGACATCTGCTTCTCATGCAAATCCTCCTTAACGCCAAGGTTCTGGAGCAACTGTGCAGCATTACTTTCAGCCTCCCATCCATTCATCTCAGCAAACTTCAACTCTAAGTCGGCAGCACGATTACCATCCTCCTCAGTCATCTCTGGCTTAGCGTAAAGTTCCTCACGCTCTTTCATGTTCTGCCAAAGTGCATCATGCCCCATGAGGACAGTGTCCATTACCTTATACTCATCATATTTGAAGTGGTCCTGTTCCAATACCGACAGACGCTCACCCGGTCCTAACTCTACTGTTCCCTTGTTTGGCTCTAAGTCGCCAGAAATGGCACGAAGCAAGGTTGATTTACCAGCACCATTGGCACCAATGACTCCGTAAATATTACCTGGTGTAAACTTTAAGTTAACGTCCTTGTATAGAACTCTCTTGCCGAATTGGATAGCAAGGTTTGAAAGTGTAATCATCTTTTTCTAATACCTTATTATATAATAATTTGGCTGCAAAGTTACGATTTTTATTTCAAACGACAAAGAAACAAGTAGAACTTAACTTTGAACATTGAACATTGAACTTTGAGGTTTGAACTTTGAACTTTATGATTTGAACTATTAACATTGAACTTTGAGGTTTGAACTTTGAACTTTATGATTTGAACTATTAAGAACTACGAATTTCTCTAATTACGCTAACATTATTGCGATGTAATTCGTGTCATTCGCATAATGCGTAGTCGGTAAAATTTCGCGTAGATAATGATTGAAAAAACATTACATAATTTCGAGTGAAACAGCTATAGATAAGGATAAAAACACGGATGAAAAGCAAGTTTGCAATCAACAGAAAATCAGTCGGTTATAAATTTGCAACATAAAAGGTACTTAATTGGACTTCAAAAAGGCGTTAATAAGGGTTCAAAAGGGCATCTTTTAGAAACGAAAAGAGTATGAATTGAAAGCCAATTCATGCTCTTTTTATTTTTAAGATTTGATTTTTATTTACAATACGGAGGTGACGAAAGGGAAGAAGTAGGGTATTTTATTAGGCAAAGAAGCAAGTGTAAACGGTGTTGTCTTAACTCCTTGAACTCCATTTAATTCCTTAACTCCTCGTCATTTCCTCCTTAACTCTGCGTCTAATCTATGAGTCAGCGGTGTTGTCTTAACTCCTTTAACTCCATTTAACTCCTTAACTCCTCCACAAATCCTCCTTAACTCCTCATCACTCCTCCTTCTTCGTCCGAATCTTGTAGCCTGCGAGTCCGTAGTAAAGGATGAAGAGGAAACAAGGGACGCTGACCCAGTAAGAGGTCTGGAAAGACGTTGCATCCTGTACCACACCACGCAGCCAAGGCATCACAGCACCACCGGCAATCGCCATGGTCAGCAGTGAAGCACCAGATTTAGTGAACTTGCCAAGGTCTGCCATTGCCAAAGGCCACAACGCTGGCCACATCAATGAACAGCCTAATGCCATCAAGAAGATGCAATAAACGGAGATAACGGGATCTGGCACTACGGCTACAGCCACACTACCAACGAGGGCAATAATAGCGCAGATACGCATTGCAGCTGCCTGAGAGAGGTAACGTGGGATGAAGATTACACCACAGATATAACCCACAATCATACCCACTGAAGGGATAAATCCGTAGTTATCACCCTCCAAACCTAATGACTTTGCATAACCTGTTGCCGTAGCAAGCGAAATGGTCTCTACACCAACATAGAGGAAGAGTGCTAAACAGCCCAACAATAAGTGTGGGAACTGCAGAATACTTGTCTTACCGTCAGCGTAGGAACTGACTGCTGTCTCGTCTCCGTTCTCACTCTCATCCTCACCTGCAGCCTTCACGTCTGGCAGTGGAGCCATCAATGCGATAACACCCAAGAGCAAAAAGATACCGATGATGATGGTGAATGGCATGTAAAGATCGGTGAGTTGCGTATCGCCAATACCCTTACCAATCACCAAAGTGATGAAGAGGGTTGTCACTGGCCAAGCCAACTTATTACTGATACCCATGCAAGAGATACGACGCGCTGCCGAATCCATCGGACCAAGAATCGTCACATATGGATTGACAGATGCCTGCAGAACGGCGTTGGCTGCACCACTGACGAAACTCGCAATGAGGAACCATGTCAGTGAGTTCTGCTTCGCTGCGAGGATGAAAAGTCCGAAAGCTGCTGCGAAGATAGCAAACGACAAAGCCATCGTACGCTTATAACCGATTGCCTTAATGCAATGGGTTGCAGGAATACCGAACAAGAGGAACGGTATGAAAGTCGCTGCAAGCAACAGACTTGAAGCCGCACCAGAGATGTGCATTGACTTCTCTAATACTGGCATCAGATAAGAGTTGATACCCAAGGCAAAGCCAATAGAGAAGAAGAATAAGCCAATAATGGCTAAAGGAAATAGATAGTTCGTTTTCTGTTTCATAATAAAGATATTTTTTATTTATTACTTCATAACAAGGGTTTTATGCTTTCACTCCTCCTTCAGAGAGAACTTCTGTGAACTTACTAAGGCTCCGCACCAATGGTGTTTACCATCAGCACGCCATGTGCTAAGCCTCCGCACACGCTTTGAAAACGGAAAGAAGTGCACATTATTATAGCTTTGCCTTACTTTATTATCGCTCCATACATGGGGGAAGGATATTTTTAGTCAACCATTATAATTGCCATTTTGAAATATAAAGGCGCACGAGGCACCCATTCCTTAGAATGAAGAATACCACGTGCGCCCCTACCCTACAGTCATATCATAAGCACTGAAGACTGCAAGGCGTTAGTTAACATGAACCTTTCCACCCTGAATATAGAATCCTTTGGCAGGAGGTTCAGGGAGTTTACGACCAGAGAGGTCGTAGACTTGTGCTATTGTTGTCGCTGAGTTTACCACGGCAGAGATTCCGTTTGCGGTATCATCTGCCGCTTCCGAAAAAGGGATGAAACGCACGATATTTGAGTAGGTTTTACCTTTCTGTATCTCATACTGTGGCAATGGACCGGGACCACAAGAGCCATTACCAAGACCACGCTGGATAGCATCAAAGTGTGCTACGGTGCGATTGCTTGTTGGCAACTCCCATTCATGGCGTGCAGTACGCAACTCGGCATCTGTCCAAGGGGTCAGAGAGAAGGCTACATCGCCCGCTGTCTCTACCTTCACACCTGTTCCCTCGTTGTTAGTGAGGGTGAGCCAACGAAGACCAACGCGGTTGCCGTTGCTCTGTGGGTGTGCGAAAGGCTCATACATATCCTTGACTGTCGTCTCATAGAGACCGAAGTCTTCGCCATCGAGGCGGTCGATATAGCTTGCGCGAGGACCACGTGCATAGTAGCGAACCTTTGACATGTCGCTTGGGAAGTTCAGACTAAAGCCTAAACGTCTTGCGCCATTGCCCTGTGCCTCATACGAGCTGGCGAGATCTATCGTACCGTTTGCATTGATTGTGTACTTATAAGTAGCCTTACCATAGTTGCCGTTCTGCGTAACATTCACGGTTGCCGTCTTACCATCGTCAGAGAGTTGGAAGGTAGCAGTCTGTGAAGTTACACCATTGTCGGTTGCAGCATTACCGTAAGCCTCCATAGGACCATCATTCTCTATCCAGCGGTAGCGGTCAAAGCGTGGTCCAGCCTCTGGCATGAAGAGATTCTTCCCATCGTATGACCAAAGGGTGATATTACCCTGTCCGTCGAATGTTACTTTCTGCTTACTATTAGCATAGGTATAACCACCATCGCTATTCTTCGTTGCGTGAAGGGCATCAGCCTTTGTGTTATCAACCTTATCGAGGACCTCTGTGCGTTGTGCCAACTGCTGCTGGAACTCAGCAACAGGATAGTCACGGTCGCACCAGTTCGTTTCCTCCTTCGTATAAAGTCCGATGTTGAGGAAGAGTTCCTTACCTGCAAAGGCTGTAGGGCTATACTTCAAGTCAATGGTTTCAGTACCACCAGCAGCGCAATTCAGCTTCTTAACGATACCATCCTGTACAGGCTTACCGTCAGCAAGGAGGGTCCACTTAAGATAGAACTGGTTGAGATTGCGGTCGAGATACTTATTCGTCAACTTCACCTGACGGCTGTCTTTATTCAAATCGAAGCCCACCCATTGGTAAATACGCTTCACCTCATCCAACTCAGCACTCCATGCACGGTCGGCATTGACAAGTCCGTTGTTAACGAAGTTATACTGATGAGGACCCGGACAGTCATATCCTGTGATATAAGCAGGGAATCCATTCTTTGTCAATTGGTTGTTTTTAATCGCATCATAAGAGTAGATACTCTGATCAACCCAGTCCCAGATACAACCACCAACACCCATCTGAGAGCCTTCCATAGCCTCCCAGTACTCACGCAGGTTGCCCACAGCGTTACCCATAGCATGGGCATACTCGCACATGAAGTAAGGCTTATTCGTGTTCGGATGGTTCACATCAGAGGTCACCGGACCCGTTGTTCCGCTGCGCCAAGCATCCATAGCAGGATACATTACAGAGTGGATATCAGTGCCTTCAGCCTTATCTCGTGTTGATCCCTCATAGTGGATATAACGGTTGTCGAGCTCTTTCACAGCGTTGTAAGCCGCCATGATGTTCAGACCAGAGCCACTCTCGTTACCCAAACTCCAAAAGACAACACTCGGATGGTTGCGGTCGCGGAGCGTATTACGTACGTCACGGTCAACGATAGCACCTGTCCAATCCGTGTTATTGATGATTGTCTTTGAGCCTTCCCAGTTCCTATGAAGTTCCATATCAGCCTCATCAACAACGAAGAGACCGAAGTGATCGAACATTGCCATCATCTTTGCATGACGTGGATAGTGGCTGGTACGAACCGTATTCATGTTAGACTGCTTCATCATTGCTATGTCTTTTAACATAAGGTCGGTGCTGATGCTGCGACCATGCAATGGGTCAGTGTCCTGTGTGTTAGCACCCTTGAGGTAGGTACGACGGCCGTTCACCTCAAGATAACCCTTACTAAGGTCAATCTTTCTGAAGCCATATTTAGTAGAGAAAGCCTCCTCTTCCTTGCCGTCCTGCGACTGACTGAAAGTGAAGGTATAGAGCGTTGGGGTCTCAGCAGACCATAGTTTCACGTTAGAGAGTGTTCCGAAGTCAACTGTCTGTGTCTTCAAACTGTCGCCAGCAGCAAAGACAAAGTCAGATTTCAGCTTCTTCACTTCCTTACCCGATGGGTCGAAGAGCGTTACAGTTACGGTCTTCTGTGCTGCTGTCTTATCACGGTTGCAGACGGTAAGGTCTACAGATGTAGCCGCACTTCCCATAGCAGCCGTTGTAGCACCTGGGGTAACAGTAGACTTAATATAATGGTCTGCCAAGTAAGTCTTTGGTGTAGCCACAAGGTAAACATCACGATGAATACCACTCATATGCCACATATCCTGACCCTCAAGATAAGAGCCATCGCTCCAACGAATCACCTGTACGGCAACATTATTCTTACCAGTGTGGAGATATTTAGTAATGTCAAACTCGCTGACATTGTTTGCTCCTTCTGTATAACCCACTTCATTGCCATTCACATAAACATAAGCAGCAGAGTAGATACCATCAAAGTGGAGGAAGACACGCTTATTCTCCCAGCCTGCAGGCAGAGTGAAATCACGACGATAAGAGCCCACTGAGTTCTTCAAATCACCCTTCATACGAACGTAAGGCTGCTGATCTTCAAACGGATAGTCTACATTCACATACATTGGCAGACCATAACCATTCATCTCTAAACAAGAAGGAACAGTGATATCGTTCCACGCAGAGCCTTCAGTACTTACACCATCGCCCCAGAAGTCGTCCTTGCCGAGCAAGACAGGCTTAGCTCCCTCGCTCCAACGCAACTTCCATGTACCGTTCAGACTAAGGTAGTTTGCACCTGTTGGGTCCAACCAAGGCTTGTCATAACGCTGGGCATCTGCCTTCATAGCCTTCGTTGAAGGATAAGGCATATAGGTGGCATGTGCACGCTCCTTGTTACGCTCATAGACCTTAGCATTCTCCCAGTCGGCACCTTCAGGAATAACCACTGCAGGCACTTCCTTGAACTGTAGCGTAGCAGCTGACGCCTCACTGTTCTCATAACCACAGTAATATCCGTTGACAGAAGAGATAGAACCAAAGGTTACATAATAAGTCTGACCATTCCTTGCAGACACTGCACTCAACTTATAACCACTGCCTTTCTTAGTGATATAAATCTGTTGATTAGGATTGGCGATGCTCTGTGTCCACATACAAGGATAGCCAGAGACTTTCTTTTCTTCGTTGAGTGCCATGTCGAAAGCCAACTCGCCGTCGCCATTTACCAACTGATAGCAGTCCTGCTTACCGCTCACAGCAATGAGTTTCCACTTCTGTGCATCGTTGCCTTCAGCGTAAGTAAGGAACGCAAGACCCGTGTCTCTTAACCATGAATACTTGTAGGGAGTAAGGACATTCTTGGTGTCTTGCCCTACTGAAATTAAATAGGTCTTACCGTGTTCAGGCTTCGCACCCCATGTGCCAGCCCTTAGCACGGATGGTGCTAACGCCAGTAAGAATACGAGAAGACCAATGTTTCTGATTGATTTCATATGAATGAAAGATAATAGATATTTTTAGTTGAACCCATACCTCAGCCTAAGCCGAAGTGTGGGTAAGATGTATAACCTGTGATTAGTTGATTACTTTCGTTGTGCTTGTTGTACCGTTGCTGTACTTCATTTGCTTGATGTAAACGCCACGGCTCCGTGACTGACTTGTCTTTGTACCGTTAAGGCTGTAGTAGTCTACCGAAGCGATGTTACCGTCCTGCGCCTTTTGTACGGCTGCGATAGCGTCTGCAGTCTTAGAAACAATGAAATACACACCGCCCTTCACTGTAGGGAAGCTGATTTCGTCATCACTGATACGCTTTGCCTTAACCGTCTTTCCGTCAGCAGTCGTCACCTTATACTCCTTTGCTACGTTAGCATATTTCACAATACAGGTTATACCCATGTTTGAAACAATCTGTACCTTCGTAGCCTTCGCAGCAGCCCAATCAATGTCAACGGTGAAGTTGCCCACTGCCTTCAAGCCCTTCACTGAACCCTTCTGCCAGAATGTTGTTGGCAAGGCAGGGAGAATCACGAGTTTATCATTATGACTCTGCAGGAGCATTTCGGCTACACCAGCTGTATAACCGAAGTTACCATCAATCTGATAAGGTGCATGAGCATCCCAGAGGTTCTCATAGATACCACCTGCAGCCTCGTTTGTTCCGGTGTCCCAAGTCTGCTGTAAAGCGCGCTTGATAAGGTTATGACAGTGGAGACCTTCGTAGGCACGGGCGTTAAGATTAATCTTATGACCGAGTGACCAACCAGTTCCATGACCATCACCACGAGCTATCAGCGACTGACGAGCAGCCTCAAAGACGGTCTTATCGGCATCTTCACTGATCTGTGTACAAGGATAAAGCCCCATCAAATGAGAGATATGACGGTGTGCCTTATACTCGTTTACACCGATTTTGCTTGGGTTATTAAACTGTGAAGAGTACTTCCACTCACGGAGATAAGTCTGTCCATCAGCAGGATTTACCTCTGTATGGCAACCGTCGTCGAGTTTAGCAAAGTAGGTTGCAAGCGAATCACGGAACGCCTTTGACACTACATCATCACCAAGAACCTTAATCGCCTTGCGTGTGTTATTGAAGAGATCCCAAACCAACTGCTGGCTGTGTGCGGTAGCATTTTCTGTTGGTCCGTGTTCTGGTGACCACTCATTAGGACACTCATAGGTGCCGTCAGCAGCCTTCACGAGTTTCTTAAACCAATAGTCGACAGCCGACTTCATCGCAGGGAATGCCTTTGTGCGCAGGAAATCCTTGTCCATTGTGTAGGTATAGTGCTGCCAGAGGTGCTGGCAATACCACGCATTAGCAACGGTATAGGTGTTGGCAAAGGTAGTACCAGAGCCATAGATGTTATTCTCCGTTGGTAAGGTCCAACCTGTATTCACGTGACCCATGTCCGGTGCAAAGCGACGCCATGTAGGCTTCACACATGCCTCACGATAGATATAATCGAGGAATGGGCGGTGAAGTTCAGAGAGGTTGGTTGGCTCAGCAGGCCAGTAATTCATCTGTACGTTGATGTTCGCATGGATATCAGCGTGCCATGCAGGGGTGTTGTTGTCGTTCCAAATACCTTGTAAGTTAGCTGGGAGCGATATGCCACGGCTTGAACTGATAAGGAGGTAACGACCATAATTGAAGTAGAGTTCCTCTAAGAAGAGGTTGTCATGCTGGTTGTTACGATAGCTGCTGATGAGCTGTGGGGTTGGAATATTGTTCTTCACATCACCGAGGGTCAGCTGACAACGATCGAAGAGCGACTTATAATCGGTCTTATGTGCTGCAAACAAAGCATCGTAACCCTTGTTCTGTGCGCCATTCACTGTCGCTGCTGCACGAGCTGCAAGGAGGTTAGCTCCAGACACATATGTCGGTGCGTCGGGGTCGAAGTCGGTCAAACCACGGAGATAAACAGTCATGCTATTGGCACCATTTACCTCAATAACGCCCTTTGCATTCTTAGTAATCGTACCGCCATCGGTCACGATGCGCGCTACACAATAATAGCTCTCTGGTGTTGTTGCACCATGATCATCTTGGCGAGCGATCTGACCATCGAAGGTAATCGTTGCCTGATTGTTATTATCAACGGTATAACTTACGTTACGTCCGTTCTGATTCTTCAGTGTAAGCGTTGTATTGATTTTACCATTCTGTGAGGCTGTATAGCGAACTACCACACAGCTATCAGGATTGCTTGCGAAGTAAGTACGACTGTATGCTACGCCGTCCATCGTATATCTCACACCTGCTACGGCATCGTTGATATCGAGGTAACGCACGTAGTCTGTTACCTTTGACATTCCACGACTACGGATATAAAGGTTGCCAAAGTTAAGATAATAACCGTAAGCAGCCGTGCTCGTCAGCCCACCAAGCTTACCGCTCCAAAGGGTCTTGTCGTTAAATTGTACGTCGTCAATGGCTACATCGCCCATCAAAGTTGCACCAAACTGACCGTTTCCGATAGGAAGACAAGAGGTCATCCAGTTGGTTGCGGGCTTTGTATACCAAAGCGTGTATTTGTTGGCAGGATTAAAAGTAGCAATACCTGACACTGGTACCAACTCTTCTGCTGGTACAAAGCGCACTACATTGCCCCCATCGCCCAAGTCCCAGAAGCTGATTAACTTACCCTCACCAGCACCTTGGAACATATTAAAGAAGTTACGTCCTGTGGTTGACTTACCAATCTCGAAGCCACCCAATGCGTTATTTGACTCCACCATCGTAAAGAGCGTATCCTTCACGTTGCGAGCCTTTGCAGCGTTGACGTATGAATCGCTGATATAAAGAATCTTTCCACTCTTGCTAACAAAAGCGTATTTGCCGTCTTTCTCTGATACACGCCATAGCATGTCATCAAGATTACCATTATGCAATGAGGCTGTTTGGCAGGTTGCCTTATCCCCCTTGGCACTCAAAAGCCAGTTACCAGTCTGGAACTGGATGTAATAATAAACAGGATTTGCAGCTGTTGAGATGACTGGCATATAGTATGGGAACTCCATGTCATCCTTGCTGACAAAGGTCAACACGTTGTTGATGTCGCCCTTATCCCACAGTCCAATCTCTTGTCCAGCCCTAATCTCTCCCACTTGGTTCATCACATGACTGCCAGTAGAGTCTGGTGCCAACTCGAATGCACCCGTTCCAAAGCTGTTATTCATACTCTGGAAGATGTGGAATGAGGTAATATCTGTAGCCTTAGTAGCCGCCATAAAACGCGAACTATAAGGATTTGTGCCATTGACATAAAGGGTACGACCGCTCTTACTTACCAACTGGTACTTCTTATTACGACCAAAGTTCTCTGCCGCTACCACCTTCCATAACTGGCGATCTCCATTCATAACCTGTGGAACGGCAGTAAGGCACTTTTGCTTTTCGCCCTTGTCTTCCAACACGTTGTTAGAACGAAGATACTTAACGTAATACCAATGCTCATTGCCTTTGGTACTGATGCGAGGATAACCTTGTGCATAAACTTGTCCGACACATACGACAGACAAGAGAAAAGCAGCACAAAGACGCTTACAGATATTCATAATAGAGGATAAGATATTGTGATAATTATTTAATTATTAATGTTGAACAATAAGACGAAAAAGGGGGTTGTATCAAAATGGTGTCAGTGGCAAGTGGTAGAATTACACATGTTGTGCATCTATGCTTAGCCTGCTAACAGACACACCCTCAAGTGTATCCTTCCTTTTGATACAGCCCCTTAACCCCTATCTGCCCTTAGACAACAGCATTGTCATTTGACAAATGGGGGTTAAACTATTTTCATTGTGAAACTTACTTCACAACAACCTTCTTGCCATTTACGATGTACAAGCCCTTAGCAAGACCATTGAGGCTCTTAGCTACCATGCGACCATCGAGGGTGTAGACATAACCATCAGCCTGCTTCTCCTGTACCCTAACGTTAGAAATACCAGTTGCTGCATCCATCTCTGCAATCTCATCATCGCTCAACACTTCATTGATTGGAATGAGCTTAAGGGCGTTGTTAATGTCGTTAACCTTCCACTTACCCATGAAGTGGTGCCATCCTACGTTACCCCATACGTTAAGGAAGTTCTGTGACTCCTTGTCATTGCTATCACCGATAGAGTAGCACTCACTACCCTGATTGCTTTCGAAGATGTAGAGCTCCTGTGGGTCTGTAGTTGCCATGAAAGCACCTGTCATTTTACCACCACCACTTTTGCCGTTGCGTACCCACTCACCAGCCTCGTTCTTCTTATACATATCGTTACCACCTGACATCTCTGTTGCCAAATCAGTGTACTTGATGTACTGACCAGCCTCGTTAACGAGAACTATCTTCTTAGAATCAGCATCGAAATCTGTAATGTGCCATACCTTATATCTGAAGTTTACATCACCCTTTATAAGAGAGTCAGCAATCAGAGTATCCTTGTCTACAGAGAGCATCAGCTTGTTACCTGTAACACCAGCCAAACCAGTAGGACCATATGTTGGGTTGTTAGCTGCAGGTCTGTTGAACTGAATGAAGTAACGAGTACTGTTGTCACCCTGCCGGAAAGTACTGAAATCAAAGTCCCAGTGTGGAATCTCTACCTCAGAAGCCTTGATAAAGTAAACCTTAGAACCATTGTCTGTTTCAGTCCAAGGACCATACTCATTACCTAACTTCTGACCACTGTAGATGTTCACGAAAGCATTACCATCCTTTTCAAGCATCTTGATAGCACCAAAGGCTGCTGAAGGATCGTCATTGTGGTCGATAATTTTGAAAGCCTTGAAGTTCTCGCCAGTATCAGAACCAGCAGCAAGACGCTCACCCGCATTGGTATACATTGTCCAAGTGTTGCCATCAACAGTAACAGTAAATGTCCAAGTCTCATCAGCATTCTTTGTACAAGTCCAAGTCTGCTTTTCAGCATCACCCAAAGAAGCAGCCTTAGCTGTCAACTTCTCACCATCGCCATTAGCTGTAACGTAACCCACTTTCTGGTTACCAACAGCGATGTAGTACTTTTCACCGCTCTCAGGAACTGAAACCCACTGAGCGAAAGTTGTCATTGCGACCATGCACAATGAGAGTAGAGTAAAGAATTTTTTCATAAGTTGTAATAAATAATTGGTTTTTGTTTTATTTTTTAATAGATGTTAGTTTCTACTTCGATTAGGGTTTACTATTTTCTACCGTTAAGTTTATATTTTAGGTTTTATCTTTTGGGCCTTAATAAAGGAGTCACCTACCTTCTTTAAGTCGATGGCAAATATAAACATATTCTTTTAAATATTCATTGTTGCAAATACAATATTTAATATTTTTAACTATTGCTATCCGATAATCGTTAAATCGTTGATGCCCTCATGCTGAATCTTCTTTAGTTAAATAACACCTTATTTCCCTAAGATATTAAGTCGTACGACCAAATAGAATGAGCTTATTCATAGTCATTTAACTCCTTCCAAACAACAAGTTGACACCCTATCAGTAACCATTTGCAGAGCATTCAGTGCCCCGCACCATATGTGCGAAGCATCCGCACACGATGTGCTAAGCACCGACACCACAGCATTAAGCGCATACTTCACCTTTCAGAATTAATATTTTATCCTTATGATTACCCATGTTGGAAACGTTGAAGAAGACTGAAGACTTTTTACAAAGCTATATATAAGGTATATGCCAAGTGAAAACGCCCTCCGTATTTGCGTCTTTTAATAGCATAATCAGCCATTCCGTAGTAAGTTATATACAGACGACGTGAACCATCTCTTTGAAGTTCTGTCCTGCTATTTTATTAAGGCAAGGCAGTATTATGTAACAATTAATTTTTAATTTAATAAAAAAGTATTATCTTTGCCACGAGAAGAACTTTTGCGTTTATGCAAACGCAGAGATAGATATACTTCATTAGAATGGAGGTCAACCTAAACAATAGAATACTCTTATTCTTAAACTTAAAATATTAAAACCTATGAATCGTAATTTTCTTTTGGCATTATCACTATTCATGTTTCTAACATTGACATCCTGCAATGCGCAACGCAATGAGAAACTTTGCTGTGGTCATAAACCTGACCCAGCTGTAATCGAGTTACACAACCAGGCAGTAAACGCATATACAAATCACTCGAACTCACCTGACTCTGTGAAGAAGGCGATGACTTTGCTTGATTGCGCTATTGATAAGGACCCCGACTATCAGCTTGCTTACGCTCACAAGGCGGAATATCTCAAAAATCAAGGTGATTTGATACAGGCGTTAGAGACGCTAAATGCTTACCTAAAGCGTAACCCAACAGAGCCTTACACACTTCTTGGTGCTGGTATGTTCTATGAGAAGTTGGGGAATAAGAAGGAAGCAATGGACTACTACAAGCGTGCTGAAGTAAACTTCAAGAGACTCTATGAGAAAGATAATGATAGTGCACACGAGATAAACCGATGTTTTGCCATCAGGTTAATGGAGGGACCTAAAAAAGCAAAGGCACTGTATGAGGCTGAGAGAGACCGCCTTGCCTCAACCGAAGAGCAACGCAAAATAAATGATGTCCTTGTGATGTCTATCATTGAAACCCCACGTGAACAGTTTTTTAAGTAGACGAGTTTGTCAAGTGGACAAGTGAACCAGTTGCTTGTAGACGGGGTAAAATAAAAGACAAAGTAACAGATGAACAAAGTTCTTTCGAGTAACAAGTGGACAAGTTGACACGTGAACAAGTAAACGAGTTGACATGTTACTTGATAGATAAAAAAAATAAACCAGTTGATAGCAAACAAAGCATATAACTTGTTTACTTATCAACTGGTTTATTCGTTGACTAAAAACTTGTTAACTAAAAAACTTGTTCTTATGTTACTCTGTCTTTACATACCCTGTCTACAAGCAACTTGTTAACCTGTCTACTCGTTAACTCATCAACTTCGAAGCCCTCTTGACCATGAACGAACCTAACATGAAGGACTTCTTCTTGTGGTTATAGACCTTGAGGGAATACATTCCATCGGACAGGGAGCCGATATATAACTGGTTGTTTCTTACCGATTTAGCGTTGATAATGCGGAGGATGACACCCTGCAAAGAGAGGATTACATAACGATCGGCATCCGTTAGCTTTGCTGCAGCAGGGAGGGTGAGGGTGTTACCATCATTAGCGAGCAGTGAAACAGGAGACTTCGAAAGCATTGTAGACTTCATATTCTCCTGTAAAGCAGGTGTTTCTAATCCGTAACGATCCATACCTCTAACCGCAAAATAGAGGTTAGGATTCACGTTCTTCAACTGCAGCGTCTGACCAGTATAACGTACAAAGAGCAAGTTTCGCGCATCCTCAGTATCAACAGGATAGGTGTAGCTGGCGTATATATTATAATAAGGAGTGACCGCCTTCCACCTCAGAATCACCGACTTATCCTCTCGACGTTCTACCAATGAGGAGTTGACAGCATATGGCATGGCAGCCGTTGATGCAACACCCTGCATCTTATGAGGGAGAGAAAGCGTAGCATTAAACTGCTTCTCAAAGTCGTAGACACCCTGCTTATTAGCCGTGAGGAAGTAAGAACGGAAGTGAGCATGTCCCACTCCGAGGTCACGACTGACATACATCTGGCGGGTGAGGTCGCCCAACGTCCAATTACCCTCACGTGGATCGAGGAAGTAAGTACCCAAACCTGTCACTATCTCACGCTTATAAGCATTCTCAACCCAGTCTGCAACAAAAGGGTAATAGTTGTCGCCACGGAAGTATTGCATCGGATAGAGCTGGTCCATCAGTCCTAATCTCATCCACTCCTGCGCCTCTTGTGAAACACGGTCGTGGGCATTGAAATTCTTTGAACTATAACGACTGAGGTCGGCATGCTTACCGATTGGCGAGCACGACATCTTCACCCATGGTTTGATAGCTTTCACCTCGTCATGAATAGCACGCACAATGGCTGTGATATTGCTGCGACGCTGGTCGGGCGTATCGCCATCACGGTAAGAAGGACGTGGCCATCCATCAGGGTAACGGATATAGTCGAGGTTGATACCGTCCACATCATACTTTCTTACAATCTCTCCACAGATAGAGGCAAGGTAAGGTGCAACACCGGGATCGGCAGGGTCGAGATAAGAACCCGTTGAGAAGTTTCTAATTCGAAAGCCCTTCTTCATCAGCGTTCTACAGCCCAATGAGTTCTTTGCACCCACCGGAATCGTCGCTATCCATGCGTGAATTTCCATGCCACGTTTGTGACATTCCTCTACGGCAAAGCCGAGTGGGTCGTAGCCATAACCCGGTGCCCTACCCTCAACGCCAGTGATACACTGGTCCCAAGGCTCAATATCCGACGGATAAATCGTAGCTGCACGCACACGTGCCTGCAAGAGTACGGTGTTGATATTTGCCTTCTGATATTTATCGAGAATGTCAATGAGTTCCTGCTTTTGCAGTTTGATGCTTTCTTCCGACCGTGCGTAGTTCTTCGGCCAATCAAGGTTAGCAAGTGTCGTAAGCCATACGGCACGCGTCTCTCGCTTCGGCATGCGCTTCGTAAGATAGTCGGAGAGATTCGTCTGTGCTTGTGTTGTCATCGTTATTACGCAAAGGAGCGTAAATAAAAAAAGCTTCTTCATATATGAAATGATAATATACGTGATTCTGAGCGACTAATTAACCTGAGTTCAATGGGGTATAAGTATCTGTAAATTCAGTGATTAATGAAATTCCACCCCCTTATCCTGTGCGCTCTAAAGAACTACAAACAGAAACCACAATAGCCACTGAGGGCAAAATTACTAAATTATTTCGTATGGCAGATGACTTCTATTCGTTTTTTAATATATTGTGACGAAATACACGTTAAATCCACACTAAAAAGCGGTTTATGCGGAAGGAGGAGTGATAAAGTCTGTTTGCTTCAGTCATTTAGAACGATAAGGCTACTACCTAAATTGAGGACATTTGACGAAATGTCACACAGAGAAACGGAGTGTATGGAGGTTTTATTTAAACATACACAACCCACAGAGGCACCGATGGTGCAGGGAGCAAAGGAGTATAACAGCAATATTTAATCCCTTATTAGTAGAGAAATGTAAGCTATTTTCATGCAGTTCAAAACCGACACATGCTCTTTTGGCTTCTTAAAGACGCCTAATTGGCTTGCAAAAGATGCCCTTTAAGAGCCTTACTAACGCCCTTTTGAAGTCGAATTAAGCACCTTTTGAAAGCCTATTTTGCAACTACTTGATAACAAACAATTTACAGTGGTACTAAAACAGTTCACTTTTAAGCTATTTTCCTACCTTTTCTTCGAATATTTTGTCAATATATTTCTTCGCCTTACTACGCTAAAATTCATTCAGGGGAACGGAGGTTATGGAGGTTTTATTTAAGGATAAGTTGCCCACAGAGGCACCAATGGTGCGGGGAGCAAAGGAGTATAACACGACCATTTATTGGAAAAAACAAAAGACAAAGATATTACAAGGAAAGCATTTGATATATAAAATCACAGAATTAATTTGGAACTTTCATCCAAATAAATTATATTTGCAAACAGAATCTACTAACAATTAAAAAGCAATTAAAGGTATGAGAAGAACTATTCTAATATTATTGCTCTTTATTATTGGCAATGGCTTATTGTTATTGGGAATAGATTTTAAGCCCACAATACCTATTATTATAGTGCAAATTATGAGCCTCTGGGGAACTTACAAACTGATAAAAGATTCTAATCTTTCCAAGAAGAAGGAGGAGAAATCAGCTTAATTAGACTAATTGGACTAATTAGGCTAATTAAACTTATTGTTCTCATTGACCATCCAACACCCATCAGCCATCACCTAACACCCTTTCTGCCTCTTGGAGGATTTCCTTATGGTCAAACGCTAAGTCGGGAAGTTCGGTCAAGAGGAACCACTTTGCTTGCGCTGCATCGTCCAAACCGCTGACTTCTGCAGGTTTGTCAAGAATCGTGTAATAAGCCACAGTGATGATACGCTCGCGTGGATCACGGTCGACAGCATCAAAGATACCAACACGATGCAGTTCGCCAACCACTAAACCAGTCTCTTCTTTCAACTCACGACGAGCAGCATCAACGGTTGTTTCGTCAATATCCATGAAGCCACCGGGGAATGCCCATTTCCCCTTACAAGGTTCGTTTTTCCGCTGAATCAACAGCAGTTTCATCCCCTCATCAGTTCGGGCAAAAACAAGACAGTCAGCCGTTACGGCTGGGTGTGGGTAATTGTATGTGTACATTAGCTAAAATTTATAAAGGAACTTTCTTTGGCAAAAGTATGAAAAATATTCTTTCCGTTTGAATATTCTATCCATTTTTTTCTTACCTTTGCGCTCAATGGAATTTAGAACAATTGTCAACATCCCCCGTCCAACATTTGAGTTGGAACCTTGTGAGCGGATTCTTTTTGTAGGGTCGTGCTTTGCCGACAATATTGGTAAGCGATTCGAAGAAGAGAAGTTTCGTGCCATGGTAAACCCCTTCGGTGTTATGTATAACCCTGTTTCAGTGCTACATACGGTGAAGAAGGTGGCAAACCATACGTTTGACACAGCCGTATTCACATTGGGAACAAACCATGTCTATGTGGAGCGAGCTACAGGCGAGATTGTTGACAACTGCCAGAAACGTCCACAACGAGAGTTTGAAGAGCGCGAACTTACGGTTGAGGAGTGTGCCGACACACTGAGCGAGGCGATTACCCTACTACGCCAAGCGAATCCAAAGGTCAATGTCATCATCACGGTCAGCCCTATCCGTTATGCCAAATATGGCTATCACGGAAGTCAGTTGTCAAAGGCTGTACTGCTGTTGGCTACCGACAAGGTGATCAAGGAAGAAGGTGAGAGGGTCTATTACTTCCCAGCCTATGAGATTGTGAACGACGAACTGCGCGACTATCGTTTCTACAAAGCAGATATGCTGCACCCCAACGAGCAGGCTGTAGAATACATATGGGAACAGCTTGTGGCAACCTGTTTCTCCGCAGAAGCCAAACAGTTTCTTAAGGAATGGCTACCTATCAAAGAGGCGTTGGCGCACCGCCCGTTTAATCCAGAGGCAGCGGCTTATCAGGATTTCATAAAGAAAACAAAGGAAAAAGCCAAGATGTTGGAACTAAAATATCCCAATATAGAATTGAATTTATAACTATGGAAGAAATGAATGACAAGCAGATTGAAGCACTGCTGAAAGCACATGGTATTAGACTGACCGCAAATCGCATTCTCATAGCACGAACACTGTCAGGATTGGACAACCCAGCCTCTATGAAAGAGTTGGAAGCAAAGATCCAAACGATTGACAAGTCAAATATTTTCCGTACACTTTCATTGTTCAAACAGCAACACTTAGTACATCAGTTGGAAGACGGAAATGATATAGTTCGCTACGAATTATGTCTCAGCGATGACGATGAAGAAGATGAAGACATGCACGTACACTTCTATTGTGAGCGTTGCCATCGCACCTATTGCCTCAATGACATACACGTTCCACAGGTCGATTTGCCTGCAGGATACGAACAATCATCCATCAATTATATGATAAAAGGAGTGTGTCCTAAGTGCGCTCACCGATATTATATTAAATGATAAGACGAAAAAACAGCAAGGATAATACGCTGTATTAAGACTTTTCATTATCTTTGCATAAGATATAAAACAATTTAGATAGTAATGAATTATACTATTGAGAAAGTAACGACGCTCATTGGCGCACGCCGTTATGGTGATAAGGATGCAAATATAAGCTTTGTACTTACCGACAGCCGCTCTCTGTGTTTCCCTGAAGAAACATTGTTTTTTGCGCTCAAAACTGAGCGTAACGACGGACATAATTACATCCCAGAACTCTATGCAAGGGGTGTAAGAAACTTTGTCGTGGAGGTAGTGCCTGAGGATTGGGCAACTCGTTATCCTGATTCTAACTTCTTGAAGGTGGTTGGTTCGCTGGAAGCTTTGCAGCGACTGGCTGAACGTCATCGCGATGAATACTTGATTCCGATAGTCGGCATCACGGGTTCAAATGGTAAGACGATGGTCAAGGAGTGGCTTTATCAGTTGCTTTCTCCGCAGATGGTGGTCACACGTTCACCTCGTAGCTATAATTCACAGATAGGTGTTCCACTGTCAGTACTGCTCTTAAACGAGAATACACAGGTCGGAGTGTTTGAAGCGGGTATCAGTCAACCAGGCGAGATGATGGCTTTGCGCGACATTATCCAGCCTACTATCGGTGTCTTCACCACATTAGGTACTGCCCATCAAGAGAACTTCCCTTCCTTAGAAGCTAAGTGCCACGAGAAGATAAAACTCTTCCACGACACCGAGGCAATCGTCTATTCTGCCGATAATGAGGTGATGGCACAGTGTTTAAGCCAGTATGATTATAAGGGTCAGAAGCTCGATTGGTCTGTAAAGAATACGGAGGCAGCCTTCTATATCAAAGCTATCGAGAAGAAAGACATTGAAACAACCGTTTCATATGTATGGAAAGGACAGACGGAAGGACAATATAAACTACCTTTCATTGACGATGCCAGCGTTAAGAATTCTATCACCTGCGCAGTCGTTTCACTCCATTTAGGACTCACCCCTGCTACTATCAGCGAGCGAATGGCACAGTTAGAGCCAGTCGCTATGCGCTTGGAGGTAAAGGAGGGACAGCATGGCTGTACGCTTATCAACGATTCTTATAACTCTGATTTCAACTCACTCGATATTGCACTCGACTTCATGAACCGTCGTCCTGACCATAAGGGACGTCGTCGCACATTGATTCTGAGCGATATCTTACAGAGTGGTGACACAGATAAAGACCTATATAATAAGGTGGCTTTCCTCTGCGAGAAGCGTGGTGTTGAGAAGTTTATCGGTATTGGTGAAGGGCTCTTGGCACAGCGTTCTGCCTTTAAGCATTTGGGCGAAAAGCATTTCTTTGCTACCGTCAACTCCTTTATCCACAGCGATGTCTTCGCTAACTTGCACGATGAGGTAATCTTATTGAAGGGCGCACGACAGTTTGGTTTCGACCGACTGACAGAACTCTTGGTGAAGAAGGTGCATGAAACGGTGTTGGAGGTAAACCTCAATGCCGTTGTTGACAACCTCAATTGGTATCGCTCTTTCCTCAAACCTGAGACGAAATTGGTTTGTATGATTAAGGCTGATGCCTATGGAGCTGGTGCCGTAGAGATAGCAAAGACCTTACAGGATCATCGTGTTGACTACCTCGCTGTGGCTGTTGCCGACGAGGGTGTGACGCTCCGTAAGAACGGTATCACAAGCAATATCATGATTATGAACCCAGAGATGACTTCCTTTAAGACGCTCTTCGACTACGACCTTGAGCCAGAGGTGTATAGCTTCCGACTCATGGACGCACTCGTGAAGGCTGCACAGAAGGAGGGTATCACGGGCTTCCCTGTTCATATTAAGCTTGATACGGGTATGCATCGATTAGGCTTTGACCCACAGAAGGATATGGACGAACTAATTAAGCGACTGAAAAAACAGAACGCTATCATCCCTCGTTCGGTCTTCTCTCACTTCGTTGGCTCTGACGCTGACAACTTCGACGAGTTCTCTGCTCATCAGTTTGCGCTCTTCGATGAGGGTAGCAAGAAGCTTCAAGCTGCTTTCAGCCATAAGATTATCCGCCACATGGACAACTCTTCGGGCATCGAACACTTCCCTGAACGTCAGATGGATATGTGTCGATTGGGCTTAGGCTTGTATGGTATCAACCCACGAACGAACAAGACAATCAACAATATCTCTACGTTGAAGACTACCATCCTGCAGCTGCGTAACGTACCAGCTGGTGACACGGTAGGCTATTCTCGCAAGGGAACAATCGACCATGACAGTGTGATTGCAGCAATTCCAATCGGCTACGCTGACGGCTTAAACCGCCATTTGGGCAACCGCCACTGCTACTGTTTGGTAAATGGGCAGAAGGCAGAGTACGTCGGCAACATCTGTATGGACGTAGCGATGATTGACGTTACTGGCATCGATTGTAAGGAAGGCGACAGTGTTGAAATCTTCGGCGACCACCTTCCTGTCACCGTTCTCAGCGATACGCTTGACACCATTCCATACGAGGTGCTGACGACTATCAGCAATCGTGTGAAGAGAGTTTACTTCCAGGATTAGATGAGTTAAGTTGACAAGTTGACGAGTTGACGAGGAAACAAGTTGGTAGTAGACAAGTAAACGAGTTAACAGTAGACAAGTAAACGAGTAGTAGACGAGTTATGTGTACTACTGTGTACATTTATGGGGCTTTAGGAATTTAGAATGATAGGGATATCACCTAAGATAAGAACTTAACCCCATATATCACACGGAGAAGCGGAGATAACGGAGGATTATTAAACAAAACAATAAATATCACGGAGGTGTCGACGACACAAAGAGCAACAGAGGTAGTTTGCGGCTTTTATGAGAGGCGTTATATCTAAAACATTAATCTCAAAAGTTATTAGAAATCTGTACGCTACACCTCTGCCACTCTTTGTGACTTCGGCACCTCCGTTGCATGGGCTTTACTCCGTCTCCTCCGTCCCTCTGTGTGCCATATGATGTAAGAACTTTCGTTCATCAGCCCAAATCTCAGAAGAACAAACTTCATGTCCCCCTTTCCCTCTACCTCATCTGCCATCGTATAATCCGATGAATTATCCTTTACCACATAGTCTTTATTGTAAAGAAAATTCTAATCTTAAATTTTAAAAGGGCGTAAGTGGCACTCGAATTAACGCCCTTTTGGCTTCCAAAAGGTGCCCTTTAAGACCCTTACTAATGCTCTTTTGAACCCTTAATAAGCACCTTCTACTTTCGCGTTTTATAACCTCCTGATTTCCTGTTAGTTGCAAACCTGCTCACAATACGTGTTTTTTACCCTTATTTCAGGGATTTTATTGAAGAAAACGTCAAGGTTTTTGACACTGATAAAAGCGATAATTATGAATTATAAAAGTCACACTGGGAAAGCAAAATAAATGGAGGTTAGAACAAAGCGGAGACTTCATTAGCGCAAAGAGAAAAGGATATACTCCATATATATGATAAGAGGAGGCAAGGCAAGTAACAGATAGATTGTAGCGAGTTAACGTTGTAAAAATCAGAAATTGTTATATCCAATTGTCTCTAACAAGGGAGGATTATACCTAATTAAAATGGGGTATAGTATGCCCCAAAAGGCTTTACAACACTGTCTTTTCCCAAAGATTTACACCAGTGAAGTTTATAAAAGAGGGAGTAGATTATGTAGCAATTTTTGCTAAACAAACACTTTTAACAAAACTTTATTCTTATGCGAGGCAAGATATTTAGAAAGTTGCTTTTATATAAGCGAAATCAATTCGATAAAAAGATTATTTTCAACTTATATAAACCAAAAACTAAAACAATGGAAATGAAAAGTATTTTCAAAACAATGGTGATGGCAGCTCTCTGCCTTGGTACAGTAACTCTCGCATCTTGCAGTGATGACAATGGTGACAAA
Source organism: Prevotella melaninogenica (assembly GCF_013267595.1). Classification (NCBI taxonomy): domain Bacteria; kingdom Pseudomonadati; phylum Bacteroidota; class Bacteroidia; order Bacteroidales; family Prevotellaceae; genus Prevotella; species Prevotella melaninogenica. The sequence continues at coordinate 1,073,754 of NZ_CP054010.1, read as the reverse complement.
AACACTGGTCTGAAGTTCAGTACTACTACAGTTAATGTGGCTCCCAGTGCCTCTGCAAACGTAACTATTGGTAACGGAACCCAACCTTTCACAGTTAAATCTACTGACGAAAAGGTTGCTACCGTTAAGGTTGACAAGAATGTCATGACCGTTACAGGTGTCAAGGAGGGCAAGGCTTCCATTACAGTTACCGACAAGAACAAGCGCTTCGGAACTATCTCTGTCAATGTAATTACTCCACTTGCCTTTGACAAGACAAGCTTAAACATTGCCATTGGCAAGGAGGATGTTGTTAACATCAAAACAGGTCAGGCTCCATACACGGTTAACGTGAAGGATAGTAAGATTGCTACTGCTACCGTTAAGGATGCTAAGATTACCATCAAGGGCGTGAAAGCAGGAACAACAACTGTTAACGTGCTTGATAAGAACAAGCTGGCAGGTACAATAACCGTAACTGTAAAGTAAAGAACTTACTACAGGATAAGGGTATATTGAAATGCAAACTAACAAACTGACAACTTTCTATTTGTAAGTATAAATAAAGTTTCTCATAGATCAATAAAGACCATTTCCTTACTCAAAAACAAGTTTTGAAATAGTCTTTTCCTCCTTAAGCAATCACTGCTTGAGGAGGATTTCTTTTGGTCTATAGGTCAATAACAACATATAACAAGAAAATAAAAAGCTCTTCTAACGGACGGTTTTAGCCATCGATCAACACAAAAAGGAAGGACTGAATATATCATAAATACAAATGTTTACGAAGGAAACAGTATCTATACTACGAAAAATTGCGGAGATCTGTGTAGAGGGTGAGGCTATTTATTCTTCCCTACAATCCCCCTCAACCAAAAGTAAGCCTCCTCCTGCAAACGGAAAAGATGCCACGAACAGCGGAGGGGCATATAACCGAATTTTCTTTTGATTGAAGGGTTTACTTGTTTTAGATTGATAGTTTGCCAAACATGGTGCATGACTGACAAACCATGCTGGCGGTCGGTTAGGGAGAGTTCATGGCGATGAAGGTAATAGAACATGTAAAGACCCACTAAATTGAGCCATCTCACCGTCTCAAAACAACGAAGAGTCTCCTCTGATGCACCCAAAGAAAGGAGCTGACAACGCATACTCTCGTTCGCTAAGAGAAAGTCGAAACGGCGAACACTGATGTTATGTGTTGTGGAAGAAGTGTGCTGTCGATAATAATAAACACCCTCACAAAAAGCTACTTTGCGAGACTTTAGATAATGAATACGAGTTACATTCTCATCGCTATAGGTCAGAAGTGTGTCGTCATAAGGATAGGTATGGTGGATATCTCCTCTAATTGCATACACACCATGTATCTTCCATGTGAGGCTTTCCTTAAAAGCCTCTGCGCCTGACAACGTGTCGAAATGAGGCATAGGAAAGACCTTTTCCTCTCCATTCGCATAATGATGAACAACCTGAAAGAGTACGGAATCAACCTCATCGGTGAAGGCTTCACATACTTTCTCAAGTGCCGTTGAAGCCAACCAGTCGTCACTGTCCACAAAACAGATATAATCTCCGGAGGCATTGGACAGTGCCATGTTCCGAGCATAGCCTATTCCGTGGTTCTCTTTTAGCGCAAAAACCTTCACACGCTCGTCCTTTTCAGCATACTGATGTAGAATCTCCAAAGACTTATCCGTTGACGCATCATCGACACAAAGAACCTCTATGTCCTTCAAGGTCTGCGACAACAGCGAGTCAAGGCATTGCGGTAGGTAAGCTGCTGTGTTATAAACGGCTACAAGTATACTAATCTTTGGCATGGCGAACAAACTTATTCTTCACTTTAGAGATTAAAGCATTCCATAGTCCCGACTTCGCTTTCATCACACGGAGAGAAACTATCGTACCCACAAGGCATAACAAACTGGCTACGCCCCACCGCATCCACTCGTCATCAGAACGCACACAAAGAAGCACAAGGAGTCCGATTGAGAAATGAAGTGCGGCATAGCGCATCACCGATGAGGACAGACGATAACCATAACGAGCGTAAGCATAGCCATAGACACAGACAAGATTGAGCAGACCAGCTCCTGCTATGCCCATTCCTGCACCGAAGAGTCCCCACTTCCAAAAGCCAAGTAGTACGAGTGCAACAAGGAAGATGTCATACAATCCCTCTAAAAGTAGATAGGATTTTGAGTCGCCTTTTGCCAAAGGAATATACTCAACAGGGAGCCGAATAGCACGGATATACATCGCCAACACCAACACTTGCGCCATGCTGAGGGCTGGAAGGAACTTATCGGAATAAAGGAAAAGAATCAACTGGGGCAGGAATAAGAGGAAGAAAGTAAGCAAAGGAGAGATGAGAAGGAGTGTCACTTCTATCTGTCGGTTGACAATCTGATTAAAAGTAAACTTCAAGTTGTTTGCCCCAGAAAGGCGTGGAAAGTAGTCAGTTTCCATTGCTGAGAAGATCATACCAGCATAAACCATCGTCATCATGAAGGCAGAATTATAGAAACCGACGGTTGCTATATCCGAAACATTATTGAGATAGCTGCGTATAATCAGGTCGGCACCAGAGCCCAAGATGCCTGCAAAGACAAAGGCTGTACCCAAACGAATCATACCCCAACCCTTGTCTAAGAACGTTTTTTGGAAGGAAACGCGGAAAGGATAGAGCCGACGAGAAACCATTATTGTCAATAATAGTTGCACCAATGCCATCAATACCAACGAAGGAACAATGGCTGCATTACCGAAGAAATAATAAAGTGGAACGGTTAAGACTAAGGCACCTAACACGTTATACACCGATATAGCAGCTAAGGCACGCAGTTTACGAACTCCCTTAAGGATAGCAAGCTCGCCTCCAGCTAAGGCAGTCAATGCCACACAAGGAGAAAGAAGGATGAAATGAAGCGTATGTCCGTCCCACGCAAAGGTGTAACGGCTAAGCAACGGACTCAGGAAAATGCAGATAAAGAATCCCAACAAGGCAGCAAGCAGGCTCCATGAACGCACAAGGGCTATATCTTCCGTCAGCTTCTCCTCATCGTTCTGGTCGTAATCTTCTGATATATTGCGCACAGCACTCATAGATATTCCAAAGTTCGTAGAGTCACTGATGAGCTTGGTTGTGGAATTAAAAAGCGAGATAAGTCCTACTCCCTGCGGTCCGAGCAACATAGCAACAAACTTGTTGCGAACGATACCAATCAGCACATTCAGCACCTGTACACCACCAAAGAGGCTGATGTACTTCAAGATATGCAAATAGCTGTCAGTATTAGAGGCTTTTTTCATCACATTAACTAACGGATTTAAAAGTTTTTTATTATTTTTGCATCAAACAATTATTACATGAGACTGTCTATCATCATCCCCATCTATAACGTTGAAGACACACTCCAGAGATGTTTGGAGAGTGTGTTAACGCAGATGGATGAGAGGATAGAGGTCATTCTCATTGATGATGGGTCGACGGATTCCTCTGGGAAGATAGCCGAAGAGATGACCGCTAACAAGGGGAATTGTAGGCTCATTCACCAAAAAAACAAGGGTCTTTCGGCAGCAAGAAACGCAGGAATAGAAGTGGCAACGGGAGATTATCTCACCTTTGTCGACTCTGATGACTTCGTTGCTGAGGGTACATACGATGCGCTGTTGGCTGTGTTGGCAGCACATCCTGACTATGATATCCTTGAATATCCTGCTATGTTGTATTACGGAAGTGCGACGAGGCAACGACTGCTGACCTTTACGGACACAACAATCGGTTCTATTCGTGACTATTGGTTGGGCGGAGCTTACCTCCACACCTACGCTTGTAATAAGCTTTTCCGTCGTGAACTCTTTGCGCAGACGCGCTTTCCAGAGGGCAAAGTGTTTGAGGATGTCTACACTTATCCTTACTTATTGCAGCAGGCAAAGGTAGTAGCAACTACTGCCGCGGGCTTGTATTACTATTGTCAGAACGACAAGGGCATCACCGCTCAGGCAGGAGGAAAGGAATTGAACGACCTCTTGGAAGCGCATCTTAAGCACCTCAAGCTGTGGGGCGAACTGACACCTGCTTACTATCAGGCATTGGTTAACATTCAAATGGATGTCTACGAGGCTACTCATGCTGCCCCTATCCTACCCGTTCTGCCCTATAAAGGAACCTTGAAACTCTTTATTCTCCACTTAATCGGATTAAAACGCTTATGTCAACTCAACCAGTTTATTCACAGAATAAGAAAGATAAGCCACTCGTAAGCTTCATCGTGACTTACTATAGCGAGCCTGTTGATATGCTAAAGGAGTGTATCAGCAGCATTTTGGCATTGAGTCTGAACGAGACAGAACGCCAGATTATCGTCGTGGATGACGGTGCGGACTATTCGCCTATCAACGAATTGCTTGCTCTTTCATCGAACATTGTCTACGTTAGGCAGCCTAACCGAGGATTGGGACAAGCACGGAACACAGGAATTGAACTGGCTGAAGGAAGTTTTATTCAGTTTGTTGATGGTGACGATTTGTTGCTGACAAGTGCCTATGAGCAGTGTTTAGATATCATCAGATACCGCGAAACGGATATGGTTTTATTCCAGTCAACTGACAAGAAAACCTCAAAACCGCTTGCTGATGCTGAGGGTCCGATAAGTGGAACGGAGTATATGACGCACAATAACCTGCGGGGCAGTGTCTGTACAGCTCTTTTCCGCAAAGAGATTCTACACGATCTTCGTTTCCCTAAAGGCATACTTCACGAGGATGAAGAGTTTACGCCACAACTCATGTTACGTGCTGAGAACCTTTATTTTACCAATAACAAGGCGTATTACTATCGTAAACGTGAGGGGTCTATCATGCACAAACGTGACAAGCGTTGGCACATCCGCCGCCTTTCTGACGCTGAGCAGGTACTTTATCGGTTGAAAGAGCGAGTCGACTATCTCCCTGTTAAAGAGCGTATTGCAATGGAACGACGCATCGCCCAACTGACAATGGACCATATTTACAACGTGATAACGATGACACATAACGAGACGCATCTCGACCATGTGCTACAACGTCTGTCCCGACATGGGCTTTTCCCGCTACCCGACAAGGACTATACAAGTAAGTATAAGTGGTTCAGAAGAATGACAAACAGCAGTTTCGGGCGCAAGACATTGATAATGCTGTTAAGGCTAAACAAGGGATAAAACGCAAATAGATACGGTATCTATCTGTCGTCTACGAATAGCTCATCCCCTTATCAACTGATTCTTGTAAACTATTTTCACATAGTTCAAGACCAATACATGCTCTTTTGGCTTCTAAAAGACGGCTAATTGACTTCGAAAAGATGCCCTTTAAGCCTCTTACTAACGCCCTTTTGAAGTCCTATTAAGCACCTTTTGGGAATCACCTTTGCAACTACTTGATAGCAAAATACTTACAAGGGTGTTGAAACGGCTTGTTTTTAGTCTTTTCCTCCGCCTTTTCATCGAACATTTTGTCAACATATTTCTTTGTCTTTTGGCGCTAAATCTCACACGGAGACACGGAGTTTACGGAGCCTTTTAATGACACGGAGGCACCGTCGGTGCAGGGAGCAACGGAGAAAACAACCCATAAAACTTGTGTAAACGTAATTTATAAGTTACCTTTGCCATGAACAATAGAGAAGTAAAACCTATAAAGATTATTCTGAGGACTTCTTCAAACTATAAAGAAATGAAGAATATCAAAGGCTGTAATTCGTTATTCAGAATTCATAATTATTCGAACGAAGTTCTCATCAGTACGTCATAATTATGATTACCGCAATAGCTGGCAATATGCAACCCCTAACTCAGAGTTCTCAATGGATAATTATGATAACTTTCAGAGATAAATGATTAATTCATATTTATGACTACCCAGCCTATCATACAATAATAGCAAACTCGGTAATCATAATTATGAATTATGAATTATGAATTATGAATTGTACGAAGTGAATTATAAATTATGAAAGTCCTACTATTAGGTGAATATAGCAACGTACATAACACGCTGGCACGAGGCTTGCGTGAACTTGGACATACCGTAACAGTGGTGTCGAATGGGGATTTTTGGAAGAATTACCCACGTGATATTGATGTTTCCAGACGGTCGGGAAGGTTAGGTGGTATGCTTTTAATGGCTAAAATCTATACCCTACTGCCCCGTCTGCGAGGCTATGACATCGTACAGTTTATCAATCCTGTATTCTTTGAACTGAAGGCGCAACGGCTCTTTCCACTCTTTCATTATCTGAAAAAGCATAACAAAAAAGTTGTGCTCTGTGGCTTTGGCATGGATTATTATTGGGTAAACACGTGCTCAACAACGATGCCACTGCGTTACAGCGACTTCAATATCGGTAAGGAACTGCGCCAAAATAAGGAGGCGATAGTCGAGAGAGAGGATTGGATTGATACGGAAAAAGGTCGTCTGAACCAGCTGATGGCTGAACAATGCGACGCTATCGTGACAGGACTCTACGAGTATTGGTGCTGTTACGAGCCGTATTTCCCTAAGAAAACAACCTTCATCCCTTTCCCTATCGTTGTCGGTGAACCGCCTATCATAGCCGATGAAACACCCAAGAAGTTGAATCTTTTTATTGGAATTAGTAAGAGTCGGTCGGTATATAAAGGGACTGACATCATGCTGAAAGCCGCAGAAACGGTGAAAAAGCAATATCCCGACCGCCTCAACCTCACTGTTGTTAATGGTCTACCCTTTGACGAATACGTGCGAACGATGCTCGGTTCGGATGCTATCATGGACCAACTCTACAGCTATACGCCCTCGATGAATCCCCTTGAAGCGATGGCACATGGTATTATCTGTATCGGTGGCGGTGAGCCAGAGAACTATGAAATCATCCATGAGCCCACTCTCCGACCTATCATCAATGTCCTCCCGACTTACGAAAGCTGTGTTAGAGAGCTTACTCGCCTCGTCAATAATCTCTCTCTCATTCCACAATTGCGCCGCGATAGCTATGAATATGTACGCAAACATCATGATTATATCAAGGTTGCCCGCCAGTATGAGGCTTTCTATCAGACGTTATAAACTTTCATTCGACTAACGGAACATCTGAAATATATTTACAAAACACACGCGGTTTTATGCCTCATTTTAAGTAAAAAACAGCATTTTCCACCAACCTTGCAACTCATTCTCAATCAGCAAGTTACAGACCAACGCAAGAAAAGGTGCTTAATTAGGCTTCAAAAGAGCGTTACTTAGACCTCAAAAGGGCATCTATTGGAAGCTAAGTGGGCATCTTTTAGAAGCCAAAAGAGCATGTATGGCTTTGAGGTGACGAAATTTATTTACACACATCGGTAAACAAGGGAATAAGTTGTTTGTAGTAGGCAGAAAGACATGGTCATAGATAAACATCATAACTATTTGCCTTTTTAGCACTTCTTATTTTATAGTTTATCCTTTCTGTAAGCCATTTGATACTGGATTATCATACACCTGCAAATATATATCTTATCTCCAATCTACACATTTAACAGAAGAAAGAAATAAAGCAAAATCAGTAAAGACTCTAATAACCGATTGGAGGTTATGTTTATTGGATAGCCATAAAAACAATTTTACCACAGTCCAGCAAAGAGATGCCAAACTGTGGTAAAATATTTATTGATAGTTACTTATGCTTGAAAAGTATTACTTTACAATGTACTTCTTGTTGTTTACAATGTATATACCCTTAGGGAGTCCCTCTAATGAGGTAGCCCCAGCACGAACCACTTGTCCGTTGAGGTTGTAAACGGTACCCATCACCTCATTATTGCTATTCTCTACAACAACGTTGTCAATACCAGTAACCATGTCCTCTTCAATACCATCAATGAAGAATCGAATAGTCTTTGCATACGCCTCAGAACCTGTTGCAATCCAGCAACGGAATCCTTTAACAGGAAGAGCATTCTGCGTAAAGTACCACTTACCATCATTTGAACCTAAAGCATAAGAGTTTGCAGGAACAACGTTACCAGTCTGATTGATAACTGAACCGCAGAACTGCAACTTCTCATCTGCTGTTGTAGATGTCGTAGCACTCTCCTTAATTACTCCATTAGTATAGTTACCCAATGTAGAAGGGTCTGTTTTTAACGATACACTGTTGATAACGTAGTAAGGAGCCTTCACCTTTATCTTCGAGCCATCTTTCAGTTGCTTCTCATATGGATCTTCCTGGTTAAAACCAGTAGGTACTTTCGTTGGCTTTATAAGGTAAAGTTCGTTTGCCTTTATAGCAACATCGTCATCATTGCTAAGGTCAACACTCTTGAATTCAATTCGTGTTTTTACCGTGTTATGCTGCTTAGGATGATGTGAAAGTTTTACATTCTCACCAAAGGCGGTCTTCACCTGACCAGCTGTAAGATTTACAGGGAGCATGACAGAACTCCAAGTATCAGTCTTCATTGTACGCTTCAGAATAAGAGTACCAGAAGTGGAAGGATTAACCTGCAGTTGGATATAGCGAACATTCTCTTGTCCTTCATCCAAAACAAGATCGTTACTACCACAGTACTGTAACTGAACGTTATCCCAACAAGTCCAGTCAAGTTCGTCCGTAGAATTGCTTATTTCTATACCAATATCCAATGTAGAATTATTGTTTGGAACATAGACCAGAACCGTATTGTTATACTTGCCCATTTCAAACTGCATACCAGCATTAACGTATGGACTTATCAAAGGATCTGAACCTGTAGGAAGATTTGCACCATCATAAACCTTTAGCATATCAGCCTTAGTATAGCTGAACTCTTTGTTGAATTTATTCAACTCTGTGCTTACGTTAGAAATAGTGGTATTGGTACCTTGTACCCTTGCAAACAACTTTGAGACCATATTGCTTCCATTACCCCTGTTATAGAAACCATTACAAGTTACTTTATACCAACCTTTCTTTATGGTTTGGACAGACTGGATAATTTTTCCGTTTGCATTAGCATTATTGCCCACATTACGTACATTTGCCGTGGTGTAGCCAGCATACTGTGCCATATAGTAGTTACTTGATATAGCACCATTTCCTACATAGTAAGTGTAATTTGACGAAGATGGATCAAAAATATACTTTATTTCTTGTCCATTCTTCTTTGCGTATGCCGATTTCAAACCATCACTTTCTTTCCAATGTTCTACATAGATATTACCACGCTCAAAGTTCTGATCATAGATAAGGAATGTTGCATCTGAAGGTTCTTCATCTGAGGCATATGTATCTTTAAAGTCATCTTTCAAGTCTTTCTTTGTAACGAACTTCCATTTGCTGTAATTGCCGTCAGGAGTATTACGAGGATATGTTACTTCATACGTTTTTCCTGTTCCTGTATGTGCCATTGAAAGATAGATTTCGCCTCCCATATCTGCACGGGTCTCGTCATTGGTGCAATGGATATAGTAAGTATTACTACCATCGCCTGTTTTCTCTATCTTCCAATTCAAAATACCATTCTTATGCTTGGTATTAGTATAATGATCTGTGAAGTCTACTCCTCGGTCAACGTATACTCGGTTATAGTTGATAAAATTATCGTATCCAGGAGTATCCATCTGACGTCCAAAAGCAATATACTTTCCTTCCGTTGTTTCCAGCGGACCTGTCATTGTATAAACACCTGTCGTCGATGTAGTTTGAACATGAGTTGTCATTCCGACGTTAAAGCCAATCACCACTGTTCCCCAGTAGCTTCCCGTATTTAGATACTTACCCGTACCAACATTATAGAGATAAACCGTACCCATATCATCGGTTTTATTAACTATATTGTTGAGTGGATTACCATTCCATACGTGGTTTGCATTCTGCCCCTGTGCCATTGCACCTATATGGGAAAATAAGCCTAATGAGAACAAGGCTATTGTTTTAAGTGTAAAATGTCTTGCCATATTTACTATTCTTTTTAAATTTACTTCAGTTTAAACTAATAATTAATCTTCCCAAATACTATGACTACTACTCTCCCATGGCGCACTTGGCTTAGCACCAATACCTCCATCAGGATCTCCAGGGATAATACGGTCATTACCCTGACCTTTCTGTTCAGGGATACCATCTCCATCATTATCAATCTGTGATGCGCCGGGTAACTGCATTACCTCATCGGAATTAAAAACCACAATTTCAGCAAGCGGCTTTTCATAAACTTTCTTCTTCATTTTTCTATGTTTATATATTCTTCTAATAAAGTGATTAATCTATACCAACGATTTATTATCAGAATTACAGAGAGTATCTCACGAACTTCTGCATCCATATTTTAAGATGATGAACCAATCAGATAAACTTTATATCGATGATACAACACCTAAACATTTTGCGTAAAACTTTAATCTACTATATATAGTGCGTGTAAAAGTCAGCGCGTGTATCCTAATTATTGCTGTCCGGTAAAAATAAACTGAAAGCTCTGTATCTCTTTATCCATCGGTGTTGCAGCCGTTTTACTTATCCATGGGCTTGGTTTTCAGTTTTAAACTGTAAGCATTATAAAATGTGCTATTTTGACAAGGAAAGCCCTATAATAACCAAATAAATTAATGAAATCATAAGTTTAAGTCTATTTTATCTAACACAGATAACCAAAAAAAAGTTTTATCGGACACCAATATATCCTAATATATTTCCGCTATTTTTCACATTTTTTTGCACTATTCTAAAATAACTTTATATCTTTTGCGGTGCAAAGATAGCATTTTTTTCACTTATAAACAACCGCTTAAGCCTAATTAACTATAATTTAAATAATAAGATGAACAATAATCATAAAAGCATAGACACTTTCAAACAGATAAAGTGTAATATAACTATTGATCAAAATATGTTTATATATTATCAGCAAAAAGTATCTATATCAATTAACCGATTTCATTTTACCGAACGATTCATAAACTTAATTTTCTGTCATTCCTATCACTTATTGTAGGCACTTAACTTGTTATATTACAGCAATATATACGAAATGTTAAAAGTGACAGCACTTAAATAAAACAAATCTTTTAGTATCTGTAATAGTATCTTTCTTATTTGGGAATACCTATCATTTCAAAGGTTGGAAGGACTTTTTATGATTCGCATTTTGTGTACCTATTTCCCCATATTTCCCTACTAAACCATCTCTGGTCTCAAGACTTTTTTATGCATAATTTTGTAAAAACATTGACTCCATGCCACCTTATCTTAAAGGAAGATATAAAAAAGTGAAGCCTAAAGCTTCACTTTTTTCTTTTTTCCATGACTCTCGTTACTCATTCGGTCAAGTGCAGTAACGACATAGACGTATTTTGTACTGCCGTCTTTATAATTAAGACGTAGCTTATTGCCGTAAGGCATTCCCACAATCTTTGAAGGATCATCGAGATTAATTGGCTCACCGGCATAGAAACGATAAACGATATAACGATAAGGAGCATCCTTCCAGCCCTCTCCTCGTGGAGCCTTCCATGTCAGATAATAGTAGCCATCACTCTCCTGTCTTGCCTTCACCTTCTTTGGTTTCGATGGAGCCTCATCGTCAATGAATGGCATCAAAGGCTGCAAAGCTGGATAACGCCAGTAGTTTGTGCGAAGGAGTGTACCATAGTTGCCTGGGTTATCAACAACCGACTTAGCATACCATAACACCGTTCCATTAACGTTCTGACACTGCTGATGCAGACGACGTTTCGCAGGAAGCTGATTTGAGTTAGGATTCTGTGGATCAGCATACTTCACCGTACGAAGTACATCCTCACCAATATACAACGGACGATTGCCTGCATAGCGGTTCCACCATCCGATGAGTTCCTTATAATCAGCTGCACGATTGCCTATCTCCCAGTAAAGCTGTGGCACACAATAGTCTATCCAACCATTGTTCACCCACTTAAGAACGTCGGCATAGAGGTCGTCATAGTTCTGCAAACCATTTGTACGACTACCATTCTTTGGGTCGTTCTTCTGATTTCGATAGATACCAAAAGGAGACACGCCAAACTTCACCCAAGGCTTACGACGATGGATAGACTCACCCAACTGCTTGATGAAAAGGTCTACATTATTACGTCTCCAATCGTTGATATTGGTGAAACCACGTCTGTCACGTTGGAAGTAAGCCTGGTCTGGAATGGTCTGTCCTGCAACAGGATAAGGATAGAAATAGTCATCAATATGCAAGCCATCAATATCATATCGGCTCACGATATCGTCAACGACTGCACAGATATAGTTGCGATTCTCTGGTAGAGCAGGATTGAGGATGTAAAGTCCATCGTATGAGAAAACACGATTTGGGTTGGTTACTGCTACATGATTCGTTGCCAACTGTGTGGTATTCTTTGTCTTTGCACGATAAGGATTAATCCACGCATGAAGTTCCATACCACGGTCGTGACACTCTGTGATCATCCATTGCAATGGGTCCCAATAAGGCGAAGGAGGTGTACCCTGACGCCCTGTAAGGAACTTACTCCATGGCTCATACTTACTTGGATAGAGCGCATCACACTCTGCACGCACCTGAAAGATGATAGCATTCACACCATCTCGCTGCAGTTCGTCTAACTGATAACGCAACGTACGCTGCATCTCCTCTGTACCAATACCTTGGAACTGTCCGTTCACACACTGAATCCACGCACCGCGGAACTCTCGTTTCTTAGCTGGGACTTGTCCATACACGACATTACCCGCTCCAATGAAAAGCACTGCGGCAATCAATAATCTCAATAGAGAATGAAGTTGTTTCATTATTATAATTTAGTTATATGCAAACCAACAAAAGCGGCCCCTCCCCCTTCCCCTCCCCCATAGGGAGGGGAGTAGTATGCGTGATACCCCTTGTAGGTTTGGGAATGACTGTTAAGCTTTCCCAAGCTAATTAATTAGAATCAGGATTTTCATCATTTCCCAAGCAAATTAGTTAGGCTTAAGCTTTTAATTATTCCCCAAGCAAACCGTTTCCAGCACTCCCCCTCTCCCTTCGGAGAGGGGGTTGGGGGGTGAGGCTTTTATCACCTCCTCCCTGCCATCTTCCTAAACATCTGGCGGTGGAAGCGGCGTTCAGCCTCTAACACGCGCAGCAACTTTGTGGCAGGAAGCACCTTTAGCATTTCCTTATGATAACGCTGTTCTATCTGTTTTAATTGTATTTCATAGGCGTCAGCCTGTTCAATCGTCTTAATTGCCTCGCGTTCTGACGACGGCTTTGCACTATAAATAGCACGTAACTTATCGAAATAGCCACGCTGTTTACTTCGCATCTCATCAAAGACAGGGAAGAGTCGTGCTGCCTCTTGCCCACTCAGTCCTGCCTCTTTAGTAATGAAGTTATGCGACTCTGCCTTGATTCTGTTAAAATCAAACTTCCCCTGTGCATGCAGCAAAGACACACTGAAGAAGATACAGAGCAACAAGATTATTCTTTTGTGTTTCATACTTCCTTCTCCTCTATTATTCTTCACTTGTCAGATAAGCATACATATCCGACTCGTCTATCATGAAGTAATCGGCTGCCTGATCGAAATCATCTTCTGATGAAGCCGATGCCTCGTGCACTCCCTGCGCCAAATGACTGCTTGGCAAAGCATGTTTCCCTTGCCCACCATCAAACTCATAATAAGCAAGGAAGCCTACCAACACAACCCCGATTGTCATCGCTGCTGCTGCCAATGGGCGGAGATAATGCACCATCGCACGACGTGGTTTTACTTCCACCACCGCCTCTTTCTGCTCTTCAGTTGGTATCTGAGCCATCACACGGGAAGACAATTCAGAGAAGTAATTCTCTGGAACTGTGAAAGGCCGTTGCGTGCCGTATTCCTTTTGTAAGTGATTCGTTGATTCCATAAAGTTTTTTCTTTGATATAACTTAGACTGCAGAAAGGCTGAATGGTTTAATTATCAAGGTAAAATATTATTCATACCGCTTCACGTAGTCAGTAATCTTCTGTACAGCAATATGATAAGAGGCTTTCAGCGAACCCTCGCTTGTACCTAATATCTCGCTTATCTCGGAGTATTTCATCTCGTCATAATAACGAAGTGTGAACACCGTGCGCTGCACATCGGGCAAGGTTGCAATGGCTTCCTGCAACATTGCCTGACTCTTATCGCCATCGAAGTAGTCGTCTGCTAATAAGCGATTGGCTACAGAGAGGTCGGCATCAGCACTGGAGAGTGCTGCTGTCTTTTGATGACGAAGGAAATCGAGCGACTCGTTGATAGCTATGCGATAGAGCCAAGTGGACAATTTAGCTTTCCCTTGAAAGGTCGGAAGACTCTTCCATGCTTTGAGAAACGTGTTTTGCAATACGTCGTCAGTATCCTCATGTGTAAGGACTATACTACGAATCTTCCAATACAGCGATTGGCTGTACTGGTCAACAATCATGGGGAAAACCTTCTGTCTTCCTTCGGGACTCGCCAACTGGCGAATCACTTCAGCTTCATCGAGGGGAGTCACTACTCTTCAAGAAAAGGTTTTGATTGTCAAGTGCTTAACAGCCCCTTAACGAATTGATACCTTGCGAACTACATTACCCACCTTGACGATGTAGCATCCCTTCGGGAGGTTGAGCGTATAGTGCTTATCGTCACCGTCAACCTTCACGCTCATCACGCGTACACCCGTCACATTATAGATTGCCAACTGTTCGTTCTCAGCACCAACCACATGCAACACGTTACCAACAACCGAGATTGAAATAGTCTGAACGTCTAAGTCAATCAAATCAATCGCTGCACGTGCCTGCACCGGAGCGGTGAAGCCTACAGAGAGCAGTAATGTGAAAAGAAAAGGAGTAAATATATTTTTTATCATAGACTATGCTTTTATGTTAGCTACAAAGATAACAAATTTAGGAATACATCTACTTATTTTATTGCATTAGTCTATTAAGATTTAATATAAATTAATACTATAATTCATAATTCACAATTCAGAATTCATAATCCATAATTATGATTACCGATGTTAACTGTGGTTTATTGCTGCAAATAACTTGTCAACTCATAAACCAGTCCACTCGTCAACTCCCAATAAAGCACTACGAATTTCGCTAATTACGCGAATCCTTATTACTAAATAATTCGTGTCATTCGAGAAATTCGTAGTTCATATCATAAAGTTCAATGTTCAAACCTCAAAGTTCAAAGGATAAAAGGTTCAAATCTCAAAGTACAAAGGATAAAAATTCGTAGTCCATGTTTGAATTTCTTTTACTTTTTGGTTTAGTAGAGCGTGGGAAATAGGGTTAAAATATCATGGTTTCAGTACCTTCGTAAGTTTTTTGTTATCAGACAGTTGTGGATGTATAGTTCAAAAGGTGCTTAATAAGGGTCTAAAAGGGCGTTAGTAAGAGGCTTAAAGGGCATCTTTTGCAAGCCAAAAGAGCCTTAATTCAATCGCTATTAAGCGTCTTTATTTTTTGAAGTAGGAATTTATATTTACAAAACGGATGGTCAGAACAAACAATGCTGACCATCCGTTATTACATAAATCGAGCAATGACGGCTTTCCCTTTTAGGCTGAAAGGCTCGTCAAGGAGTGCCGTATCGTGTTTGCGAACAGTCTTCCCTTCGATGCAACAATCTTCGAGGGCAAAAACAATCGTTCGACGATTGTCCGTGAACGCTATATCCTCCATTATCCCCACTTCGACACGAATGCCATGTCGCACGATGATATTAAAGTCTACAGCCCCCTGCGTATTCTCCGAACTAACTTTCTCGTCACCCTCAAACTCATACAAAGCAGTGTGCGACAAAGCGATACGTCGTCCCTCTTTGATCAGCGTTATCTCTCCTTCCAAGGGCAGTATATAACGCGTGAAGCCCGAAAAATCAGAGAAATCGCTCTGTACATCATCGATAATAGCCGACGAGATACGCACATCAAATTGCCGTGCTGACAAGTCGCCATCAGCAGGTGAAATAAAAATCTGACGTGTAACACCACCTTTCCATGTGGTAGTCTTGTAGGATGATTGTGGGAGTGTGGTCATAATAATAAAAAGAAAAAAAAACCTCACCCCCCAACCCCCTCTCCTACAGAGAGGGGGAGTGCTGGATACAATTTGCTTGGGAATTATAAAATACTTGCCCTCAACAAATTTGTTTAGGAGTGAGGAAATTATTTATATTTACTTGGATATGTCAAGAATTTACCCCTACTATATTTTTTAGGAGTGAGGAAATTACTTATATTTACTTGGATATGTCAAGTATTCACCCCTTACTATATTTTCTTAGGAGTGATAGAAAGCCTTTCCCTAACCAATAGGGGTATCTTGGTAATTACGCCCCTCTCCTTTCGGAGAGGGGACGGGGGTGAGGCTGTTTTACCTCTTAATCACCTTCACGGTCTTGTAAACCTTACCATTCTTAAGCACCTGAACGAGGTACATGCCCTTTGCGCCAGTGATAGCTACGTTGACGACCTGACCCTGTGCAGCCTCAAAGCTATTGCTCTGGAGGAGTGCGCCAGTAGTACCGAGTACGTTGATTGTGTAGCGACCATTGTCAGCAAAGCGCAGATTTACGCTCTCAACGAATGGGTTAGGATAAACAGAGAAGCCAAGTTGAGCATCGACTGCATCGATAGCGTTAGCCTCAGAGGTAATCTCAACAATCTCCTCTACAGTCTTCTCAGCCTCGCCCCAACCGTTCTTCAGCTTCAGGGTTACATTCTTCTTACCAGGAGCAGCATAGGTAACAACAGCGGTCTTATCAGTAGATGAAGAGATAACACCATCGCCCAAAGTCCAAGTAGGAACTGTCTTAATCTCGTATGTACCGACAACACCAGGGAAGCCTAATACATCGTTGTTAGGCTTTTGGTCGACATAAGAAGCACCAGAGGTGTTCTCGCCACCACTACCAGCAACAACGACAACAGAACCGTCATAGTTTCTACCAGCAGTACCGAGGTTCTTAAACTTCAATCCATCAACCTCCTCAAAGGTGAAGTAAGCCTTCAAGTCAGCAGGAACTTCGCCTTCCTTGTAGCCCTTCATCGCCTGCAATACCTCATCATCTGTAAGTGGTCTGTTCCAAACCTGCACCTCATCAATGACACCATTGAAGCCACTCTTGTAAACACCACCACCACCGATGAAGATGTCAGCTACCTGACTGATATCAATACGTCCGTCGGTACGTACTACATCCTCACGACGCTTAGACTCAGTGAAGCTATGGTCAGCCACCTTACGACCATTGAAGTAGATCTTCTGCATATTTCCATCATCCTGTGTTACAACGATATGGTTCCATACACCAGGAGTAACATTGTAACCAGTAGACATCACTTCCTCGTAAGGATTATCGTGAGCTGTCCAACCCATTGTGTTGAACGAAATCTCATTCGCTTCATGCTTCGTTCTATGACCCTGCCACTCTGGACGAATAGTTACCCAAAGGTCACCCCAGTTGTTATGTGGCCACTTGTCATGGATAGAGTTCTTATTGATAAGGTTTGTACCCTGACTATCGTGGCTGAACTTGTCTGCCTTGAACCAGAGAGCATATGAATAAGACTTACCCTGCTGAACATCACCAGGGATGCGGAACATCTTAGGGTCGGTAATCTCAAGACCACGTGACGCCTTACCCTCACCGAGACGACCCTCGTAAGTGTAAGTTACGTTCTGACCTACCTTCTCTGTTGTCTTGTCAGCAGTGATATCAGTAATCTGAGGAACAGCACCTGTAGCCTCTGGAGTAACCTTTACCTTACCACGAATAACGCTTTCCTTACCGTTGCTATCCATAACAACGAGGTCGTATGTACCCTCTGTTGCAACAGTAAACTTAGCACTTGTACCGCTTTCGCCCTGAGCAACAACAGCACCAGTAACTGCATTCTTCAACTTCCATGACTGAGCAGCAGGAACCATGTCATCAAGATACTTGAGTGTGAACTCTTCGTTTGGCTTGATAACAGGACGGTCAGCAACGACATCGCTCAATGGCTGGTTGTATTCAACCTTCTTATACTCTGACCAAACAATGTCAGAACCCTTCTTACCATCAGGAGATACGGCACGTACACCGAAACGGCAGTCGCGCTTGTCGGCACCTGATACCATTGGAGCATCAACTACATAGGCAGCCCAAGAGGTTGTAGCGGTAAGCAACTGCTGTGGCTGGTCTTTCTGCTGGAAATAGATTTCATAATACCATGTACCTACCTCATCGTTATAAGTCTTATCCCATCCTGATTCTTCCTTAGAAGCATACTGCATCTTGAAGTCACAAGCGTTGTAACGACCACGGAGAATCTCAACCTTCTTGATCGTTGGAGCCACAGTAGCGAAGTCTTTTGCATTGTCGCGGAGCGCCATCTCACCAACACGCAACTCATAGTTGGCAGGAGTATTCTCAACAACAAGACCCATCATCGCTACCTTATCATCTGCAGCCAAACCTAAGTCTGAAGCCTTTACGCTGAAAGTCTTCCACTCGCCTACAGCCTCAACAGCAGGCAATGCCACCTCTTTATACTCGGTGACGTGGTCCTTCAGGGCTACAAAGAACTTAGCATGTGTGTCCTTGTCTGCGATAGTCTTATAGGTAACAGAGAACTCATAGTCTGGCTTTACCTCAAGCATTGTCTTAAAGAGTTTCACACGTGAGAATGCTGTCTGCCCAGAGATAGCCAAACATGAGCCACCCCAGTAAGCATCATCGAAGGTAAGTTCTGCCTTTGCAAGACTATTGATATTCCCTGTGTTTACCTGATCAGCACCGTCAGTTATCCACCAACGCCATGTTGGCATATAATCCTGCGTATTGAGGTTGTACCACTTGTGATTGAAGGTAACCTTACCATCCTTGCGGAAGCTCAAACCATTACCAAGGTTAAAGCGTGAAACGAATGGAACCTGCTGGATAGTAGACTTCGCTGTGAGGAAGGTAGCAAGACCATGGAAGCTCTTTAAGCTTGCATTTGCCAAATTACAATCCGTATTGATGGCTGGTAACAGACCTGGATTGTTATATCCACCACTAAACATAAGCTCCTGCTTCTTCAGATAAGTCTTCTGAATAGCAATATCAGATGTACCATTGTCGGTAGCACTCTGGTGGATAAGGCTCTGCTTATGAGCGCCCCAGAAACCGATTGAGATATCATTGTCTAACAATGCGCTCCAACTTGGCTGGCGCAAACCACGACCTTGAATATCAAAGCCTGCATAATAATCGAAGCTGCTACGACCCAAACTCTGTGCTGTACTTACAGAACCTCTCAGATGACTTGGTCCCCAGTTGTAGTTAGCGAAAAGCATATCGGTAGCAATATTGTCCTTGTTACCGAAGATCTTCTTGTTGTGATTGCCCAAACCACCATCAAAGTGAATACGACCATCATCTCCAGTACCATCATACCAATGTACTTCAAACTTCCAGTTGAGTTTCTCTGCTTCCTTATGACATGCCACAAAGAAGTCGCTTAATAAAGTCATAGAAGACGCACTGGTATGGAACTCAGAGTTAAAACCAATACCATTGATACCATAAAACTTCATCATACGAACCAATGGCTCTGCATAGACGAACTTATCGTTCTTCTTCTGAGTAAGCTGGTATAAAATTCGACCATAGTTGTCATAGCTCCAACGACTTGGGTAAACCGTATTGCCGTAAGGAATAGACATCACACAGCCCACGGTAACACCGTTCTTATGAGCAACGTCAGTCAGACCTGCGGTAGAACGAATCCAAGGTGAAGTCCAGTTTCCGTGGATGTCAATGTATGACCACAAACTAAAGTTATCGCCCTCAAAGCAATAACGAGGGAGCGCCTTCCACTGAGCGGTAGGGTCGTCAAGCGGTGTCCACAGACACATCTTACGATCGCGCTTCACGCCTTGGCGCACCTGATAGTCACCGTCCTTAATACGCTCGAGTGGGCGAACACGTGAGATAAAGAACTGGTCGTCAATCTCGCTGACGCCCTGTGGCTGCTTCATCTCGCCTTTCAACCACGCTTCAAGGTAGTTTGGCAGGTTCTCAAACTTAGCATCCTGGATGTCCAATGGGTGTGTTGGCGTACGCTGTGCACTCACAGTGAGGCAGCTTGCCAATGCCAAGGATGCAAATAAAGTAATCCTTTTCATGAATAATAAATGTTTAGTTTATAAATAATTTTAGGTTTATACAGCTATAAGCATATAACTATATAAGGTTTGTCTCTGTTTAGCAATTATGCTATTTAGCTATGCTTTCGGGTTTAAAGATTAAATGTTCTTAATAGATAAAAGGATAAAACAAAAAGTGCCAGAAGGAGATTAGCTCCTTCCAGCACTTAAAGAATTATTTACTTACAGATAAACTTAACTGTACGGAGGGTCTTACCGTCCTTCTTGACATTCACAACGTAAACGCCCTGAGCACCAAGATGGAGACGTACAGACTCTGCACCATTGACAGA
Organism: Prevotella melaninogenica; assembly: GCF_013267595.1. Lineage (NCBI taxonomy): Bacteria > Pseudomonadati > Bacteroidota > Bacteroidia > Bacteroidales > Prevotellaceae > Prevotella > Prevotella melaninogenica. The sequence continues at coordinate 1,053,313 of NZ_CP054010.1, read as the reverse complement.
AACAGCCTTACTTGCTACCATCTGACCATTGGTAGAGAATACCTGAACGAGGTAGTTACCTGGTGTCTCAACGTCGAAGAGGACATCACGATCGATAGCGTAAACCTTCATGTCAGCAGCCTCAGTGCCGTTGATACCTGTTGGATCAGCCTTCACCTTGATTACCTGGAAGGTACGAGTGTCAGAACCATGTGCATTCTTCAAGGTCAATGTAACCTCATAGTCACCTGCCTTAGCATACTTCAACTTCGCTGTACCAGCCATATCAGTACCATTCTGTGAAACGATAGTAGCCTTCTTAGCTGTCCACTCTGCTGTAGTCTTTACTTGGAAGTTACCAGATACGAATGGACTACCAGCATCGTAAGTTGGAGCGTCTGGTACGAGTGCAGATACGCCTTCTCCCTGTCCTGCACGTAATTCACCATGAGCTAACTTAGCATTACCCACCTTACTTGTAAAGTAATAGTCACCATCAGCATTTTCCTCAAAGTCCCAATAAGCCTTCAACCCTTCTTCATTGCGGTCTGTTGACATCATTGACTTCGTAGCCTCAGCTTCAGAGAGATACTTGTCATAGAACTTAACATCATCAATGGTTGCATTCATAGCAGCTGTTTGATGACGACCAAGACTAATGCCAAGGATGTTAGAATCCCACCAGCCATTATTAACAAATCTTTGAGGACAGAGACCTGTACCATCGGTACCATAGCTCCAAGTTGTAGCTTCAGCCTGTTTACCATTAATGTAAAGCATAGGTTTGGTATTAGTACCATTACCGTCCATAGCCAATGTGAAGTGTGTCCATGCACCTGGAACAAAGTCAACCTTCCAACGCTGCTTGTACTCTGGAGAGCCACCGCCGTTCTTAGCACGGAGTGTCAACTCATAGATACCAGTGTTAGGATCGTATGTAGACCACATTGTACCCCAGTTGTTCTGTGGCCAGGCAATACCCGGACTACGCATATCAATTATCTGAGTACCACCAGAGAAGCTATTGAATTTCACCCAGAAAGCGAGTGACCAAGGCTGATTGTTATTCGTCAAGCCAAGTTCAGAGACCTTAACGCCTACAGGCTTCTCAAGTGTCTTGATACCTCTTGAACCAGAACCGTCAGCCTTCTTACCTACATACTGCATTGTTACCTCGCTGTTAGGAACAACCTCGATATCTGTCTCGCTGTTGTTAGCTGTGAGCTTATTGATATGAGGAACGGCACCAACAGCTTCAGAAGTAATCTGAATGTAGTTAGAGTATCTTACTTCCTTATCGGTGCGAAGACCATTTTGATTCACCTTGCCTGTAAGTACAAGATCATAGAAACCTGTAGCACTTAAACCATCAACATGGATCTTCTTAGATTGATCGCTGCTTTTAACAACTACACCATTATGCTCAATCTTCCAGTCTCCTACTTCATGGCGTGGGTCTACATAAGCAATAGTAAATTCCTCATTAGGCTTGATGATAGATTTGTCTGCCTTGATTTCATCGCTGTAATCGTATCGATTAAAGATATTATGTTGCTCTGTGCCCCATGCTATGTCGCTCTCTTTCTTCATATCAAGAGATACGGCAGAAACACCAAATTTAATAGTGCCCTCACCCTCAAGATTAACTGGAACAGAGTAGTACATACCTGCCCAAGAGGTTGTTACACCCATCAAGATTGGCTTTTCATTACCCTGTTGTGCCCAGAGTTTGAAGAGAGAAGTCTTCACATCAGTATTGTAGCAAGGCTCACCCGGTCTCTTATCATTAGGCATGTTGAAGATAATCTTACCATCAACACCATTCTGTGCAGAGTGTAACAAAGCTGTAGATACAACCTGTGGCATTTCTGGTTTCTCGAATGTTCCACGTACAATAGAGAACTCGCCAAGATAGAGATTAAGGTTATTTGCATTCTCCATCTTCAATGCAACGAGTGCAAGGTGCTTATTTGCTAAGTTACCATCAACCGTGAAGGTCTTCTCTACCCACTTATCTTCGTCTGTTTCATTAGAAGCATTCAATACCTTATAATCATTCTCGGCATTTACATTATCCTTTGTTAGAAGGACCAAAGAAGCATCTGACTTACCAGACTTCACCTTATAACGGAAAGTGATCTTATCGCCTGCCTTCAACTCAAAGTCAGTCTTGAAGAGGTGGAGATACTCCTTAGGAGTGTTACCAAAGATTCGTACTGTAGAACCACCAAGATACGCATCATCCCATACAAACTCGGCATCCAAACCTGTTCCATCATCTGGGACATCAATAGGCTGACGACCTAACAACTTCTTAGCAAACCACCAACGCCATGTAGGCAAGTAGTCTTGAACACCTACGTTAGCCCATGGACGGTCGTTCTTACGCTCACCATCATAGTTGAAGAACTTACCATTACCCAAGTTGAAATAGCTGATGAATGGTTCTTCGGTTAGATTCCATGACATGGAACTACGTGCCGTCATCATGGAAGACATACCTGCAAAGTCAAAGTTATCAGCATTGTAATTCAAGCTATTATCAATCTCAAGGTTGTTAACAGGGTTACGTGAACCGCTTGAGAACCAACGCTCTGTACGCAACATATAGGTACGCTGCTTGGTTTCAGGGTCACTTCCCTTCTCACCACGGCTCTCAAAGAACATATTCTGAGAGTGAGCACCCCAAAGACCGATAGAGATTGGATAGTTTTTCAACAATGTCCAACGAGGAGTTGAGTGTGGTTCACCACCTTGCATATTGATACCTGCATAGAGATACAATGGGTCACGATGGATTTCTTTAGCCTTCTCTACAGACTGACTTAACAACCATGTACGATTCCAGTTATAGTTGAAGAACAATGAAGCCGCCTCACTTCCCCCTTCACCAAACACATTCTTGTTATTATCTGTCAATCCTTGATCAAAGTAACGATTACCATTCTCTTGTGTACCATCATACCAGACATTCTCGAAAATAGGGTTAAGCGACTTCATTGCTTTATTCAGATTAACATGGAAATCCTTAATTGCTTTCGTCACTCTACCACGAGTATAAATCTCTGTGTACTCTGAGTTATAACCAAAACCGTCATAACCATAGTAATTCATGTAGGCAGCAGCCTTGTCAATCTCAACTTTTGAGAGGGTCTCTAAAGCAGACCTCCAGCCACCATCTAAATTACCAAAAGGAATACCAGCAACCGATGTTACAGGCACACCATTCTTATGTGCTACGTCCAACAGTGCTGCAGGAATACGACCTAAGCCACAATTCCAGTCGCCCCAGTGTGTAACGTATGGCCACATTGAGAACACCTCAGAATCGAAGACACCATCAGGAAGAGCGTTCTTACTTGGCACGTTCCATGGCAGCCAAGCTATCAGACGTTTGTCATTCTCCGCTGTAATGTCCGTTCTTACCTGTGTGTCAGGGTTGCGGAAACGCACCTTTGGTTTTACACGAGAGATGAAGAAATTGTCGTCATCATTAATCCTTGGATTTGATTTAGACCAATTTCTCAATCTTGAAGGAAACTCCTGAGACTCAAAGCCCCACTGAATGTAGTTGCTCTTAAGTTCCTGTGCCATCAAGGTTGATGGAATTAGGCAGCAACCAAAAAGAAGTAAATTAATTCTTCTCATAATTGATTTGGGTTTTAATGTTATTGAATAATTATAAATCTTATTACCGTTTAGATCTGCCTCCACTCGTTAGGAGAACAGACGTTGCCCGAGAACTGTATCCTTCGTTGGTACCGCTTAGTAGACTTTACCTGTCTTTCGATAGCTTTATAGGTGTCAACTGTGCCTCACGTCTCTCATTTCCAATCGTCGTATTCATGCTTAACACATCGTGTGCGAAGGCTTAACACCACTTGTGCGGATGCTCCGCACCATTAAAAAAGATGCTGAAGGAACATTCCACTGTTCATAAGACGAGGGTTGCACTACGCTAACAAAAGCCACGTTTTATCGGACATACTTATTATCAGAAAGCTTACCTACCAAACAAAACAAGGCTACCCGACTCGATAGAATCAAGTCAGATAACCTCATTTTATATCACCTATTACTTAATCGTAATCTTTTGTGTACGGATAACATTGTTGTTCTGCATCTTAACGAGGTAAACACCTGCTGGCAACTCATTTGTATTGAAAGACTTTGGATTAACCAAGCTCTTTACAGTCTGACCGTCAGTAGAGAATACCCATGCACGTT